>JARKOQ010000120.1 GCA_029976005.1 Aggregatilineales bacterium | reverse complement strand
GAGTCCTCAGGGGCGGCGGCGCACGCGACGCGCCGGATGGGATAAACCTGCTGGAACGCGGACATCCTTCAACCCCGGTTCACGGCTTCAAAATCCAACCGTCCGTAAGATACCATACCTCGCGCGGCCTGACAATCCCCGGTTTGAGGTCGCCAGGACTGCCGCATCAAAAACAAAGCGAACCGCCAAAACGCCAAGAGCGCCAAGAAAAACGCGGAAGCACAACCCGTGGAATGCCACACCCGACCAGGCCCGCCCCCGCTTTTCGCTTAGACGCCTGCCGCTTCGACGCTTTTTCTGGCCTCTGGACTCCCGGCCTCTGCCCTTTCCTGCCTCCTGCCTTCTGCCTCTTTTCTTCACAGCCTCCGCACCGACCAGTGCAGATCGTAGTAGCCGCTGGCCTCCTGCAAGTCCAGGCGGAGCGTCCACGTGCCGGCCATGGGAGCCAGCTCGCGGGTCTGGTCGAGGTGCTGGCCGCCCAGGGCCAGCGCGTCCCAGCGTACGATGCCCTGCGGATCGGTGACCGTCCAGTGAATCTGGCCGCTGGCCGGCTCCACGCGCAGGCGCAGCCAGACCGCCGGAGCCGCCCGGCCGACATTGTAAGTGTAGGTGATCGAGCCGGTCTCGCCGCGCGGGTAGACGCTGGCGGAGGCGGTGGGCGGCGCTTTGCGATGGCGGCGGCCCCAAAACCAGATGGCGGCCGCCGCGATCAGGGCAGCCACGACAATGATCAGCCCGCAGCGCAACGCATCGGTTTCCATACTGCCTCCCTGGAAGAACAGCGGTCAGCCGTCAGCGATCAACCAAAGGCAGACACCCCCAGATGATACCCGGATTCGCATGGGGCAGGCAGGGCGTATCCTCCTGTCCCTGGTTTTGTGCTATTCTTGAGGCGAGATAGTGAAGGGAAGGCACACCATGCGACAGATCATTCTCATCCCCGCGGAAGAAGGCGGCTTCACCGTCGAGGTTCCTTCGTTGCCAGGCTGCATCAGTGAAGGCGATACCCTGGAAGAGGCGATTGAAAACATCCGGGATGCCATCACCGAGTACGTCGCCGATATGATCGCCAACGGCGAGGAGGTCCCCCCTGATCTGGCTCCGATTGAGGTCAGGACGATAGACGTCGATGAGCAAGCTGCCTGATCTTTCAGCGGAGGAATGCATCCGGGCGCTCGAAAAAGCGGGATTCACGATAGCCAGACAGGGAAAACATATCACCATGCGGCGGGACAATCCCCGTCTGCGCGTAACCATCCCCAATCACAGGACAATCAAGAAGGGCACACTGCGCAGCATCATCCGTCAGGCAGGGTTGACTGTAGACGAGTTCGTGGCCTTGCTGTAACCAAACCCACCCGAATCAAAAAGGACGGGGTCACCCCGTCCTCGTTTTTCTCATGCCTCTTGACTCTCTGCCTCTTGTCTCATTCGATTGCTTCCGCCAGCGCCTCGACCACCTCGGCCACCGCTGCCTCGACCGGGGCCGACAGCGGCGCGCCGAGGTCGTTACCGGCAGGCTGGATGCCGATCAGGGCCACGCCGCAGCCCAGGTCTTCCGCCAGGAACTTGCCCAGCAGGTAGGGCGGCAGGGTGTGCGTGCTGGCGCTCAGGCCGTCGGTCTCGCGCCAGTCCAGCCAGCGCACCGCGCCGGGCGGCTCGCCCATCAGGGCCGCGTCGACCAGGATCACCAGCGCCGGGTCGAAGCGGCGCAGCGGGCCGGTCTGGTTCTCCGGGGCCACGCCCGCGTCAATCACCCGGACGTGGGGCAGGTCGCCCAGCCGGATCGCCAGGGCGCGGGCCACGCCGATCCCGGCCGCGTCGTCGCCGCGCAGCTCGCTGCCGATGCCGACGACGGCGATCCGGTTCTTAGCCGCCGTCCGCGGGGGCAGCGCCGTCCTTAAGCAGTCCGGCCAGGACAGCCTTGACATCGGCCTCGTCTCCGTAGTGCATACTCAGCCCGCCCCGGCTCAACGCGGCCAGCTCCCAGTCGGTGCTGGGCATGCTCAGGCTGCTCTGGCGGCAGGTCACCACGCACTGGCCGCAGTAGATGCAGTGATCGGCATCGTAATTCATCACGATCTTCTTGGCCTTCTTGTCGATGACGATCACGTCCAGCGCGCCGGCCGGGCAGTCCTTGGCGCACAGGCCGCAGCCGGTGCAGCTTTCGCGGTTCCACAGCAGCTTACCGCGCAGGCGCTGGGGGGCGGCCTTCTTCTGGTACGGATAGTATTCCGTGATGGGAGTCTTGAAGAGCGAACGAATCACGTCGCCCAGCATCGCGCCGAGTTTCATGCGGCTGCCACCTTCCACACCAACTGAATCAGGATTTGGACGAGGACCAGCAGCGCCCCATAGCGCCACCACAGGCCCACGGTTTGTTCGATGCGCATGCGGGTCATCACGGCGTGCACGCCGACCATGACCAGCAGCAGCCCGCCCGTCTTGAGCACGAAGTCAATCGGGTTGAGCACGCCGCCCAGGTAGAAGGCCGCGACCAGGGTCAGGCCGACCACCAGCTCGACGTTCTTGCCCAGGCGGAACAGGGCGTAACCCCGCCCGCTGTACTCGGTCAGCGCCCCGGCCACGATCTCGGTTTCGGCTTCCGGCGCGTCGAAGGGCGGCATTTCCAGCTTGCCCATCAGGCCGATGATCGCCACGATGAAGCCGAGCGGCTGGGTGAGCAGCATCCACTGCCCATCGGCGTGGGCCACGATCCCGCTGATCTGCCACGTCCCGGCCACCAGGGCCGGGGCCAGCAAGGCCAGCATGAACGGCGCTTCGTAGGAGAAGAGCTGGGTCAGGGTGCGGGTCGCGCCGATCAGGGAGAAGCGGTCGAGCGTGTTCGCCCCGGCCAGGCCCATGCACAGCGTCAGCAGGCTGAGCAGGTAGACGGTCACGATCAGGTCGCCGGGGAAGCTGTAGGCCGGGGCCAGGCCGAGCAGCGGCACGTACAGGGCGGCGGTCAGCGCCCCGGCCAGGGCCACCACCGGCAGCCCCAGGAACAGCACCCGGTTGACGCCTTCCGGCACGATCTCTTCCTTCGCCAGGAGCTTGATCAGGTCCGCAAAAGGCTGGAACCAGCGCGGGCCGATACGGTTCTGCATCTGGGCCAGCAGCTTGCGATCCACCCATTCATAGGCCAGGCCCAGCGCCAGCACGAACAGCCCGCTGGGGAAAAGCAACAGTTCAATGATCGAGGTCATCTCTGGTACACCTTGATTCCGTGCTCGCGCAGCTCATTCCACGTCCAGGTTTCGGCGCGCTCGGCTTCCCGGACCGTGACCATGCGGTCATTGCAGGAGAAACACGGGTCGATCCCGACCAGGATCATGGGCATGTCGGCCAGTTGGAGGCCCTTGGCCAGGCTGAGGACGGTCGCCATGTTGAAGATGGTGGGCGTGCGGACCTTGACCCGGGCCGGGGTATCCGTGCCGTTGCTCTTGATGAAGTAGAAGGCTTCGCCGCGCGGGGCTTCCACCCGGCTGATCGCCTCTCCGGCGGGGATGCGGCGCGGCATGCGCGCCACCAGCTCGCCTTCCGGCAGGTGCTCCAGCAGGAGCCGGATCAGGCGGATGCTTTCCTCGATCTCGCGCACGCGCACCTTGAAGCGCGCTTCCAGGTCGCCCGCCGTCTCGGTGATCAGGGCCGGCTGGAAGTCCTTATAGGCGATGTAGGGCGCGTCGATGCGCACGTCCAGCGCCACGCCGGAGGCGCGGGCCGTCGGGCCAATCGCCCCCAGGCGCTCGGCGTCGGCCTGGGTCATCACCCCCACGCCCCGGATGCGGCCCAGCAGCAGGGCGTCGTTGCTGACCACGTCCAGGTAGTGCCGGTTGCGCCCCTCCAAAAAATCCAGGCCCTTGAGCACGTCGCCGGCCTGCTCCGGGGTGATGTCGAACTTGACGCCGCCCAGGACGTTGGCCGAATAGTTGACGCGGTTGCCGGACAGCAGCTCCAGCAGGTCCATGACCGTCTCGCGGTCGCGCCAGGAATACATGAACAGGGTGTCGAACCCGGCCTCGTGGGCGGCCACGCCCAGCCACAGCATGTGGCTGTGGATGCGCTCCAGTTCGGCCACGATCACGCGGATTGCCTGGGCGCGCGGCGGGGCTTCCACCCCGGCCAGCTTCTCGACGCCCAGCGAGTAGGTCATGGCGTGGGTATGGGAGCAGATGCCGCAGATGCGCTCCAGCAGGTACAGGTTCTGGATGTAGTTGCGGCTCTCGGTGGCCTTTTCGATCCCGCGGTGGACGTAACCCAGGCGCACGGTGGCGTCCTTGACCGTCTCGCCGTCGACCGTGAACTCAAAATGGCCCGGCTCCTTGAGCGCGGGGTGCTGCGGCCCGATGGGGATGATGAAGCGCTCGCCCTTGGGGGTTTCGATCTTTTCGATGGGCTGGGTCATGCGCGTCTCCTCTCAGTCGGCCTGGGGCGCGGGCACATCGGTATAGTCTTTACGCAGCGGATAGGCCCCATCCGGCCAGTCCTCCGGCAGGAAGAGCCGGTCGGGGTTGGGGGTGTCCACGACGGTGACGCCGAACATCTCGGCCAGCTCGCGCTCGAAGAAGCTGGCCGAGGCCAGCACGCCGCACACGCTGGGGACGGTCGGGTTGTCGTAGGGCAGGCTGACGCGCAGGGTAACGACCGCCGCGCCGCCGATGAAATGGTACAGGGCTTGCAGGCCGCCCGCGTCAGGCCCATCGTCCAGGCCGGTGATGGCCGTCAGATAGCCCCAGCGCGCGCCGTGGAGCGCCGCGACCGCAGCGCCAAGGTCGGCCGCATCGATCACCACGTCCAAGCGGACGTCTTCCGGGGTGGCCGTGCTCTTCGTCCAGGGAGCCAGCAGCTCCGCCGCCTGCTGGAGTCGTTCTTGAGTGGTCATGCCTTGCCTCCGTCGGGACCCATGATCGGCTGCACCGGGGCGGGGCTTTGCAGGCTGCTCAGCAACTTGACCACGCCGTCGATGATCGCTTCCGGGCGGGGCGGGCAGCCGGGGATGAAGGCGTGCACGGGGATGACCCGGTCGATCCCGCCCATCACGTTGTAGCAGCCTTCGAACACGCCGCCCGACACCGCGCACGAGCCGACCGCCACCACGAACTTCGGCTCCGGCATCTGCTCGTAGATGCGGATCAGGCGTTCCCTGGCCTGGCGCGTGACCGGGCCGGTGCAGACCAGCACGTCCGCATGGCGCGGGCTGCCCTGGAGCTTGACGCCGAAGCGCTCCAGGTCGTAGCGCGGGGTCAGGGTTGCCAGGATTTCGATGTCACACCCGTTGCACGAACCGCTGTTGAAGTGGATCACCCAGGGCGAGTTGACGCGCGCCCAGGTCTTCAATCCGGCCGTGATCTGGTCCACCAGATTGCTCATCAGACTCTCGCTCCTCTTAGCCCAGGATCAGCGCCAGCAGGGCCAGCAGCAGCCCGACCAGATAAATCACGGTGATGGGCGTGAACGTGCCGCTGCCCAGGATCAGGATGCCCAGGTGCAGGATGGCGAAAAACAGCGCGACGACGAAAAAGGGCCGGTAGCCCGGCGCGGCCAGACGGGTCGGCGGGAGTTCGCCGGAGCCGTAGGTCGTGGCCTTGAGGGCCGATTCCTTGCCGGGGGCGGCCAGCGCCTGGCCGACGCGGGCCAGGATGCCCACCAGAAGCAGGTAAATCACGAACGCGATGGGCGGCGCAAGCAGGATTTCCAGTGACATAAGCTCCCCTGTTGATGGTGAGGCGGCTATTGGCCAAAAGCTAACAGCCAAGAGCGCCTTTAGTTCATTGGCTCTACGGTAAAAGTCGTGCGTACTGGTTTGAACAAGGGGTTTAAACCCCTTGTTTGCACTCGTTCTACCGTTGAGCCTAGTTCATTTCCGTCCGGACTTCGGCCTTGCCCAGCGCCGCGCGGCGCAGCGTGGCGCAATGGTTCTCGATGTTGGCGGCCAGGGCGAAAACGCGATCTTCCACGGAAGCGGGCCGCCCGCCCTGTTTGATCGGGTAGTCCACCTGCCAGTCGGCGATCCGGGTCAGCAGGCCGGCCAGCTCCTCGCGCTGGGCCTGGAAGCAATCCAGCAGCGCGCTCATGCTCTCTGCCTGCCGGCAGGCGCACGCCTCGGCATTGAGGGCCGCGAACGTGCCTTCCTTCAGCTTCGGCTGGCGCTTGTCCAGCAGGGCGCTCACCACGTTGATGTGCTCGCACTGCCAGAAGACCAGGTTGGCCAGGACATCGTGGGCCGTCTGGTAGCCGTCGAACAGCCCCGGATCGACCGTCGTGAAGAGCTTCTCTGCCCGCCGAGACGCCTTGTCCAGCGCATCCAGCGCCTGCTGCCGTCGTTCCACCGGTCCGATCGTCATGCCCGATTCACCTTCACTCTACCCGCCAAAGGCGGCCAGCAGCGCTGACCCGGCCGGGCCAGTCAGCCACTGGAGCAGGCTCGGCCAGAAGCCCAGCACCACCACCCCGGCGATCAGGATCAGCACGGGAACGAGCATGGCGGTGGGCATCATCCGCCCGGCCAGCACGGCCTCGGAAGGCTGCTTGCGATACATCACGTTGACCAGCGGCGCGTAGTAGGCCAGCGACAGCACGCTGTTCAGCCCGGCGTAGATCACCAGGACGATGATCCACACGTTGTGGGTTTGCGCCCCGGCCACGAAAATCTGCCACTTGGACATGAACCCGGCCAGCGGCGGCAGCCCGCCCAGGGCCAGCACCGCCAGACTCAGGGCGAAGGCCACCAGCGGGTAGCGCTTCGAGGCCCCGGCCAGGTCGTCGACGGTCAGCGGGTCGTGGCTGCCGCGCGACAGGTGCAGGGTATACAGCAGCGCGCCGGCCGCCAGGAAGGCCAGGCCCTTCATCATGCCGTGGTTGAGCATGTGGAACATCCCGCCCTGCGCCCCGGCCGCCTCGCCGGCATAGACGCTCACGCCCAGGCCGATCAGCATGTAGCCGACGTGGCTCAGGCTGGAGTAGGCCAGCAGGCGCTTGACCTGCTTCTGGCGGAGGGCCATCAGGTTGCCGACGGTCATGTTCAGCGCGCCAAAGAGCATCAGGACGACGCCCCACGAGATCGCCAGCCCGCCCAGCCCGGCCAGGACGCGCAGCAGGGCCACCAGCCCGGCCTCGATCACGACGCCGGACAGCATGGCGCTGATCCCGCTGGGGGCCTGGGAGTGGGCGTCGGGCAGCCAGGTGTGCATCGGCACCAGGGCGACCTTCACGCCGAAGCCGATGAAAAACAGCCCGCCCGCCGCCAGGAACAGCGGCGAGAGTTCCGCCGCCGCCCGGATCTCGGCCAGGTCGAGCGTGCCGGTCTTGGCCAGCACCAGGGCGATCCCCAGCAGCACGAAGACCGAACCGACCGCGCTTTGCACCAGGTACTTGACCCCGGCTTCCAGCGAAGTCGAGATATTGCGGTAGAAGGCCACCAGCAGGTAGGAGGAGATCGCCATCGCCTCGAACCAGACCCACAGGTTGAACAGGTCGGTGGCGCAGCCCAGGCCGATCATCACGCCGACCAGCAGCGTGAGCATGGCGTAGAACTTCTCCTGGTTTTCGTCGGCGGCCATGTACTCGGTGGAGTAGATGGCGACCAGGGTGCCCAGGCCGAGGGCCAGGGCCGCCAGCAGCAGCCCCATCCCGTCCAGGGTCAGCGAGGCCGCGCCGACGGTCAGGGTCGCCGGGCCGTTGGTGGTGAAGTCTTGCGCGGCCAGGACGAACGGGAACCAGGCCACGATCAGGGCGGCCAGCCCGGCCTGGCGTGCCGCCGCCGGCTGGTTGGACTGGCTGCCCCAGCGGCCGATCAGGTACACAACCGGGGCGGCCAGCAGGGGCACAAGAACGAGCCACGCGAATGCGGTCATGATGTTAAGCCCCCCATGCCAGCAGCAGGATCATCAGCACGGCCACCAGGCCGCCGACGATGCCCGCCACATTCCAGTTCAGGACGCCGGTCTGGGTCGCGGTCAGCGCCTCGGCGGTACCCCGTGTCAGGCGGACCACCTGGCGATTGATCCACTCGAAGCCGAAATCGGCCTCGGCCCAGCGGGCCAGGAAGCCCAGCCCGTCGCGCACGGCCGCCAGCCGTTCGTGCCACCACCAGGCCGCCAGCCCGATCGCGATCACGGCCAGCGCCAGCCAGGTGGCCGGAGCCAAGAGGATTTCGCTGATCAACTCGCCCAGGTCCAGGATGTGGAGGTGATGGTGCGGCAGGGTCTCGGCCAACATCTCGCCAAACGGCCCGACCAGCAGCCAGGTCGTCAGCGTGCCAAAAGCCAGCAGGCCCAGCGAAACCTTCATGGCCGGCCCGGTCTCATGCGCGTGCAAATGGGCGCGCGGCTCCCCGAAGAAGACCAGCCAGACCATGCGGAAGGTGTAGCAGGCCGTCAGGCCCGCGCCGATGACCATCAGGGCGAAGGCCCAGCCGGGGCCGCCGCTCAGACCGGCTTCCAGGACCAGTTCCTTGCTCCAGAAACCGTTGAGAATCGGCAGGCCGGCCAGGGCCAGCGCGCCGATGATGAAGGTGTTCCGCACGAAGGGCATCTTCTGGCCCAGGCCGCCCATCTGGCGCATGTCGCGGGTGCCCACACTGTGGATCACCGCGCCCGCGCCCAGGAAGAGCAGGGCCTTGAAAACCGCGTGACTGAGCAGGTGGAACTGGCTGGCGAACACGCCGCCGACGCCCACCGCGTAGACCATGTAGCCGAGCTGGCTGATGGTCGAATAAGCCAGGGCGCGCTTGAGGTCCTGCGCGACCAGGGCCATCAGCGCCGCCAGGCAGGCCGAAGCCAGCCCGACGATCACCACGGCGGTCGTCCAGCCGGGCACGCCCTCGAAGGCCGGGTAAAACCGGGCCAGCAGGTAGACGCCCGCGTTGACCATCGTCGCGGCGTGGATCAGGGCGCTGATCGGGGTCGGGGCTTCCATCGCGCCGGGCAGCCAGGTATGGAACGGCACCTGGGACGATTTGGCCGCCGCTGCCGCCAGGAAGCCGAAGGCCACCAGGCTCAGCACGTCCGGCGGAAGCTGGGCCGCCCCGGCCAGGAAGTCGTTGACTTCGTAGCTGCCGGTGTAGCCGTAGATCACCAGCGCGCCGATCAGCAGGCCCACCCCGCCCAGCGAGGTGATGATCAGGGCCTTGAGGCCGCCCGCGACGGCTTTGGGATCGTCGTTATTAAAGGCGATCAGCGCGAAGGAGCACAGCGCCGTGATTTCCCAGAAGAAGAACATCAGCAGCAGGCTGCCGCTGAGGACCAGCCCGACCATGCCGCCGATGAAGAACAGCACCAGGGCGTAGTAGCGACCCAACTGGGCCTCGCCCTTCATGTATTCCACGGAGAAAATCACCGCCAGCGAGCCGACGACGGTCGCCACGGCGGCCAGGAAGACGCCCAGCCCGTCCGGCACGAAGGTGAACGCGCCGAAAATGCCGCCCACATTGAGGGTCAGCACGGCCTGGTCGGTCGCGCCGGGGATCAGGCTGAGGGCCACCGCGCCCGCCGCCAGGCTGAACAGCACGGCCAGCAGGTGCTGGAAGCGCGGGCGCGAATCGCCCGTGAACCAGACCAGCAGCGCGCCCAGCCAGGGCAGGCCAATCAGGAGCAGAATGGTAAACTCGTTCGCCATCAGTGCGACCTCTATTTCTTGAGCCGGGCCAGGGCCTGGACGTCCAGCGTGCCCACGGTGCGGCGCACCTGAACCGCCAGCGCCAGCCCGACCACGGCCACCACGGTATCGGCCACGATGACCGTCGCCGCCAGACTCTGGCCCAGGTTGACCTGGCCGCTGGCCGCGCCCGCCGCCACCAGGGCCAGCAGCGCGCCTTTGACCAGGATTTGCAGGGCCACGATGACCTTGATCAGGTTGCGCACGGCCAGCAGCCCGTACAACCCCACGCCCATCAGGGCCAGCAAACCGACGATCAGGATCGTCAGGGTGGTGTCGGTCATGCGTGAACCTCCTCCAGCTCCGGGACGGGGGCGCGCTCCACGGCTTCCGCGACCGCTTCGGCCGGATGCGTGGAATCCTCCGTGGCGGCGATCGCCGGCGCGGCGGGTTCCGCCGCCGTATCCGGGGCGGTGGCCGCGGGGACGGCCTTGCCTTCGCCAATCAGCCCCAGCACACCGATCACGCCCGCGAAGATCAGCGCGATCTGGACCAGCACGTCCAGGCCGCGCTCCTCCCAGAGCATCTGGGAGAACGAGCCTTCGATCACCGGACTGCCCACTCCCACCGCCGGTAGCACCATGTAGGCCAGCAAGGCCACGGCCCCGATCACCAGCACCAGCCCGACGGGCTGAGGCACGATGCCCCGGACGGCCATGGCTTCTTCGCCTGCGATGCTGATCGCGAACACAAACAAAACCGTCACCAGGCCCGCGCCTACGCTCAGCTCGATGACGGCGACTTGCTGCGCTCCAAGGATGTACAGCGCGACAGACACCAGCGCGCTGACACCCGCCAACCAGATCGCGGCTGTGAGCAAGCGTGTGGCCCGGATTGCCTGTATTGCACAGAGCACGCTCCCGGCCAGCAAAGCGACCAGCCACGCATCCACGGTTGCTTCCTCCTTTAAATACGTTTTGCCTGATTAACGCCTGGCTACAGTGATCTTAGGCACTCCGGAACACTTCATGCAGTGTGGTAAGTCACACGCGCTTGTGACGACCTTCTCAAATAAACTTTGTCGGAATAACACGGGATGCGGGTTGCCCTGCCCGCAGTATAATGGGAGGATCGTCCGGTCACACCCCTGCCGCCTCTGGAGCGCCCACCTGTATGGACCTGCTCGCCCTGCTGCTGCCCATCGCCTTCGTCCACCTGTCCGCCGTGATCAGCCCCGGCCCCAACTTCCTGATCGTGACGCGCAACAGCCTGGCCTATTCGCGCCGGATCGGGCTGCTGACGGCGCGCGGAATCACCCTGGCGGCAGTGGTCTGGATCTCCAGCGGGATGCTGGGCTTCGTGGCGATCGTGTCCCAGTCGGCCCTGGTCTTCAACCTGGTCAAGGTCCTCGGGACGGTATACCTGGTCTGGATGGGACTGCAAACCCTGTTCCACAAGGGCGGGCACACCACCCCGGAGGCAGCCTCCGCTCCGGTCACGCCGCCCACCGAGCGCCAGGCCGTGTTGGGCGGGGTGCTGACCGCGCTCTCCAACCCGAAAGGCGCGCTCTACTTCCTCTTCCTGTTCACGTCGATGATCCCGGCGGACACGCCGCCCGCGACCAAGCTGCTGATCGCCGGGATGCTGCTCACGATCTCGTTTGGCTGGTACTCGACCCTGGCCCTGGCCTTTTCCAGCGCGCGGATTCGCGGCCTGTACCAGCGGGCCGGGCGCTGGATGAACGTCGCCTTCGGCAGCCTGTGGATCGGCCTGGGGATCAAGCTGGCGACGACGACGCGGTGACGCGCAGCGTCGAAGCGGCAAGCGCCTCCTGCCTGTTGAACACGGTCTGCTGTGAACTGTCCACCAAACGTGGAGCCAGCTATACTTGGCGCAAGTAACATCGTAAGGGGGCAGGCGCATGAAGATCTTCCTCAGTTACGCCAGCAAGGATCGGGCGATGGTGACTGGTTTGGTCGAAGACCTCGGGCTACTCGATCACGAGGTCTGGTTCGATCAGGATCTGTCCGGGGGGCATCGCTGGTGGGACGCGATCATCCAGTCATTGCAGACCTGCGATCTGTTTGTCTTCGCGCTTACGCCGCAAGCCCTGGAATCAGTTCCCTGCCAGCTCGAGTATGGATACGCGTCCGATCTCGGCAAACGGGTTCTGCCTGTCCTCCTGGAAACGGTGAATACCGCGCTGCTGCCCACGCCACTGGCCCAAATCCAGTACGTCGATTATCGCGCGCGCGATCATAAGGCGGCGCTGCTGCTGAACCGGGCCTTGAACGCCCTGCCTCCCGCCGAGCCGCTGCCCGATCCGCTGCCGGTCCCACCTGCCGTGCCGCTTTCTCCGCTGGCCGAAGCGAACCTGCGCCTGGATCAGCCCGCCCTCGGCTTTGATGAACAGGCGGCATTGCTGCTCAAGCTGAAAAACCTCTTCCAACAGCCAGACACGAAGCAGGACGCCCTGGCTCTGCTCATGCGCTTCAAACAGCGACAGGACTTGCTGGCGCGTATCGATTCCGAACTGGACACAATCCTTGGCATTTTTCCATCCCATGACGCGTTCCCGGTTCCTGCGGTGACGGTCGAGCCGCCCGCCGTGGTCCGGCCGCTCAACCTGGACTTTGACGGTCCCGTCAATGAACGGCGGGAGCCGAACGGGTGGTTCAACAGCCTGGGACATGTGTATGGGGCCTCCGCGCGCTACACGATCCGGGCGCTCAGACGGACCGAGGGCGGCCAGGAAGGGCTGGGGATGTGCGCGCGCCTCCAGAGTCCCGCCGACGTGCAGCCCGACGAATTCGGATCGTTGATGCAGCGCTGCGCGGCGGCTTTTCTGGCAGGGCAGTTGATCCGGCTGGAGGCGGAGATTCGCACCGAGGACGTGGCGAAGTGGGCCGGCATGTGGCTGCGCGCGGATGGCGATGACGTCCCCAACCTGTTGTTCGACAACATGAGCCAGAAGCACATCACCGGGACGACCGATTGGTCGACCTATGTCATCGAGGCCCAGTTGCCAAGCCAGACGACCTGGTTGAACTACGGGATTGTCCTGGTCGGACCGGGCACGGTGTGGGCTGACAACTTCAAATTGCTCGTCTGGCAGAACAATCGTTGGCGCGGCGTATAACAGCGTCGAAGCGGCAAGCGTCGACGCGAAAAACGCAGGACGGGGTGTAGGGACGGGTCACTGACCCGTCCGGGCGCGCGACCAATGGTGCTCCGCGCTGCCCGCGTCTTGACCACTCACCAGGAACCAATCACCATGAACCTTGATATCAGCGCCATGACCTTGCAGGACGCGCTGGCCGCCGAAAAAGGCGGCGCGGCCAGCGTCGAAGTGATCGCCGACCTCGCCGCGCGCGGGCTGACCCCGCCCCTCGACCTGGTGCGCGCCGTGCGCGAGCACGTCCGGATCGGCGTCAACGTGATCGTGCGGCCCCACAACCGCGACTTCCTCTATACGCCCGCCGAGGTCGACCGGATGCTGGAAGACGCCGCCCGCTTCGCGGCGCTGGGCGTCAGCAGCCTCGTGGTCGGCGGGTTGGACGCGGCGGGCGACCTCGACCTGGGCCTGATTGGGCGAATTCGCGCCGCCGCGCCGGGGGTGGCGATCACCGTCCACCAGGCGATCGACGCCAGCCGCGATCCGGGCCGGGCGGTCGCCGCACTGGATGGGCGCGTCGAGCGCGCGCTGACCTCCGGCGGGGCGCTCACCGCCTGGCTGGGCCGCGAAAATCTGCGCGCCTGGGTGCAGGCTTACGGGGATCGGCTGCGCTTCGCCTGCGCGGCCGGGATCGAGATCGAGCATCTGGCCGCGCTGGCCGGGTACGTCCGCGCGCCGGAATACCACGTCGGCCATGCCGCCCGCACCGGCGGCGCGGTGGATGTCGACAGGGTCAGCCGGCTGGTGGATTGTCTGGCGGTGGTGTGAAAAGCAGAGGCAAGGGGCGAAAGGCAGCGTCCAAGCGGCAAGCGTCCAAGCGAAAAACAAGGATGCGCCGCCTTTGTAGGGGCGGGTCACCGGCCCGTCCGTCCGGCCGTCTGATTCGGGACTCCGGCGTCGCGGGCGACGCCGCTACCCGATCCGCGCGTCTTCGTAGCGGCGCGGCCTGCCGCGCCGCCGTCACCTTCGGGAATGGCGACCGGGCATATCCGACCAACGGCGGCATTCGACGCAGGACTCCGGCATCAGGCGACGCCGCCGCCGATCCGCACCGTTTTTCTCTGGACTCTGGACTCTGGGTCTCTGGCCTCTAGCTCCCGACCTTGGCGCAGCGGCGCGGCGCGGCGGCGCGTCAGCGCACGAACGAGCTGCTGAGCCGCCGCTGGCGCAGGATGACCCAGATCACGACCGGCGCGCCGAGCAGGGCCGTGACCGAGTTGAGGGGCAGCACGGTCTGGCTGCCGGGCATGGCCGCGATCAGGTCGGCCAGCAGGGCCAGGGTTCCCCCCAGGATGGCCGAGGCGGGGATCAGGCTGCGGTGGTCGGCGGTGCGCAGCAGGCTGCGGCACAGGTGCGGCACCGCCACGCCCAGGAAGCCGATCGGGCCGCAGAAGGCGGTCACCGCGCCGGCCAGCAGCGCCGCGCTGAGGATGATCCAGCGCCGGGCGCGGCGGATGTTCAGGCCCATGCTGCGCGCGTAGCCTTCCCCCAGCAGCAGGGCGTTGAGCGGCTTGGCCATCACGTAGGCGATCCCCAATCCGCCGATCACGACCGGGGCCAGCAGGCGCATCTGGTTCCAGGTGACGCCGCCGAAGCTGCCAAACGTCCAGGCGATATAGGCCTGGATGCGCTCCGCGATGCTGAAGTAGAGCAGCAGGCTGACCAGGGCGCTGGTCACGTAGCCGATCATCAGGCCCAGGATCAGCAGGGTCGTGGTGCCTTCCACCCGGTGCGAGATCAGCAGCACCAGCCCCAGCACCAGGGCCGCCCCCGCGCTCGCCGCAAAAACCAGGCCCGCGTCCTGGAGCAGGCCCGCCCCGGCCAGCAGGGCCGCGGCGGAGGCGGCGCTGGCCATCCCGGCGCTGAGCACGACCAGGGCTACCCCCAGGCTGGCCCCGGCGTTGATCCCCAGCACGAACGGATCGGCCAGCGGGTTGCGGAACAGGGTCTGCATTTGCAGCCCGGCCACGGATAGAGCCGCCCCGGCCAGGATGGCCGTCAGCGCCTTGGGCAGCCGGAAGTCGCGCACGATGGTCGTCCAGGTGGCGCGCTGCGGCTCCTCCCCCACCAGGATTTTGAGGATGTCCCCCAGCGGGATGCTGACCGATCCAAGCGCCAGACTGAGTAGGAAGACCCCCAGCAGGAGCGCCAGCAGCCCGATCAGCACCGCCCGGCGCATCCCCAGGCGCGGCCACGCCACGGCGGAAGCCGCCGGAGCGGGCGAGAGGCGGGGGAGAGGCTTGCGGAGCGTATCGACCATGGTGCACCTGTGAAAACCCATTCCGGCCAGGGGTTCGAGGGCCACCCGTAGGGACGTTCAATTGAACGTCCTACGGGTGGCATTATTCATTCCGCGCTCGCCGGGAACAGCGGCTGGTAGTAGTAAAACGCGTGATCGGGCAGCAGCTCCGGGTGGAAGATGGCGATCAGGTCGGCCAGGATCACCTGGGGCTGGGCCACGCCGCTTTCGTAGTAGTCGATGCCGCCAAAGGCGTTCATGCGTTGGTTGTTGAGGTAGACCCGCTGGTTCTGGTAGGCGGCGAACTCGCCATAACGCTCGTCCGAGGCCAGGGCGTCCTCCGGGCTGAACCAGAAGCCGTTGGCATTCACCCAGAAGTCGGCCCCGGCCGCGTCGTTGAGCACGGTCTCGAAGTCCAGGTACAGGCTGGCGGTCGACTCGTCATCCTTGTAGATGTAGTCCGCGCCGGCATCGGCCAGCAGGTGGGCGGCGTAGCTATCCCCGCCGGGCATGTACCAGGTGCCTTCGTAGGCCGAGTCGGTAAAGACGGTCGGGCGCGTCTCCGCGCCGGCGGCCAGCTCGGTCAAGGCGGTGTATTCGTCAACGATCCCGTCGAAGATCGCGGTCGCGTCGGCTTCGCGGTTGAAAAACAGGGCGATGAACTTGATCCACTCCGCGCGGCCCAGCGGCAGGTTCTCCATGAAGTCGGCGTTGAGCACGACCGGCAGCCCGGCCTGGGTCAGGGTGGGATAGCTGTCGTAATCGGCGCTGCCGATACCATAGGTCATGATCACGCCCGGCTCCAGGTCGAGCAGGACCTCCACGTTGACCGTCGGCCCGCTGCCGATCTCGACCATTTCCCCGGCGTCGGCGCGCGCCCGGACGGACTCGGTGTTGATGTAGTCGAACTCATCGTGGGCCACGATGGCATCCACCAGGCCGAGTTGATCCAGGAAGGGCAGGTATGTGGTGGACATGGTGGCGATGGTCTGGATCGGGACTTCGATCACCGGCAGACCGGCCAGGGCCTCGTCTTGCGGGGCGGGCGTGCCACACTGGACGAGGACGTACTGGAAGGCTTCTTCCGCGCCGACCCAGGCGGTCGGGACGGTGACGACCTTGTAGTTATTGAAATACTCGACCGTGAACCCGCTGGCGTATTCGACCGTGGCCTGCTCCGGGAAGTAGTTGGCTTCCGGATCGTAGGTTTGCACGCAGGCATCGATCAGGTTGGCTTCCGGCGCGCCCTGCCCGGCGACGGGCAGCGCCCCGGCCAGCATCACGATCAGCAGGGTCACGATAGACAGACGGCGACTCATGGGCATTTCTCCTCTTGTGAGGCTTGAGATCATGGAACCAGAGGTACAACAACGGCTCAGGCATGCCCGGTATCTCCAACAGCAGCCAAACAAAACGGCCAGACGCCTGGCGAGCAACTGCATGTCTCGTCAGAGGGCTGGCCGTGGGATGGATTCCGGTCAACCTGCGCCAACAAAAAAGCCCGACGTCTCGAGTCGTCGGGCAGGTGGCACAGGGGATAGCAGCGCGATGGATGATCGGTCATCCACCACACTTCCATCGTCCTTCTGACGAGGCGATGAAAGCACGCAGAGGCGGTCGGCCTGACTTCCGGAGGACGCCCTTGCGTCTCCGGTCACAGTTGCGGGACAGCGCCGGACTTGCACCGGCTTCGCCATTGGCCCACCCAACGGGGCGGGCACCCCTGCGGCTGAATAGCTATGCAGTTGGTAACGCCAGCCCGTCGTGCGCGGCTGGAGATGGGGCCAGCATACCACGCGACCGGGGGACTGTCAAACACAGTCGCAGGGCAATCGCATCAAATCGCAAAAGACATCTCACCACAGAGGACACGAAGGACACAGAGGGCAAACCAGTTCATCAGCTTTCGATTCGTGGCTTCAGTGGTGCAAATTTTCGCTTTTCTCTGCGTTTTTTCTTGGTGTTCTTGGCGTTTTGGCGGTTCATTTTGTTCTTGATGCGATTGCCCTGAACACAGTCGAGCAGAGGACGCAGAGGGAGCAACAATCCTTCTCAGGCTTTTCTCTGCACTCTCCGCATCCTTTGCGGTGCAGTTTTTTGACCGGTGACCGGGCCGCTGCCCGGCTACCCCTTCGTCTGGGCAGCGTCGATCAGCTCCCGCCGCCGCCGGCGGTAGAGGATGATCGGCGCGTCGCCGGGAATCAGCTTCTCGTCCATCTTGAGATCGGTGCGGAAGGGCCGCTGCGTCTCCACCACCGGCTGGTCTTCCCCGGCCACGAAGGTGTTGCTCCGCGCCCCCAGCCAGTTGACCGCGCCGCGCAAGACCGGCGTGCGCATGAAGCGCTGGAAGAAGCCCAGGTACATCAGCGTGTTTTCGCCGTCGATTGGCGCGAAGGCCACCAGGATGCGCAGGTCGTCCGAGATGCGGTTCTCCCACAGGTTGGGAAACAGGAAACGAAGCTGGTGCGGCCGGTCGGGCGGGGCCGGGTAGTCGCCCGGTTTTTTGGGCGTCTGACCCTGGTCGACCGCGTTTTCGACCCAGACGCGCAGGCCGTGGACGTCATCCAGCGTGGTCGGCGGGCCGTTGACGATCCGCTTGTTGCCGCGCCCGATCGAGCGGCGGTGGACAAATGGCAGGTGCACGACGTCAAGCTGGTTCTCGATGGCACGCGAATAGTGCGTCTTCCAGCGGCGGCGGGCCACGCCGAAGCTGAACGACTCGTCAATGTCTTCGAACCAGGGCAGGGGCGGATAGCCGGCCTCGCCGGCGCGCGGTGTGCCGTTCCAGATGTAGATGAAGCCGTGCGCTTCCCGCACGGGAAGGGCACGCGCCTGGAAGACCTTGGGCACCGGGGCAGAGGCCCCGTTGGCGGGGATTTCCACGCAGCGCCCGCTGGAATCGAAGCGGAAGCCGTGGAACGGGCAGGCCACTGCCCCGCCCACCACCTCGCCCGCGCTGAGGGCCACACCCCGGTGCGGACAGCAGTCCGCCGCGCAGGCAATCCGGCCTTGCTCGTCGCGCCAGAAGACGAGCTTCTCCCCCAGGCGGGTCGCGCCGACCGGTTTACCCGGCCGGACTTCGTCCGAGGTCAGCACCGCGTACCATTGATCGGGAATCATACAAGCGCCTCTCGTGATGACTGATCGGTAGTGCAGCCAGGGCGGATGGCGGTGACTTTGGGCTGCTCCATGAGATGGTTCCAATTATAACGTCGGCGCGTGGATGGATCAGGAAATCAGGGGACAAAACGGGGTTTTGTTGGTCTTGTCCTCTGGCAGGCCGGCCGCCTGACCCATCAGATGGATCGCGATACACCGCGGCGATGGAACCTGTCCCTGCACCGGCGCCCGTTCACACTCCGAACAGTTCACCCAACCAGAGCGCGATCTCGTCCCGCACGCGGGCGAAGACGGCCGCCTGCTCCTCCGGCGGCGCGGCGGCCGGGTCGGTGAAGTTGTGATGGACGCGCCGCCCGCCGCCGGGGAAGATCGGGCAGGCTTCGGCGGCCCGGTCGCACACGGTCAGCACATAGTCGAAAGGCTGGCCGATGAACTCCAGCAGCGACTTGGAGCGGTGGGCGCGGATATCGAGGCCGAGGTCGGCCATCGCCGCGATCGCGCCGGGGTGGACGCTCCCGCTGGGGGCGCTGCCCGCGCTGAAGACCGCGAAGCGCTCCCCGCCGCGGGCGCGCAGCAGCCCCTCCGCCATCTGGCTGCGGGCGGAATTGCCGGTACACAGGATCAGGACGCGTAAGGGATCGGACATGGAATCGATTCTCCTGCCAGGGATGAACGTGAGTCGAGAGCCTATCACAGGCAGGCTAAATCGAGGTTAAGGACTGTTTAAGTCTGCTTAAAACAATAGGGCACGGATTCACACGGATATTTTCTGCCCGATCCGTGAAAATCCGTGCTT
>JARKOQ010000114.1 GCA_029976005.1 Aggregatilineales bacterium | reverse complement strand
GGATCGGCGAAGATGTCGTTTTCGTCGGTGCTGCGGGTGCTGAACTCCGAGACGATAGCGCCCTGCGGGCCGCCCTGGAACCAGTGCCAGGTCTCCGGCTTGAGCGTGTACTGATCGCCGGGACGCAGAATGATCTCGTGCCAGACGGTGTAATACTGGCGGCGGTGTTCAGGCGGCCGTCCCTTGGGATTGGGCGTCGGCTCGCCGGTCACGTACAGGTAGACCTCGCCCCAACGGCAGCGGAAGGTCTCTTCCTTGCCGGGCTGGCCTTCCACCGGGGGGTGGATGTGCTGGGGGCAGGTCTGCCAGGGGAGCAAGACCAGCTCCTTGGCGCACACCCGCTCCGTGTTGATGTAGGTGATCAGCGCCAGACCGGTCTGCTCGAACTCACCCAGACCTACGTCCGCGATCTCCAGGTTGGCGGTCTCTTCCGGGGTCAGGACGATGCCAGCGCGATCCAGATATTCCTTGGCGACGCGCTGCCACTTGAGGTTTTCCTCACGGGTCATTGCCATGGGTTATGCTCCTTTGGTCTCGTAATCGGCGTAGTTGCATCCAGTCACGATCTGGCCCTGGCTGGCCATGCCGTCGATCCGGCGGCGGCATGCCGCCACCGCGGCCGCATCGGGCAGGCATTCGATGCGCAGGCCGAATTCCTGGGACGCGCCGCCTTCCAGGAGCGCCAGACGCCCGCTCCGGCGCGCGCCTTCCCGTCCTTCCGGAATGCAGTTGCCCGGCTCCACCCCGCAGACGTAGATATTCTGGCGCGTGTTCTTCCACTGGGTGAGGTAGGGGGCGGTGCGGGTATCCCAATGGAAGGTCAGTCCGAAGTCCGGGCGGAGCAGGGCGGCCTCCGCCCAGCCGTCGGCCCCGGCTCTGACCCGGTGAAAATAGACCTGTTCCTCGCGGTTTGGGGTGGGAGCGTCGTAATCCGGCCAGCGATCCAGCTCCTCGGCCGCCCAGGGCGTACGCGGGTGTACGGCGGCGCTGCTGGTGTGCAGGCGCGTGCCTTGAGCGACCAGGGGGTAGCCCACGTTGCAGTGGTACAGGATCATCAAAGGGGCAGGGGCGTCGCCCACGTTGCGCACGGTGTCGTGAATCTCGATGATCGGGCGGCCCAGGACAAGGCGGTAGGTGCGCTCCAGACGAAGCTGCTCGCCAAAGAGGATGCTTTCCGCCACCGCGCCACGCAGCGTGACGGCGTAGACTTCCGTCCCATCGGCCTCGCGCTCCCAGCCGCGCGTGACGGCGATCTCGCTCGCCCGCAGCAGGCTGTAGCGGCCGTGGATGTCGCGCTGCTCGCCGGTCTGCGGATCGGTCTCCGGCGGGCCGACGTGGGTCAGACCACAGGTGACCAGCAGCCCGCCGTTGAACTGGCGCAGCCAGGGCAGGCCGGAATCAGGCGGGTGGGGTGCATTCTGGCTGATCCAGGTGAGGGGGCGGCCGTCGAAGGCCGCCAGCCAGATGTCGAGGCCCCGATCGGGTAGCAGGCTGAAGGTCAGCCCACTGCTGTTGTAGGCGTCGATGATGCGCGTGCCATTGTCGAGCGTGGCGGTGCGGAAGTCGATGAACTGGCGCAAATCGACACTGTGTCTTTCGACCTGATCGCGTGACCAGAGGGAAACCGAAGCGGCGGCGTTCACGAACCTTCACTCCTTGTTGTAAGCAAAGGCGTTTCTTCGCCGGACGCGCCAGGGCTAGGCGTGCCGCGAAGCTCAAACCAGGGTGGAGCGGTCTCGATTCTGCGTCCCGCCAGACCCTACTGCAAGTGTAGGCGGGATGGAATGGAGTGTCAAAAAACGCCGGGAACCGGACCGCGTCCGGCGGCGTCTGAATGGAGCCGGGATCGCAGGCCGCGCGGTCGCCCTGGCGGAGGTCAGGCGTAGGGCGCGCGGCCAGCAGGTTTTTCGTTCCGAAGGCACAATGAAGATGATTTTTGTGGATGATCGGTGATGACCATGAAGCGCAGGCAAGCGAACTCCTATCCAGCAACACATTCTTCGCGCCCTCCTGTTGGCCCGCCGTTCCATGCCCCCAGCCGGGCGCGGCGCGTGCGCCGGGTTCGACCGGTGCCGCAGGCTATGTCCAGACCCGCGATTGGGCAGCCGGGAGCGCCCCGGATGTCCCGGCAGCCGGCCGTTCCGATCGGCCCCGCCGCGCCGTCCCGGCGCGCGGTTGGCCCGGTCTCGCCCCGTTCGCGCGGGCGGCTGGTCTGGTGGGGCGTGGTGACGCCGGTGATCGGCATTGCCCTGGCCGGAATCCTGTTTTGCGTGGCCCTGGCGGCCGGAATGATGATCTTCTACGGCGGGCGAATCGCGCCGCGCGTGAGCGTGACGGGCATTGACGTGGGCGGCCAGACGCTGACTGAAGCTGCCCTGACCCTGGGCGGACGGTGGACGCTGGTGACGCTGCGCGATGAGGAGCGGGTCTGGCAGGTCAACGCCGCGTCGCTGGGAATCAGCCTGGACGCGGTCGCGACTGCCCAGCGCGCGTTCTCGCGCAGCCATGTTGCGCTCTCGGCGGCCGGGTGGCTGTCGCCGCTCGACGTTTCTCCCATTGTCCAGGTGGACGAAAACCGGATGCGCGAGGCGCTGTGGGAACTGGCTCCCACTCTGGAGCGCGCGCCGGTCAACGCCGGGGTGCGCCTGACCGGTGGCCGGGTGGAGGCGACTCCTGCCCAGGCCGGACGCCAGCTTGCGATCCAGGCTACGCTCGCCCAACTCCGGAGCGGGGATGCCCTCGAAGATGGGGTGCTGGATCTGGCGATGGCCGAGGTCGCGCCTGCGATCGTCGATTCGAGCGGCATGGTCGCCGAGGCCGAACGGCTGCTGGCGAACTCCCTGGACATCCGGGTTTTCGATCCGGTGACCGGTGATTCGGTGCACTGGATCGCCCCGCCCGAAACCTGGGGAACCTGGCTCACCACGGCGCCGGACGGCGGCACGGCTACCGGTCTGGCCCTGGCTTTTCAGCCGGAGCCGGTGCGCGCCTTCGTGGAGTCCCAGGCAGCGGTGCTCGATTCATCGCGGTATTTGAACGTGGACGAGGTGATCGCCAATCTGAACGCCAATCTGGCAGCCGGCTCACCGCAGGGATTGGCTCGGGTCTACCACCACGACGGGCAGCATGTCGTCCAGTCCGGCGAGACGCTGATCAGTATTGCCTGGGATTACGGCGTGCCGTATCCCTGGATCGAGCAGGCCAATCCGGGCCTGGAGAGCGTCTATCCCGGCCAGACGATCGTTATCCCGTCGGCGGACAACTTCTTCGACTTCCCACCGCTGCCTGACAAGCGGATCGTGGTCAGCATCAGCCAGCAGCATGTGTGGGTCTACGAAAACGGCGCGCTGAAATGGGACTGGCTGACCAGCACCGGGATCGCGTCCAGCCCGACCTGGCCGGGCATCTACCAGATTATCCTGCACGAGCCGAACGCCTACGCAGCCAACTGGAACCTTTACATGCCGCATTTCCTGGGCGTGTACCGGCCGATACCTGGCGCGGACTTCACGAACGGCTTCCACGGTTTCCCGACGCGGGGTGGCAGCCAGCTTCTGTGGACCAACAGCCTGGGGACGCGGGTGACGTATGGCTGCATTCTGTTGAGCAACACCAATGCCGAGCTGCTGTACAATTGGGCGGAGAACGGGGTCGTGGTCGAAATCCAGGCCTAGCGGCTGTGTGTTGTGAAGCTCTGGGAGCGCCCTCGTCTGAGGGCGCTTTTTGTGTGTCACGCCGAAGCGGTTTCGGGGCCGGTTGTCAGGGGCAGGGTAATCGTGAAAGTGCTGCCCTCGTTCAGCTTGCTTTCCACGTGGAATGCCCCTCCGAAGTAATCGACCAGTTGTCTGACGATAGCCAGGCCCAGACCTGTCCCGCTGATCCCGGCTTCCTTGGCGTTGGGAGCGCGGAAGAATTCCTGGCCGAGATGCTCCAGCACGTCCTCAGGAATCCCAATCCCCGTGTCGGCGACCGTGACGATCACGTTATCGGCGTCGTGGGCCACGCGGACGGTCACATGGCCGGGCGCGGGGGTGTATTTGATCGCGTTGCCCACGAGGTTGTCGAAAATGCGGATCAGGCCGTCTTCGTTGGAGCGCACGGTCAAAGGGGTCGCCGGAAGGTCAAACTTGAAGACCAGACCCTTTTCCTCCGCCTGGAGGGCGTAGCGTTCCCGGATGCTGCCCAGGATCGCATTCAGGGGGGTGGGGTGAGGCGGCTGGTGCATGTCCACCGCCTTGCTGGCGGCGAACGAGAGCAGGTCGTTGATCAGCGCCAGCAGCGAATCGAGGCGGCCTTCCAGCCGGCGCAGGATGTCCTTTTGCTGATCGGAGAGGTCGCCGGCCATGCCGCGCAGCATGACGCGCATCAGGCTTTGCGCGCCGGTCACGGGCGCGCGCAGCTCGTGGGTGACTGCCCGGACGAACTGGGCGCGTTCCTGGTCGGCTTCGGAGAGCTGTTCGTGCGCCAGGGCATTTTCGATAGCCGTGGCGCCTTGCTGGGCGATGGCGGTCAGGAATTCGGCGTCTTCCTCCGTGAAGCAGCGCTGGCTTTCGGAGTAAACCCGCAGCACGCCCAGGGGACGGTGGCGGCTGATGATCGGCGCCACCAGCATGGACTGGATGCCTTCGGCGGCGATCTCTTGAGGATACTGGAGCCGGCGATCCTGCATCGGATCGCAGATGATCACCGCCTGATTGGCGAGGACTCTGCGATCAAGCTCGCTGTGCCGGAGGCTCACCGGGCCTTTGTCGAGGTAACTCTGGCTGAGGCCAAAAAAAGCCACCAGATTCAGATTCTCGCGCGTGGCGTCCAGCAGCCGGATCGAAGCGCCGCGCACGGCCAGCGCCTCGGCGGCGTTGCGCGCCAGGTGTTCCAGGGTCGGGGTCATCTCCAGGGTCGAGTTGACATCCTGGGCCGTCTGGAGCAGCGCCGCGATGTGCAGCTCGCGCTGGCGCAGGCGGTGCATGATCCCCGACGCGATGAATACCGTCGCGACCAGGCCCGTGCCCAGGAAGATGATCTGGGCCAGGACGAAAAACCCATTGGTGTGCAGATCGGCCGGGACGCCCGGCAGGACGGTGTAATGGGGCAGCGCGCCCTGCGCTTCCAGCAGGGCCAGCCCGCCGAGCATGGCAATCGCCAGGGCCGCGTAGATCGGTGCGTAGGCCGGCAGCATGACGGTGACGATCACGACGTGGATGAAGAAGAAGGAGACGGCCGGGCTGGTGATTCCGCCGGTCAGGTGCAGAAAGATGGTCATGCTTAGCCAGTCGAGGCCGACCTGGACGAGCACCAAACGGCGGATATGGGTTTCCGCGTCGGCCTCGGTGAGTGGGGGGATTCGGCGCATCTGCCAGTAGAAGACAATGGCGTTGTAGGCCAGGATGATCAGCCCGACCGCGTAGAGGGGCGCCTCCGGCAGGGGCAGGCGCAACCCGTGCACACACACAACCGTCGCCAGCAGCACCATCACCCCGGCGGCCCAGCGCGTAAGGATGAGCCGGGTGCTGTTGCTGGCGATGTCGTGGGATGAAAATGCCCTGAGCAGGCCGGCGTTCGTGGTGAGACCTTGCATCGTTCTCCTCCTCTTCCTGCCTGCTCAGCGGCTGTGTGTGGAATTACCTGGCCAACAGTCCTTCGACTTTCCTGATCAGGACGTCCGGATCGACGGGTTTGTCGATGAAATCGTCGACGGGCAGATAGTCTTCTTCCGGGCCGAAGCGCAGTGGCGTGGTCTGGTGGATTGAGGTCAGCATGATGATTGGAATCTGGCTGTAAGCGGCGTAGGCCGAGTTTGGATCGCGGCTGCGCAGGGCGAGCGCCGTCTGGAAACCGGCGGTCGTCGATTCCATCATGACGTCCAGGATGATCAGACTGGGGTTTTCCGCTTTGACTTTGGCGAGGCCCTCGGTGCTCGACCGGGCCTCGACGACCTCGTAATCGGCCTGTTCCAGACAGAGGCGCGTGGCCAGGGCGATGTCGGGGTCGTCATCGATGATCAGGATTTTGCCTTTTGCCATTGGATTACCTCACGGTTCTGCTGAGGCTTCAAGCTCAGCCAGGATGGCGGCGCAAACAGCCGGGACGGCTTCTTCTACTGGAGCGCTCAACCCAGGTGTCCATGCCAACTCAAGGGGTTGAATGCCGAAAACGACGATCTCTTCCGGCAGGATTCCCAGGACACCTCCCAGAGCCAGGGCTTCGGCCAGACCGGCGTAGTGCACGGTCATTCGTTCGTGAAAATCCGCGGCCTGGAGTTCCGCTTCTTCGGGCGTAAAGCGCCGCCACGATCCGGCCGGCAGACTCATGTCGGCCGAGTCCACGATGATGGCGCGCCGGTATCCCTGCAACAGAAGCACAGTTTCCAGTCCGGCGGTTCCTCCGTCGAGAATGCGCACGCTGGCCGGCAGGCCGCTGGCTCTGAGCCTGTCGGCGACCGCCTGGCCCACGCCGTCATCCCCGCGTAGCGGGTTGCCGATGGCGAGCACGACGGTGTGGGCCTCGCCGTTCAAAGGATCGTCTGGATGCGGTCCGCTAGACAAACTTGACGTCCAGCATATGAGCCGAGCAGGAGATGCACGGATCGTAGGCCCTCACCAGCATTTCCAGGGCCTGCGCCACTTTGTCCTGCGGCTGGTCGAGGATGGTTGGCACCAGGCCGCGCATGTCGGCTTCGATGTTGGCCAGGTTCTGGCCGGTCGGGATGATGCAGTTGGCCCCGACGATCTTGCCTTCCTCGATCACGTAGTTGTGGAACAGGGTGCCGCGCGGCACGTCGCACGCGCCGACGCCTTCCCCGGACAGCCGGCCGGGCGGCACCGGCTCTTCCTGCCGGATGCCGCGCGCGAGGAGTTTGTCGATCAGCGCGATCGAATCTTCCACGCAGTGCACGATCTCGACGACCTGAGCCACGGTGTTCATGTACGGGTTGGTGCACTTGGGCTTGATGCCCAGCGCGATCGCCGCCGCCTTGGCTTTGGAGTTGAGCTGGTTGTAGTTGACGTTGAAACGCGCCAGCGCGCCGACCATGTAGGCGTCGCGCTTATTGTGGGTATGCTTGGCGCTGGAATGCTCGACGATCTGTTCGTTGGTGACCGAGCGATAGTGCTTGATCGGCCAGGTGCCCCCATCCGTGCTGGCGATGACGCCGTCGATGAAGCAGTACTCCTCGTCCTTGTGGAGCGCGATGTACTCGGTGTCGCGCTCGAAGTCCGGCATGGAGAGCTTCTGGAACAACTCGACCGTGGCATCGACATCTGGCCGCATGGCTTCCAGGCGCTCGCGGAGGGCAACCAGCTCGTCATTGCTGGGGTAGTGTGTGAACCCGCCCACCGTCAATGCGATTGGGTGGGTGTGCCGCCCGCAGATCGCCTTGCACAGGTCGCCGGACAGCTTCTTCATGCGCAGGGCGCGCAGGACGACATCCGGCGCCGTTTTGGCCAGGGGGATGACGCTGCCCACGCCGAGAAAATCGGGCGCGACCAGCATGTAGGCATGCAGGATGTGGCTGTCCAGAATCTCGCCGTGGAAATTCAGCTTGCGCAGCAGGACGGTCTGCTCGGTCGGCTCGATATCGAGCGCTCTTTCCGTGGCGCGCAGCGAGGCCGTGGCATGGCCGACCGCGCAGATGCCGCAGATGCGGGAGGTGATGTGCGAGGCCTCCAGATAGGGGCGGCCGCGCAGCATGGCTTCGAAGAAGCGTGGCGTCTCGACGATTGTCAGCTCGCATTGCTTCAGCTCGCCGTTCTGGACATCGACGACGATGTTGCCGTGGCCTTCCACGCGGGTGATGTGATGGATATCGACTTTCAGGTTTTTCGCAGCCATGGTCATTGCGCCTTTGCCATCGCCAGGATCTGGTTGGTCATGAACATCGTCAGGCGGGATTCGATCTCTTCTTCGCTCACGCCGTGTTCGAGCATGACTTCTCGCAGTGACTGGAAGTTGGGATTGGAGATCGTGCCGCGGCAGCCTTCGCAGCCGTCACCGTAGGTCGGGCAGATCGCATCGCAGCCGGCCAGGGTGATTGGCCCCAGGCAGACCTTGCCCTGGGTGTAGACACACACGTTTTCCTTCAGCTTGCACTCGATGCACATGGGCTGATCCGGGATCTGCGGCATCCGGCCTTGAAGCAGGTGGGTCACGGCCTTGACCAGCTCATTGCGATCGATGGGGCAGCCCGGAAGCACGGCGTCGACCTTGATGATCGCGGAGATGGGGCGCGGTTCGTAGGTCGGGAACCAGTTGGCCTTGTCGCCATAGACGTATTCGCGCACTTCCTGCATGTCGCTGCGGTTGCGAATGGCATTGATCCCACCCAGATGGGCGCAGGCGCCCAGCGCGACGACGATGGCCGCTTTCTCCCGGATGGCGCGAATCTTGGCTTCGTCGCTGGGGCGGGTGCAGGAGCCTTCGATGAAGGCGATCTGGTAGGAGTCGCTCTTCTCGCTCATGGCCTCGCGGAACTGGACGATATCGATCGCGTCCAGAAGCTCCGGGTGATCCTGGAGCGAGTCCACAACGGTGAGCTGGCAGCCCTCGCAACTGGTGAACTCAAAAAAGGCGACGGTGGGTTTGGGGGACATTAGAGCGCCTCCTCAAGGTGTTTGATCTCGGCGTACGAGAAGGCCGGCCCTTCCTGACAGGTGTAGATATGATGCATCTGGCAGTGCCCACACTTGCCCACACCGCACTTCATGCGCCGTTCAAAGCTGAACCAGATGTTGCCCTCGGCAATGCCCTTGCCGAGCAGTTCCATCAGCACGTAGCGATACATGACCGGCGGGCCGACGACCACCGATACCATGTTGCGGGGGTGAATGGTCACCTTGGGGAACAGGGTGGTGATGACGCCCACGTTGCCGGTCCAGTTCTCATCAGGCCGGTCCACAGTGACATGGCATTCGATATCGGCGCGCCGCTGCCATTCCTTGAGTTCCGCCTGGAAAAGCAGGTCCTTGGGCGAGCGCGATCCGTACAGGATGATGATCCGGCCGTACTTGCCGCGCTCGTCGAGCACCTCGTTGATCAGGGAGCGCAGGGGAGCCAGCCCCAGGCCGCCGGGGACGAACAGGATATCCTTACCCCGGAAGCGCTCGATCGGGAAGCCGCGCCCGAAGGGGCCGCGCACCCCGATCAACGCGCCCGGCTTGAGGGCATGCATGGCGTTGGTCACGTTGCCCACGCGCCGCACGCAGATCTCAAAGGTGCCGCCGGTGCTGCGGCTGGGCGAGGAGCAAATGCTGATCGGCGCTTCGCCGATGCCCAGCACCGAAATCTGCACGAACTGGCCGGGGCGGTGATTCAGCTCGAATCCGCTGGGGAGCTTGAGCTTGAAGACCTTTTCCAGGTCGGTCAGTTCCACCGTGTCGACGATCCGGGCCGGGGTCGGCATGTAGATCGACTGGCTGTCCAGGGTTTCCTTGAGGAGTGTGGTCATGACTGCGCCTCCACGGCTTCACCTTGCTTGTGGCGCCGGTACAGTTCGTTGAAGGTTTTGACCGGGGTGATGTGGACCAGGCAGGCCGCCGCGCAGCGGCCGCAGCCGACACACCCGATCAGGCCATAGGCTTCCAACTGGTACTTGCCCTTGCGGAAGAAGCGATGGCGCTGGCGCAGGGCACGGGTCGAGCGGAAGTTATGGCCGCCCGCCACGAGGGCGAATTCGTCCACCTGGCAGGAGTCCCAGATGCGCACGCGGTGGCCTTCGGTCAGGCTGAGGTCGACCTCGTCCTTCACGTTGAAGCAGTAGCAGGTGGGGCAGACCTTGGTGCACATCCCGCAGCCCAGGCAGAGGTCGCCCAGCTCGTTCCAGTAGGAGCTTTTGGTGCTCAGGGCCAGGAGATCGGGCAGCTCGGTAACGTCGAAATTGAAGCGGTAGGAGAAACGCGGCCATTTTTCCGCCATGACCTGATTGACGTGGCGGTAGTCTTCCTCGGTGGGGTCCCACACGGAGGCGAATCCCCGCAGCAACTCCTCGCCTTTTTCAGAGCCGATGTCCACCCCGTATTCGTCGCCGAGATCGGTCAGGTGCAGGTCGAAATTCTCCGGCACGCTCAGGGTTCCCATGTCCTTGCAGAAGGAATGCTCGGTGCATGGATTGAGGCACTCGATGCTGACGAGGTAGGTATTCTGGCGGCGGGCCTGGTAGTGCTGGTCGGCATAGCCGGTGTTATGAACTCGATCCAGAAGCTGGATCGCATGCATATCGCAGGTATGAACCCCCATGATGACCGTCGGGCGGGGTTCCAGGCTGGCCTTGGTATGCATCCCTTTGGTGGTGAACTGGAACAGCTCTTCGGTTGGGGGCAGCAGGTACTTCTTTGGGGGAAGAATGGAGGTGGGGTAGTCCAGGGAGAGTTCGTCCGGAGAGTTGATCTCGTCAAAGACGAACTGATCCTTGAGCTGCCTGGGGCCGACGACGCGATAGCGCGACCTCAGCCAGGTGATCCAATCGGGTACAGCGGCTTTCGGCATGATTCTGAAGCTCATGGCGGGTCAACTCCATCTACGGGGACGCCTGGTTAAAGGACAGGGGGATGCCCCCCTTTTGAGCCACCCTGAATGGGAATTCAGGCCGCGCAAAACCGACAAAAATTGTGAAATAATTCACAGGAGGTTGAGCATATTCGATTTCATGAATTTTGTCAAAGCCTAAAGGGAAGCGCTCAAAACCCGCTACGCTTATCTTAAGATGGAACTCGGCTGACGATGTTCTCGAATTGTCGGGCATTTTGTCATATTCGTGGCGGCGGGCGGGGCAGGCCGTAAGTCCGTTATGACGGTCCGGGGGGCGTTCTGAAGGGGGGCCAATAACAAAGACCGGCTCGTGAAGAACCGGTCTTTTTTGGTGCCGAGGACCAGACTTGAACTGGTGACCCCTTGATTTTCAGTCAAGTGCTCTACCAACTGAGCTACCTCGGCTAACCACGATTTGTATTGTAGCGGCTCCCCTGTAAATGTCAATCGTTAATCCGCGAGGATGCAGGGTCGGCACAGCAAGGACGGCACGCATCGCCGGGGAAAAGCGCTTGGAATTGACAGACGGCGCAGCACTTGCCTCGCGGTCATGAGCTTATCGTTGCGGTCGCGAGTCTGGCATGTGCTATAATCAAGCTAATGTGCGTGGGTAGGCTGTGAATGATCCGAGCCGGGGCAGCTGATCTCGAACGTGCCCCCCGGAGATTCGAGCCGGTGTTCCCCGGCAACGCAGGGGATGATGATCTGGGTGAGGCGGGTTGGTGGTTGTCTTCATGAAAACGATTGGACATGCCGAGGGTAGATCAATGGTCGATGCCAAGCAGCGTGGGGCCAAGACGGCTCCGAAGAGTAGCCCTGCACCTGCGCCAGGAACCGCGATCCACGAGTCGCACAAGGTATTGATCGTGGAGGACACGACCGAACTGGCGGAAGTGATCGCGGTCACGCTCGAACGCATCAACATGCGGGCTTTCCGCGAGACGCACGTCGACCGGGCGCTGACGGTCTACGAGGCGGAGCGTCCGGACGTGATCCTGCTGGACATTGGTCTGCCCGACAAAACCGGCTGGAAGCTGCTCGATGCGATCCGGGAGGGGGACGTCACGAAACTTCCGGTGGTGGTCGTGATCACGGCCCATGGCGATCCCGCTAACCGGCTGATGGGCAAATTGCAGGGGGTGCAGGGTTATCTGGTCAAGCCGTTCACGACCGACGAAGTCGAGGATGTCGTCGGAAAGGCGCTCGCGATGCGCGACCGGCCGGATGAAGGCGGCCAGCTTGCCACCGCGCCCCTGCCGGATTTCGTGGCGAAGCTGATGGAAGGCATCGATCGTGATTTCGACGCGCCTTCCTCGGCGGCCGGAGAAGGCGATCCCCGATCGGGATGAGGCGGACGGATCAACTGCGAGACGACCGTTTTTCGAACAGGGCGCCTGGCCTGAGCTGTCTTCTGGCCGGTGTCCTGTTTGTCATTAGTATCGTCGCGGCCGGCTGTGGCTCCACTCTGCCCGACGGCGGCTCGTCCGTGACGCTTGTCCCCACGATACACCTCACGCCAAATTCCACACTCCAACCAGACGCGGCCCTGTCGGCCGAATCGGAGCGCCAGGCGGCCCTGGGGCGGAGCGACGCAGCCGCTGCCTACCTTCACGCGGCGGCAGGGCAGGCGGATACCGAAGCCCTGTGGCGGCAGGCGGCACAGCGCCATTGCCAGCGCGGCGAGTGGCAGTCCGCGCGCGAGGCTCTGGAGGCGCTCCTGCGTCTCCGTCCGGGCGATCCCGAAGCGGCGTACTGGCTGGGCGTGATTCTGGCCCCGTATGCACCGCGCCAGGCGTTCGATTCCCTGGGCCAGGTCCCCCTGGACGATCCGGAGTACGGCACGGGAGCGGAATCGCTCAGGACTGCCCTGAGTGATAGCCAGCTCGGGACGCCGGTCATGCAGGCGTTTGCCGTGGGGGAGGCCTTGCTTCGGCTGGGCCACTGGGCGCAGGCGGAACAGGCCTATGATCTCGCGGCGATTCTCTCCCCGGATTTTCCCCAGGCCTGGGCTTACCTGGGTCTGGCTCAGGCCCGGCAGGGCAAGGACGCCTCGCTGGCCCTGGATCGCGCGCTGGCGCTGGCTCCTGGGGATGGCCTCGTGCTGTATTTGTCGGGCGTCGCGGCGCGCATCGAGGGGAACGGCGCGCAAGCGCTGGCCGCGCTGCTGGAAGCACAGCGGCAAGCCCCGGACAATCCCGCGTATGCCGCCGAGCTGGGCTATGCCTACCAGGCGAGCGGCGACCTGGCCGCGGCGGAGGAATGGTTTCGGCGGGCCTTGCAGCTTGCGCCGGAGGAGCCTGGATTCCTGAAAATTCTGGCGCTTTTCTATGCGGATGAAGCCTTCAACCTCGAGGACAATGGGCTGACCCTCCTGCGTGAGGCGGCCGCCCGGCTGCCGGAAGACGCCGACGTGCAGGCCGCCTATGGATGGGGCCTGTACCTGACCGGCGCGCACACGGAGGCGGCGGACGTGCTGCGCGGGGCGCTGGCGCTCGATCCTCAATCGCCTCGCGCGCTATACGATCTTGGGCTGCTCGAGCTGGCGGGCGGGAACAGCGCCGGGGCAGAAGCCCTGCTCGGCCAGGTGCTGAGCCTGCCTGATTCCCAGGGGTTCGGCGCGCTGGCCCGGCGCGCCCTGGCGCGTCTGGAGGGGTAGCCGGTGCGTCGAACACATTGGATTTTTCTGCTCGCGCTGCTGGGCACACTGATTCTGGGCGGCGGCGCGTTGCTGCTCCTGGAGGTCGCACGGATCGAGCCGGAGCCGATCCGCATCCAGGCGGTGACCGCGCGGAGCCTGGACGGGCAGTACCAGCCGGTTGAGCCGACCGGGGTTTTTTACCCGGACGAGACCTTCCATCTTTCCGTGCGGATCGAGAACGCTACCCAGCCCGGCATCCTCAGCGCGCAGTGGATGTACGAAGGCACGCCCATCACGCTCCAGGATCAGGTGATCGGTTCTGGGAGCGCCTACGTCGTGGGCTTCGATCTGGACCGGACGGACGATCTCTGGCCGGTTGGCAGCTACCGGATCGATCTGAGTCTTGCCGGACAGCCGGTAGGGAGCATCTCCTTTCGGGTGGAGCCTCGCCCGGAATGACCCACTGCGCCGGGAGATTGGCGGTGGGGTGATCCTCTCCGGCGTGCTACAATTTCGGCGTGTTCGCCGAGGCAGTCAGGAGATATCGCGTGCGTGGTCGGACTATTTTCTTCGTGTTGATCGCGTCAATCGCGCTCGCAGCCTGTGGGCCAGATGTTCCAGAGGCGCGGCCGGGCCAACTGTTGTACGTCTCTACCTTCGACGCATTCAATGAGGACTGGCAGCTCTATGCCGGGGAGATGGCGGCCCAGATCGTGGACACGGGGGTCGATCCGGCGCTTGAGATTGTGGTGGACGCGCCGCAGCAGGGTGCTTTCACGCTGCTGGATCGATACTTTGGGGATTTCGACGCCATCGTGGAGACGACCCAGGTTGGCGGGCCGGATGACAACGGCTTTGGCATGGTCTTCCGCCACCAGAACAACGACAACTACTATGCGTTTCTGATCAGCGGGGATGGATATTATCAGGTGATCCGGCGTCTGAACGGCGTCGACGAGGTACTCAGCGATTGGGCTTCCTCCCCGGCGATCGTGCAGGGACAGGCGACGAATACCATTCGCATCATCGGCCAGGGGGATACGTTCACGTTCCTGATTAATGACATCACGGTTCCGCTGTGCCTGACCATCTGGAATCCGGCCGTGCCGGGGGAATGCCAGGTCGGGGCGGGGGATCAGCAAGGTCAGTGGTCGGCGCAAGCCGTGACGTGGAGTCTGGTGGATGCCTCGTTCGCTTCCGGCCGGATCGGGTTCGCCGCGCGCAGCTTCGACCAGCAGGGCGTGCGGGTGAACTTCGACAATGTAGTGGTGTGCGGCCCGCAGGCGACTCCGGCGGTCCCGTATCGCTGTGAAGAAGATTTCACGGGCATGTGATCGCTGGGACGTGTCGGACGCCTTATCGGCCGGGGAGATGGGGCGATGCAGCCCTGCTATAATGGATTTATGCAGCTCAAAGGATAACGATCATGGATGACCCTCGTGCGAAACTTCAGGCGGACATGAAAGATGCCATGCGCGCCCAGGACAAGGTGAAGCTGGGCGTTATCCGGATGGCATTGAACGCCATCAAACAGGAAGAGATCGATCGCCGGGTGACTCTCAACCCGGAGGAAGTTGCCGCGATCCTGCTGCGGGAGGCCAAATCGCGCCGCGAGTCAATCGATGAAGCTGTCTCGCTCGGACGGGCGGATGTCGCCGCGGAAGTCCGGATCGAGCTGGAAATCCTGGAAGCCTACCTCCCCCGCCAGCTCACGCCAGAAGCGATCCGCGATCTGGTGGCGGCGGCCATCGCGGAAGCGGGGGCGACTTCTCCCAAGGACATGGGCAACGTCATGAAGGTCCTGATGCCCAAGGTCAAGGGGCAGGCCGATGGAAAACTCGTGAACGAGATCGTTCGAGAAATGTTGTCGGGCCGCTGAGCGCGGCCGCTGGATGAATACGCTGCCTGGGCGAATCGAACGCCTGCTCGGAACGATCGAGCGGCAACGGGTCGGGGTGCTGGTTCACCGGGCCGGTGTGGCGCTGCTTGTTGTTGGCTTTCTGCTGGTGGGAGTAGCGCTGGTCGGCTTCGATGCCATCGCCGCCAGCGGCCGTTTGTTGGACCTGGCGGCCGGTCAGGTTGCTCCCCAGGATATTCGCGCCCCGTTCAGCACCAGTTACGAAAGCGTTGTTATGACCAGCCAGGCCAGACAACTGGCCATGGACAGCGTCAGAAACGTCTACGATCCCCCCGATCCCGCGATTGCGCGCCATCAGGTTCAGCTTGCCCGCCAGATTCTTGATTACATCAAGGAAGTCCGCGCCGACGAATACGCCTCCGCCGAGGTGCTCAAGGCCGATATCCGGGCGATCAGCGCGCTGTCGCTGACCGACGAGGAGGTGGATATCCTGCTTGGAATTGCGCCGGAGCGCTGGCTGGATGTCGACGACGAGATCATGGCGGTGTTGGAGCGGGTCATGCGCATGGAGATTCGCGACGACACCTTGCGGAGCGTCAAACAAAACATCCCCAATCTGGTCAGCGTGACCTTCCGAGAGGAGGAGGTTTCGATCATCACGGCGGTGATCGAAGACCTCGTTCAGACCAATACCTTCTACAACGAGGAGCGAACCCGCCAGGCTCGCCAGGCGGCGGCCGATGCCGTGCCACCGGAAGTGCGCAGCTTCATCCAGGATCAGATCGTGGTGCGCGGCGGCATGATCGTGACCGAATCGGACATGGAGGCCCTGACCCAGCTTGGCCTGCTCAAGCCGGAGGATCGGCGGCTTCAGGAACTCACCAGCGCCTTTTTGATCGTGCTCCTGATCATGATCATATTCTGGCTCTACCTGACCAGATTCCACGGTGAGCTGACGCGCGATCCGATGCTCCTGACTTTGCTGGGGGGAATCTTCCTCCTGGTGCTGTTTGGGGCGAGGGTTGCTGGCCCGGATCGGGTCGTCCAGCCGTACCTGTACCCCACGGCCACGCTGGGCCTGCTGGTCACGACGCTGGCCGGGCCGCAGATCGCGGTCATGGCCACGCTGGGCATGGCGATGCTCTTTGGGATCATTACCGGCAGCTCGTTCCCACTGATGGTCATGGCCGGGCTGGGCGGCGTAGCCGGGGTGATGACCCTGCGCAACACGGAGCGCCTGAACAGCTATTTCGTGGCGGGTCTGGTGATCGCATTCGTGAACGTGGGCGTGGTGCTGGTTTTCTACCTGCTGGGCTGGCCTGCCGATCCGCTTGGGGCGTTGAGCCTGATCGGGGCCGGCTGGCTCAACGGTATCCTGGCGGCTGCGGCGAGCCTGGCCGGGTTGTATCTGATCAGCGGGTTGTTCAACGTGCCGACCAGTCTGCGCCTGATCGAGCTGACACAGCCCAACCAGCCGCTTTTGCAGCGGTTGCTGCGCGAGGCTCCCGGCACCTACCAACACAGCTTGCAGGTCGCCAATCTGGCGGAGCTGGCGGCCGAACAAATCGGCGCGAACGCCACGCTGACCCGAGTCGGGGCGCTGTATCACGATGTCGGCAAGATTGCCGCGCCGCACTTCTTCATCGAAAACCAGGTGGACGGCATCAACCCACACGACGGGCTGGACGACCCATACAAGAGCGCGCACATCATCATCGAGCACGTGACGGAAGGTAATCGTCTGGCCCGGCGCTACCGGCTGCCCGCCCGTATTCGAGATTTCATCCTGGAGCATCACGGCACGACCCAGCCGATGTACTTCCTCAAGAAGGCGGTCGAACAGGCGGGGGGCAACGCGGACGAGGTGGATATCTCCAGGTTCAAGTATCCAGGCCCGCGTCCGCGCTCGCGTGAAACGGCCATCCTCATGTTGGCCGATAGCTGTGAGAGCGCGGTGCGCGCCCGGCGGCCCACCAACAAGCAGGAAATGGCCGACGTGGTGCGGTATATCATCGACCTGCGGCTGAAGGAAGGGCAGCTCGACGAGTCCAGGCTGTCCTTGAGCGACCTGAGCCTGATCCAGCGGGTCTTTTCGGAGACGCTCCAGGGCGTCTTTCACCCTCGGATTGCCTACACGCAGTCCGTTGAAACGCAGAGCAGCGCGCAGGTGCCGGCGCTGATCGACCCAACGGTCGCGCCGCTGTCTGATGCAGTTCGGGACGGCGGGCAAGACTCCACCCAGCGTCCGGCCGGCGTCGCGGCGAGATCGGAGACATCCAACCCATGAATGAACCTTACGCGGTATGCATGCGAGTCGACGACGAATTTGCCGCCAGCGTCCCCACCTGCCGGATGCGGGCGGCCGTGCTGCACCTGCTGGAGGCGTACGACGTCGCGCAGGGCACCGGGCTGACGCTGCTGGTGACCGATGACGAGGCCGTCCAGAAACTGAACGCGCGCTATCGGGGCGTCGACTCGCCCACGGACGTGCTGTCCTTCCCGGCGGATGACGACGACCTGCCTCCCGACCTGGAAGAAGCGCCTTACCTGGGCGACATTCTCGTTTCCTACCCTTACACCGCTCGGCATGCCCAACAGGATCGGCTTCCGGTCGAGGATGTACTGGTGCTGCTGGCGATTCACGGAACGCTGCACCTGCTTGGATTCGACCACGACAACGCCGAAAACCAGGCCGCCATGTGGGAAGCCCAGGCCAACGCCTTGCAGGCGCTGGGGATATCCGCGCAGGTCATGCCGGCCCCGTACGATTATTCCGGCGAGGATGATGAGTCATGACCAGTCCCATGCCCGATTCCAGATCGACGACCGGCGGTTCGCGGCCTGGTCTGGCGGGCCTGTTCGAAGACGTGGGGGCCAATCTGGCGGTCGATCCCCAGGCGTATAGTCCGCTGGTCAGCACCAGCCGTCTGGCCAGCCTGCGTTACGCTCTGGCCGGCTGGCTGTACATGCTGCGCTACCAGAAAAACACGCGGATACAGGCTGTCGCCAGCATCGGTGTGCTGCTCGTTGGCCTGTGGCTCCAGATCAGCGCGGGCGAGTGGGCGGTGATTGTGCTCACGGTGACGATGGTCTGGATGGCGGAGTTCATCAACGCGGCCATCGAAGCGGCGGTCAACCTGGCCAGCCCGCAGATTCATCCGATGGCCAAGGTGGGTAAGGATGTGGCCGCGGCAGCCGTGCTGCTGGGGGCTGTCTCCTCGGTCCTGGTTGGTATCCTGATCTTTGGGCCGCCCCTCCTGGCCCGATTGCAGGGAGGATAACCCGCATGGACTCACGCCCTCGCCGCTCCCGCCGGACTCAGCCGGGGCACCTCGCTGGCCGCTATCGGGAAGACGCGCCGCCGCCCGAACGGCGCGGCCTGCCCAGCCAGCGCGTGCGCAATCCCATCCGCGTGCTGGCCCTGGGACTGCTGGCGGCGGTGTGCAGCGCGGCGCTCGTGACCGCCGTGGTGCTCTTCTTCGTGCTGCGGCCGCGCGCGCCGGAGAACCGCAACGCCATCTGGCTGGGGATTAGCTGGGGGCAGAACACGCACACCGACGAAGAGGTGACCACGCTCACCCGGCTCCTGCGCGCGGAGGGCATCGGCACGGCTTACGTGTGGACGAGCTGGCTGCAAGAGGATAGCACCTGGAGTCCCACGACCTTCGAGAACATGGCGGCTTTCGTCCAGCAGTTCAAGGCATCCTATCCGGAGGCACGTCTGGAGGCCTGGATTGGGCTGCCGGTCGAGGTGCCCGAATATCGCCTGGACGACGAGGCCATTCGAACCGAGGTGGCGGCATTCGCGGCCCGGACGCTGGCCGATTTTGGCTTTGATGGTGTGCATCTGAATGCCGAGCCGGTCTGGGATGGCGACGAGAATTTCACGACGCTGCTGCGGGATATCCGCCTGACGATTGGCGACGATGTGCCGTTGTCGGTGGCGGTTCCGCCGGACTGGAATACCGGCGCGCCGGGAATTCCGGCCGGCCCGTATACGACGACGGACGCGCACTGGAGCCTGGAATACAAGCAGCAGGTGGCGTTCCTGGTGGATGAGCTGGCCGTGATGGCCTACAACAGCGGCCTCAGTCTGGCGGCCGATTACCAGACCTGGATGGCCTTCCAGGTGACGCAGTACGTCTCGGCCGTGGCGCCCCTGCGCGAAGTGCAAACCCGGATCGTGATCGGCATCCCGACCTATGACGCCGAACTGCCGGGGCATGATCCGGCTGCGGAGAGCATCGCGGCCGCGATTGCCGGGATACGGCAGGGGCTTGAGCAGAGCGGCGAGAATGCCGATCTGGTGACCGGCGTCGGCATCTACGCGGACTGGTCGACCGACGCGCTGGAGTGGGCCACCTACCGCGAGTTGTGGATCGCCCCGAAGTGACGCGAGGCGCGGCGGATTTCGGGGATTAAGCGAGTCCTCATATTCCGGCCTTTTACGGTCTCCAATTTGTGCTATTATCTCCTCAAATTGTCCTTGAAGGAGGGCGTTGCATGACGACGCTCCTGTTGATCAGGCACGCGGTCAACGATTACGTCAAGACGGGCAAACTGGCAGGTCGGACGCCGGGAGTCCACCTGAACGAGGAAGGCCAGGCGCAGGCGGCAGCGTTGGGGGCGCGGTTGGCCCACAAACCGCTGCGCGCGATCTACGCCAGTCCCCTGGAGCGCACGCTGGAGACCGCTCAGGCGATCGCGGCTCATTACCCCGATCTGCGCATCCAGCCGCTGGACGCGGTGAGCGAAGTCGACTTCGGCGCGTGGCAGGGTGGGGAGATTAATAAACTGGTCCACCTCAAGATGTGGCCGGTGATCCAAACCGTGCCTTCCCGCGCATACTTCCCCGGCGGCGAGTCCGTGCGCCAGGCACAGGGACGGGCCGTCGATGCCCTGGAGCGGCTGGTCCAGGTTCACCCCCGCCAGATGGTGGCCGTGGTTTCGCATAGTGACATCATCAAGCTGATGCTGGCCTACTATCTGGGCATGCCCATCGATTTGTTTCAGCGAATCGTGATTGCACCCGCTTCAATCTCGGTCGTCGAGCTGGATCACGCGCGGCCGATGGTGGTTCAGATCAATGACACGAGCCACATTCCGCCCCGGGTTGACGAACCGGCGGACGGCCAGCGACCGAACTGAGGCGCGTTTTGAAAGGATTCATGGATGTCCGACTCTGATCTGGAAATCAAGCCGGCAGATTTCATTACGGTGGGGACGGTTGGGCCGCGCGGGAAGCGGGTCTTCCATTTGCAGGCCGCCAAAGACGACACGCTGCTGACCCTGACCCTGGAGAAAATCCAGGTGAGCGCGATGGCCGAAGCCATCACCGAGATGTTGGGCGACATCGAGGCACATTCCCCTGGAACGCACACCGAAGGAGAAATCAACCTGCGCGAGTGGGAAACCGAGATGCGCGATCCGGTCGACCCGCAGTTCCGCGTCTCTCAGATTGGGCTGGGTTATGACGAGACGCAGGACATGATCGTGCTGGTGACCCAGGAATTGCTGACCGACGAGGAGATGGCCGGCCGGGAGCCGCGCGTCGCGCGAATCTGGGCGACCCGGAAGCAGATGCGCATGCTCGCCATCTATGCCCAGCGGGTTGTTTCCCGCGGGCGTCCGGACCCGGAACACAACGGCCGCATCCACTACTACTGGACGTGACGGATTTTCCTTAACAGGCGCTATGAGCAACCCACCTCAGCCCGCTGGAGCCGATTCGGAACCCATCACCGTCGCTCAGGTGCTTCAGACCCTCGCCAGGGGCGTCATCCAGGAGGATCATGGATTTCTGCCCTGGGGATCGAACTATGCCTATCTGATTTCGGTCGCCGATGACGAGCGTACCCTGCTGGCCGTCTACAAGCCCCAGCGCGGCGAGCGTCCGCTGTGGGATTTTCCGGATGGCACGCTCTGCCTGCGCGAAGTGGCGGCGTTCCTCGTCTCCGAGGCGCTGGGCTGGCAGATCGTGCCGCCCACCGTCCTGCGCGGGGGGCCGTACGGACTCGGGTCGGTGCAGTTTTACATTGATCACGATCCGGAGGTAAACTACTTCACGCCGCTGCCGGATGCATGCCTCCCTCAATTGCAGCGTTTCGCGGCGTTTGATTACGTGGTCAACAACGCGGATCGAAAGGGCGGGCACTGTCTGGTGGATGGGCAGGGGCACCTGTGGGGAATCGACCACGGGATTTGTTTCAATCATGCGCCCAAGCTCCGGACGGTGATCTGGGATTTCGCGGGGAAGCCGCTGCCAGAGGACATCCGGAGCGATCTGGCGCGGTTGTGCGAGCTGGTCAGTCAAGAGCAGGGTGTTTTGGTTCAGGCGCTGCTGGAAATGTTGGCGGAGCGTGAAGTCGCGGCGCTGCGCCGGCGGATCGAGCGGCTGGTTGAGGCGGGCGTGTTCCCGCTTCCCGGCCCCGGCCCCAACTATCCCTGGCCTCCGGTATGAATGGTGCGAGAAGGATACGGAACATGAAACAGGAAAACACGGGATCAGGCTCCTCGGCGCTCTTTTTGCTCAGCCTGTTGGGCGGCGCATTTTACTACTTCTTCATCCGGCCCCAGATGCTCAAGTGGGGATCGCGCCTGGGCGAATCCCAGCGCCGCCTGCCGGGGGACGAGATCATCCCCGATCCCAGCGGGCAGACGACGTGTGCGATCGACATTGACGCTCCCGCCGAGGCACTCTGGCCCTGGCTGGCCCAGATGGGCCGCGAGCGCACGGGCTGGTATGGTCTGGACGTGCTGTTGAACAACGGGATTCCCAGCGCCACCTACCTGCGGCGCGACCTGGTGGAGCCTGTGCCAGGGCTGGAACTCGATCGCGGGCTGCGCGTGATGAGCGTGGAAAGGAAGCGCCTGCTGGTGCTGGGCGGTTTTGATCTGCCCAATCCCGCGGGCGGTTCGATGGACGTCACGCTGACCTACCTGCTGGAGCGCAAGTCCGACGGTGGCACGCGCCTGCTGGTGCGGACTCGCAAGCGCCAGTACGGGTTCGGCGGGAAGCTCTACGAACTGCTGCGTGAACCGCTGGACTTCGTGCTGGCTTACCAGCAACTCAACAGCCTCAAGGCGCGGGCCGAGACGATGGCCCACCTCCAGATTCCGATCCCGCTGGAGCACGAAATCTCACTCAACTGAGTGCCCGATGATCCACGCTGAAGAGGCTGCTGGCGAACACCGGCAGCCTCTTTTGTTCTGGGCGGGCAAACCCAGAGCGCAGGATCGGCGGAGCTACTACAATAGTGGCTAGCAATCCGGTTGGGGACGGCGGCGCGCGGCAACGGACGCGCCGCCCGCAGCGCGCTAGGCATCGACGCGAGGAAAAGCATGCTGGCCAAGGTCATCTCATGTGCCGTGGTAGGGCTGGACGGGGTGCCGGTGACGGTGGAAGTGGACTTCTCGCCCAACGCGGGCGTGGCCCAGTTCAACATCGTGGGTCTGCCGGGAAACGCGATCAAGGAGAGCCGGGAGCGAGTCCGCACGGCGATCAAGAACAGCGGCCTGCGCTTTCCCTTCAAACGCTATACGGTCAACCTGGCCCCGGCCGATATCCCCAAGGATGGCCCCGCCTACGATCTGCCGATTGCGATCGGTTCCCTGGCGGCGACCGATCAGGCTCCGGTGGAGTCGCTGGAGACGGCGATGTTCGTCGGCGAGCTGTCGCTGGATGGGAACCTCCGGCATGTGAAGGGGGTCCTGTCGTGTGCCTACGCGGCCCGGCAGATGGGATTGCAGGCGATCTACGTGCCGGAGGCGGACGCCCCGGAAGCGGCCCTTATTCCAGACATCGACGTGATCCCGGTGGCGACCCTGGGCCAGTTGATCGAGCATCTCTTCGGGATGCACCTTATCCCCGTGTTTCAAAGGGGCGGGGCCTCACCGGCCGACGAAGCGGCGCTGCTGGCCGGGCTGGTCGATTTCGCCGAGATTCGCGGGCAGGAGCACGTCAAGCGGGCGCTGGAAGTTGCGGCGGCTGGCAATCACAACCTGCTGCTTTCCGGCCCGCCCGGCGCGGGCAAAACCTTGATGGCCCGCGCGCTGCCGGGCATCCTGCCCGCCATGTCGATCGACGAGGCCCTGGAAGTGACCCGGATTTATTCGGTTGCCGACCTGCTGCCGGGTGACTCGCCGCTGCTGCGGGCCAGACCCTACCGCGCGCCGCACCATACCATCAGCCAGGCGGGGCTGGTGGGCGGCGGGCGCATCCCGCGCCCCGGAGAAATCACTCTGGCGCACCGAGGCGTCCTCTTTCTCGACGAATTTGGCGAGTTCGGACGCGGGGCGCTGGAAGTCATGCGCCAGCCGATCGAGGACAAAAAGGTCACCATCAGCCGGGCCAACGGTACGCTGACCTTCCCCGCCAATTTCATGCTTGTGGCAGCCATGAATCCCTGTCCGTGTGGCTACTTCGGCGATCCTTCCCACGAATGCACGTGCTCGCCCGGCGCGATCCGGCGCTACCAGCAGACCATTTCCGGACCGCTGCTGGACCGAATCGACATCCATGTCGACGTGCCACGGGTGGATTACGACAAGCTGACCAGCCATGCCCAGGCCGAATCCTCTGCCGCGATCCGGGCCAGGGTTGAGGCGGCGCGCGCGAGGCAGCGCCAGCGTTTTGGCGGACACGGTCGCCTGTACGCCAACGGCGACATGGGACCGGGCGACATCCGGCGCTACTGCCAGCTCACCGCCGAAGCCGAGAGCCTGATCAAGGTCACGCTGCGCCAGATGCAACTGAGCGCCAGGGCCTATCACCGGGTGCTCAAACTGGGCCTGACCATCGCCGATCTGGCGGGCAGCCCGGTGATCGACGTGCCGCACCTGGCGGAGGCGATCCAGTACCGGCCGCGCCGGGCGATCTGAGGGTGATGCCGGGGCGCCGCCGAGCGCCCCGGCGTGGCTTGTGCGGTTAGCGGTCGACTCGCATGGTCAGCACGTCGCAGAAATCGAGCGTCAGCGACCAGGGCTTGACCTGGATTTCGGCCTGGTCGATGACCTTGAAGGAGGGGACTACCCCGTGTTCCGCCTGGAACTGGTGGAACCAGGAATCGCCGTTGGAGACTGAGATCCGGTACCGGAAGTCCGGGCGCGCCTGGTTGTTCCAGAGGATGATGTACTCCGGCTTCCCGATGTGATCGATGGTATGGATGCCCGTACCGGTCAGGGTCTCGATCAGTGCCTGAAGCTGGCTGTCGCGCAGGCTGCTCTGGTAAGGGAGCAGGGCGCGGATATCCCCCACGATCGCGCTCATATGGGTCTCGATGGCGTGCTTCACCGACGAGGGCGCTTTGAAGCTGCGCAGCATTGCCACGCATTTTTCGGCCTTGCGATCGCGGCGGCTCAGCAGAGACTTGCCTTTGGCCTTCAGCGTGATTTCCAGCTTATCGGCTGGGGCCATTTCGACCGGGGCGAGCGTCAGACTCTCGGCTTGCGGATCGTAGGTCGCTGCCAGATCGACCGGCTGGCCGTTGAGTCTCGCCTGGATGCTGGCCGGATTGGCGACGCCGTGGAAGATGGGCCGGTAGGCGCGCCGGGCCGGCAGGACGCCGCGGTCGCCTTCGGCGGGGCCGACCGTGAGCTTCAGCACGGCGGGCTGCCAGACCTGCGCGATTGGGGTGATCGCCCAGGCCCCCTGGCGGTAGGCGGTCGTTTCGCCATCGTCCTCGTAGAGGTCGAAGCGGTTGTCCTGCCCGGCGAAGACGTGCAGGGTCAGCTCGGCCGGGTTCTCCACGCCGCCCCAACGGACGCGCGGCCCCAGCGGGACGATTGCCCCGGCGCGGGCGAAGACGGGGATATCTTGCAGCCGGCCGTAGATGGCATACCAGGCATCGCCTGGATAGTACTCGCCGCTGAAGAAGTCGTACCAGCCCCCTTCCGGGAGCCAGACGGCTTGCCGGCTGAGGCAGGTATCTTGATCAGCGGGCTGGACGAAGGGGGCGGCCAGCAGCTCGCTGCCGAAAAGGTACTGGTCGGGGCAGCGGTAGGCCTCCTCGCGCTCCGGGGAGGTGTGGTACAGCGGATTGCACAGGCTGACGTGCTTTTGGGCGTTACGCCAGGACATGCTGTACAGGTACGGGATCAGGGCGTGGCGCAGGCGCATGGCGTCAGTCGTGATGGTCTCGACGGTCGGATCGAAGCCCCACGGACGCCGGTCGTTGTACGGGTTGTTGGTCGAATGCAGGCGCAGAATCGGGCTGAAGAGACCGAACTGCACCCAGCGGGTATACAGCTCGCCGTCCTCGGTGCCCAGCATGTGCCCGCCGATGTCGTGACTCCACCAGCCGTAGCCGACGTTGGAGGCCGTCGAGGTGAAGTAGGGCTGGAAGGCCAGGGAGTCCCAGGTGACGGTCGTATCACCGGAGAAGCCGATCGGATAGCGGTGGTTGCCGAGCTTGCCCCAGCGCGAGAAGATGAACGGCCGTTTGCGGCCATCCCGGCCCAGGTCGAGGAAATGCAGGTGGTTGAGCCACCACAGCGGGTCCAGACCGGCGACCGTGCTGGCGGTGCCCTGCTGCCAGTCCATCCACCAGAAGTCGATCCCCTGGGCTTCCAGCGGGTGATGCAGCAGCTCGAAGTAGCCCTGCGTGAAGTGGGGATTGGCGATATCGAATGGCACGGGCTGCTTCCTGGCCGGGTCCAGGCCCATATGGCGGGCCATCGCCGGATACTGGGCCTCGTGGGGGTGAATCCCGGAGGCGGGATGCAGGTTGAGGGCCGTCTTCAAGCCCAGACCGTGCAGGGCGGCGATGAAGCCGTCCGGATCGGGGAACAGGGCCTTGTTCCAGGTGTAGCCGGTCCAGCCGTTGCTGGAGTTGCCCGTTTTGGTGATGTGCCAGTCCATGTCAACGATGCACACACTCAGCGGGATGCCGTGCGCCTGGAAGTCGCCCATCAGGCCCAGCAGCTCGTCCTGGGTGTAGGCCCAGTAGCGGCTCCACCAGTTGCCGAGCACCCAGCGCGGCAGCAGCGGGGTTGGCCCGGCGACGGCGCAGAAGTCGGCCAGGCAGCGCTGGTAGTCGTGCCCATAGCCGAAGAAGTACAGGTCAAGCCGGCCCTGGGTCTGGCGCGGCTCCAGCCAGTCCTCGCCGTTGAAGACCAGGGTATGCGAGTCATCGAACACGGCCCAGCCGCCCCGCGAGAGCAGGCCCGGCTCGATCTCGGTCTGGCCGGTGACGTTGTCCAGGGTGCGGGTCGTGCCGCCCAGGTTGGCCGGGTCGGGATCGCCGAAGCGCCAGGTCGATCCGGAGGCGCGCAGGGTGATGCTCAGGTTGTCCGGGGAGAACCCGGCCGCATCCAGGCGATGCGTGAGGTGTAGGCTGTCCGTGACGATCTCGACCGAGTTGCCTTTCTGGATGGTTTCGAAGGGGGGCACGGGCTGGCGGCGATACCAGAACGCCTGGCTGGCTCGATCCTCGAACTGGCCTTCCGGGCTGTATTCCAGGCGGATGAGCTGGGGGGTCAGCACGGTGAAACGGGCATGCGGAGTCTGGACAACGGCTTTGGGATCGGCCAGTGGCCGGCTATCCAGACGGAATTGGGGACTGGACTGGCTCATGTTCATCCTTTTCGCAGTAGCGGGAACGACTCCCGAAGGATTCGGGCTGATTGGCGGACACACTCCGGCGGGGATTCTAGCGCACTTTACGACGCGCGTGAGGTGGAGTTTCGCGGGAGGACAGGCGGCAGTTGGCGCGGCTCTGGCCCAGCAACTGGATCGATTTGGCAGCGGGGTAAGCTGCGGCCGTCCACCTGTAGTTTCGCCGGGTTTGCGTTAAACTGCATGCGGTCTTATGCGCCCATCTGCGTCGTCGAGGGCGGACGCTCGATTGGGGCCGGTCATCTGCCCTCCTATCACCGGTTGAGGTCAAGATGAGTTTTCCTGAGCATTTTGTGTGGGGCGCGGCGTCGGCGTCTTATCAGGTCGAGGGTGCGGCCACGGCCGACGGAAAGGGCCTGTCTGTCTGGGATGTTTTCAGCCATCAGGACGGCAAGGTCTTTAACGGCGATACGGGGGATGTCGCCTGCGATCACTATCACCGCTCCGCCGGTGACGTCGCGCTCATGAAGTCGATCGGGTTGCAGGCATATCGCCTGTCGGTTTCATGGCCGCGCGTCCTTCCGGGCGGGGTGGGGGCGGTCAACGAGGTGGGCCTGGCCTTTTACGATCGGCTCGTGGACGAGCTTCTCGAAGCCAATATCCAGCCGTATGTCACGCTGTTCCACTGGGATTTCCCGTATGACCTCTATCGCCGGGGCGGCTGGCTCAATCCGGACGTGGTGGGCTGGTTCGCGGACTACACCGAATTGATGGCGCGGGCGCTGGGGGATCGGGTCAAACACTGGATGACCCTCAACGAGCCGGCCGTGTTCGTCGGTCTGGGGCACGATCTGGGCGTTCACGCACCGGGATTGAAGCTGAGCCGCAAGGATGTCTTCCAGATCGTCCACCACGTGTTGCTGGCCCACGGCCGTTCGGTGCAGGCGCTGCGCGCCGTCTGCGGCGATGCCCGGGTTGGCTACGCCAACAACGGCACCGGGGCCGTCCCGGCGACCGACAATCCGGTGGATATCGAAGCGGCTCGGCGGGCGATGTTCGAGGTGACCGGCCCCGACTACTGGGCGCACAACGTCTGGGCCGATCCGATGATCCTGGGGGAGTATCCCGAAGGCTGGCTGGAGGTGCTTGGCCCGGATGCGCCATCTATCGGCCCGGACGACATGAAAACCATCCGGCAGCCGCTGGATTTCATTGGGGAGAACTACTACACCGCGCCGGTGTGCCATGCCGGTGATGGCGGCGCGCCGGTGCGAGTTCCGGAACCCGTCGGCCGGCCGTATACGATGTTCCACTGGACGATCATGCCGGAGGGGCTGTACTGGACGCCGCGCTTCCTGTATGAACGCTACCACCTGCCGATCGTCATCACTGAGAACGGCCTGTCCAACCCCGACTGGGTGGCGCTGGATGGAGGCGTGCACGATCCGCAGCGGATCGATTATACGCGGCGGCACTTGCTCCAACTGCGCAAAGCTGGCGAGGACGGCGTGGCGCTGGGCGGCTACTTCCACTGGTCGATCATGGACAACTTCGAATGGGCGGAGGGGATGAAGCACCGCTTCGGGCTGATTCACGTGGACTATCAGACCCAGAAGCGCACGCTGAAGGACTCGGCCCACTGGTACCGGGATGTGATCGCCACGCACGGCGCGATTCTGGACCCGGAGAAGGCGTGAGCCGGACGCTTCGCCGCTTCAGCGTGTTCGATCATCGAGGAAATCATGCCGTCTGATCTCATCACGATTCCAGGACTGGGGGTGTTCCCGGCCGATTTGGGCCTCGTTCCGCGCGCGGAATGCAGCGACGGCCGGTTCCGGACCGGGCAGCAAGGCGTCCGCTCGATTGCGGCCACGGGGGATGGCAAGGTTGAGTTCATCGGGTTCGACGGCCACAGCCTGGCCTATGTCCGTTCGGCGATGGGCTATCCGGCTTACTACCCGGTGCATCCCGTCCGCCTGGAGAAGCCTGTCAAAGCCGTCCTGATGGACCTGGACGGCACCAGCGTCCACAGCGAGGGATTCTGGGTCTGGATCATCCAGCTCACCACGGCCAGTCTGGTGGGGAACCCGGCCTTCGAGCTGGAAGACGCCGATCTGCCCTACGTGTCCGGGCACAGCGTGTCCGAACACCTGCAATACTGCATCCACAAATACTGTCCCGATCGAGGGGTAGACGAGGCCCGGCAGTTTTACTTCGAGCACACCCACCGCGAGATGGACGCCATCCTGAACGGCGGCGGGCGGGTCGATGCCTTCGTGCCCGCCCCGGGCCTGAAGGACTTTCTGCTTGCCCTCAAGGCGATGGGGGTCAAGATTGGGCTGGTCACGTCGGGGCTATACGAAAAGGCCTACCCGGAGATTCTGTCCGCGTTCCGCACGCTCGGCATGGGCGATCCCAGGGCGTTCTACGATGCCATCATCACGGCCGGGTATCCCCTCCGTCAGGGCGAGATCGGCACGCTGGGGGAGCTATCGCCCAAGCCACATCCCTGGCTGTATGCCGAGACGTGCCGGGTCGGGCTGGGAATCCCTTTTGAGGAGCGCAATCAGGTGGTCGGGATCGAGGACAGCGGCGCGGGCGTCTGCGCGATCCGGCTGGCCGGATTCCCGACCATCGGCTTGAGCAACGGGAATATCCTGCAGAGCGGCACGCGCGCGCTGTGCGATTTTTACTGCAATTCGTTCGAGGAAATTCTGGCCGTTCTTCGCTGAGTCCGTCCAGGGCAGGCGAGACGGGGGTGATCGAGGGAGAGTGCAATGGTTGCCTACAACTCATCCTATGAATGGGATGTGCGGCGCGAGATATGCGAGGTGGGCAAGCGCCTGTACGACCAGTTCTTCATTGCCGGGAATGACGGCAATATCTCGGTGCGTCTGAGCGAGAACGAGATTCTGATCACGCCGACCGGGGTCAACAAGGGCATGATGCGCCCGGAGATGATTCTGAAGATCTCGCCCGAAGGAGAGCTGATCGAGGCGCTTGTCGGTGGAAAGCCTTCCTCCGAGACGCGCATGCATCTGATCATCTACCGCCACCGGCCGGACATTCGGGCCGTCGTGCATGCCCATCCCCCCACGGCGACCGGTTTCGCCGTCGCCGGGTTCGGGCTGGACAAACCCTTCCTCCCGGAAGTGGTCGTCCGCACGGGGCCGACCCTGCTCGTCCCTTACGCGATTCCCGGCGGGGACGAACTGCCGGAGTCGCTCGTGCCGCACCTGGAGGGGCGGGATGCCCTGCTGCTGGCGAATCATGGGGTGGTGGCTTACAGCAAAAAACTGTGGGATGCCCAGGCCAACCTGGAGACGGTCGAGCTGAACGCGCGCATTCTGCTGACGGCGCACCAGCTTGGCAACGTCGAGTATCTGAGCGACGAGCAGGTTCGGGCGTTGGAGAAGCGCTATCGCGGCTGAATGTGATGAGCCGGGGCGGCAGGTCGATTCCGCCGCCCCGGTAAGCGTCATTCAGCCGGATGGCTGTCGAAGGCGTTGCGGCGGTAGACCGGGTCGGAAGTGGTGAACTGCCCGGCGGCTGCCGCCGATTCCCTGCCCAGGACTTTGCGGACGAAGTCCGGCCACCAGTTGATCTGCGGCGTGCGCGCCGTGTATGGCTCCAGCGCGCGCTCTGATTCGACCGCTTTCCGGTGGCCGAGGGATTGGAACGCCTCGCGGCTCAGCCCGGAGGACGCCAGACCCCAACGCCGGCCGATGTTCACGTGCAGCACCTCATCCGCCCAATCGTAATCCTGGAACAGCTTCGCCAGCGGATCGTGGGCCTCCTCCGCCGTGACCCATTCGTATTTCTTGCCCGTGGTGGCCGGCATCAGGCTCTGCTCGATGGCGTACAGGACGGCATGGGCCTCGATCGGGGTGAGCGCCGTGTTCAGCCGGATGGCGAACCCAGGATGCAGAGGAATCTCCCCACGCCAGTCGATTCCGAGCCGTTCGAAGTAGACAGTCCCCATCATGGCGTGGCGGGCTTCGTCCCAAAGCTGGCGGGTCATGTCCGTGTAGTACTCCCACGGCTGGTCGTCCGCCTCGGCGATCATCCGGGCCATCGCCTCCGGCACGTCCATTTCCAGGGCGCGCTTGCACATCAGCGCCAGCGTTTTCTCGTCGGCCGGAACGCCGTCGGTGCGGGCGACCTCATGCGGGGGGAAGACGAAATTCCACTGCCGGACGAAGCGCTCGTCGCGGCGCGGGAAGAAATCGGGCTGGTAGGGCTTGCGCGCTCTGGCGGGCGGGAGCGGCTCGGCGCGGGCTGGCTCGTCGCCGGCGATTCCTCCGGCGGCGCGGAGATAGGCCCGCAAATGGGCTTCCCAGGCGGCGGATTGGGCCTGGGCGTCCGGGGCCGCGCACAGCGCGTCCAGGGCGGCGCGTCCCCATCGGATGGCCTCGTCCAGTTCCAGCAGAATCAGGCGCAGGATGCGGCGGGTAGGGTGATCCACCAGCGGGTGGGCCGCCTCGAAGTGCTGGCGATACGCTTCCAGCAGGGCCGGTTTGAGCACGCCGTACAGGGCCGTGAGCTTCTCGACAGTCGTCTCGGAGGCCAGGACTTCATCCAGGAAGGCATCCAGCGCCGCGTTCGGGGCGATGTCCATGCGGGGCGGGGGATTGCGCATCTCGCCGACGCGGGTTCTGAAGTGGGCGGCGTGTTCGGCGTCCAGGTAGGCATGCAGGCTCAGGGCCTCCTTGACCTCCCATTCGGGGGTGGGATTGAGCCAGTAGAGCGCGCATTCCATCGCCCGTTTGTGAGTCCAGGCGTAGCGTACCAGCCGGTGCACGGTCTCGTCGACACCCAGACCCTGGCGCGCGGCCTCGGCATAACTGCATAGTCCAGCCAGCGGGGGAATCGTCATTCTTTCGCCCTCCGAAAGGTAAGAAAAATTTCCACATAATATATCGCAATTGATCGCGGCGCGCAGGATGTGGGGAAACAAAAAAGCCGGACACAAAGACCGTCCGGCTTCGCTGGTTACGGGGTTGGCTGGCGGTTACTGGCCGGCGGACTGCTCGGATTCGACAAAGCGGACTTCGAACATCTTGGGCCAGTGCTTGCCGGTGATCAGGAAAGTGTCGCTCTCCGGCAGGTAGGCGATTCCGTTCAGGACTTCGCCGTTGGCCAGGCTGGCGCGCTCTTCGTCGGTGAGCAGACCCGACGCATCGATCAGCCCTTCCACGACGCCGTTGTATTTGTTGATCTGCAGGATGTAGTCGGTCATGTAGACGTTAGCGTAAATATAATCGCCCACGCATTCCATCTCGTTGATGCGGGTGACCGGCTGGCCCTGGATCGTGACGACGCCATTGAACAGCAATTCGAAGGTTTCAGGGTCGCGGAGCGTGATGAACGAGCTGCCATCGCTCATGAACAGGAAGCGATCATCGGCGCACAGGCCCCAGCCTTCGCCTTCGTACTCGTACGTTTCCAGCAGTTCGAACGTGGTGATGTCGTACACGAACGCCGTGTTTTCTTTCCAGGAGAGCTGAATCAGGCGGTCGCCAACCCGTTCCAGGCCCTCGGCGAAATACTCGTCCGGGACGCTGATCTGGCGCAGAACTTCGCCGCTTTCGGGATCGACCTGGCGCAGAGTCGATTCGGCATACAATCCAGCGCTTTCATAGAGCAGGCCGTCGTAGAGCAGGAGGCCCTGGGTATAGGCGGTCGGATCGTGCGGCCGGACGGAGACGACTTCGGGGACGAGGATGGCCGGAGAGACGAACGGGTTGCCTCCCTGGGCCGCGGCCGATCCTGCGGGCAGGACAGCCATCACGGTTAGAACGAATAGAAGAGCCACAAAGCGAGCGGGGTGGTGCATTGAATGTTCTCCCTGGAATAGTTTACTGCCGAGTCATCGAACTGCGACGGCGGCAGACCTTTGCCACCGGTTGGATCGAACGGAATCAGGTGGGCCAGGTCACTCAGCCAGCGGCGCGGGCTGGTTATTCGCGACGGTTTGCCGGTACCAGTGGTAGCTATCCTTGGGAATGCGCCGCAGGGTCTCGTAATCCATGTAGACAATCCCGAAGCGCTTGGTGTAGCCGTGTCCCCACTCGAAGTTGTCGAGGAGCGACCAGACGAAATAGCCGCGCAAGGGCACGCCGCCGGCCGTCACGTCCGCCAGTGCGCTCAGGTGGTCGTGCAGGTACTGCACCCGTCGCGCGTCGTGGACGGCCCCCTCACTCAGTTCGTCGGCGAAGGCCGCGCCGTTTTCGGTGATATAGAGGGCGGCCGGGCGGTATGTTTCGTGCAAGTCGATCAGAAGATCGACCAGGCCTTGCGGCACTACGGGCCAGCCCATCTCGGTCAGGGTGTGACCGGCGGCGGCCAGTTCTTCCGGGGTCAGCGTGCTCAGACCGTGCGGCTGGCGTGGGTCGGCGGTGGCATAGATCGGGAAATAGTTGTTGATGCCCAGGAAATCGACCGGCGCGGCGATGGTCTGCATGTCGCCTGGTTTGACGAATTCGCCCTGGGACTGGTAGAAGGCCAGCAGTTCAGGCGGGTATCCCTGGCCGAACACCGGGCCGGCGAACCAGCGGTTGAGGCTGGCGTCCACGATGGCTGCCGCCTGGGCGTCCGGTTCGCTGGGGGTCGCGGGATAGACCTTGGACATATTGAGCGTGATGCCCGCCACGGCGCCCGGCACGTTGGCCCGGATGACGCGCATCGCTTCGCCGTGCGCGAGCAGGGCGTGATGGCTGGCCCGCGCCGCCTCGAACTGATCGTCGCGGCCGGGGGCATGGCGGCCTCCACCGTAGCCGACGAACGTGAAGACGTGTGGTTCGTTGAGCGTGATCCAGTGTTTGACGCGGTCGCCCAGGTGGCGGGTGACCACATCGGTATATTCCACGAAGGCCTGGACGATTTCCCGCGAGGGCCAACCGCCGCGATCTTCGAGCGGTTGGGGCAAGTCCCAGTGATACAGGGTGACCCAGGGAGTGATCCCGGCTTCGAGCAGGCCGTCGACCAGGTCGCTGTAGAAGCGCAGCCCGTCGGGGTTGACACGCCCCGTGCCTTCCGGGAGGATGCGCGGCCAGGCGATCGAGAAGCGGTAGGCGCCCAGACCAAGCTGCTTCATCAGCGCGATGTCCTCGCGCCAGCGGTGGTAATGGTCGCAAGCCACGTCGCCGGTGTGGTTGAGAGCCACGTTGCCGGGGATGTGGCTGAATGTATCCCAAATCGATGGGCCGCGTCCGCCAGCATTGACTGCGCCCTCGATCTGGTAGGAGGCCGTCGCTGCTCCCCAGACGAAGTCCCTGGGGAACGATTGATTGGTCATACGCTTCCCGTTCTTTCTGCGTGTGTCGCGCCGGATAGACTTGGTTGGCGGAATGCGGATTCGCCGGAAAGAGGATACACCGCGGCGGTAGGCCGCGCCACTGGTCGAGCCGGCCTGACTGAACCAAAAGAAGCAGAAAGGGGTTGGCGGAACGCTAGAAGGAATTGCCGCGAGTCAGTCCGGCCGGTTCGGCGCGATCTCGGACCGGCGCAGAAAGGCTTCGCGGGTCGCCTGGGTGGCTTCGAGCAGGTCCGGGGGCAAGGCCGCCCAGAAGGATTCCGGGGTCGCGATCTGGCCCCGTTCGGCTTCCACGTAATCGTGCAGCCATTGGAAGAAGGCTTCGCCTCCGACATCCTCCCGCAGACGATGCACCAGGCGCGCGCCCTGCAGGTACACGGCATTGATGTAGCCGCGAATGCTGTTGAACTCGTAGACCGTGGAATCCACGAAGCCTTCAGGCGCATAGGCGTCCACCCGGAAGCGCCACCACCAGTCGGTCAGTTCGGGATAGATTTCCTGCAGGAAGACGTATTCGCTGTAGGTCGCCAGGGCTTCGTCCAGCCAGGGGGTCTGGCTTTGATCGTTGGCGACCTGCACGTACCACCACTGATGCGACACTTCATGGGCCGTGATGAGTGTCAGGTAGGATGCGGGGTCTCCGTGATAGCCGCGGAACCATTCCCCGCCGACGAAAACCAGGCCGCTGAACTCCATGCCATCCGGAAAATCGCTTTCCAGAACCACCAAGCGGTCATACGGATATGGGCCGTACAGGTCGCTGTACAACTCCAGGGCGGCCACCGCCGTGTCGAGTGCCTGATCCGGCGCGTTGGCGGCGGATTCAGACGAGGGCGAGAACTCGTCCAGAGTGTAAAGCTCCACTTCGACCCCATTGGCCGCAGTTGCGGACTGGCGGCGATATTGATTGCTCAGGCTGAGGGTCAGATCGCGGGCCTGACTCAAGCTGAAGCGCCAGACGGAACGGCGCTGCTCGACGGTGCCAGGGCCGACGACCGTGAGATGGCGCGGGGCATGCCGAGCCGTGAGCGCGACCTCGAAATCCGCCGCCGGGATCACCTCCTGCTCGCCCACGTTGATGCGCGGTGGGGTGATCCATTCACCGGCGACGCGGTGAGCCACCGTGGGAAGCCAGTGGCCGAGGTTGAACTGGCGTTCGCTGAAACCCAGATAGCCCTGGAGGGGGAAGTAGCCTTCGCCCATGGGGAGGACGTTCAGGAGGTAGGCGATCGTCAGGTCTTGCGCGCAGTGTTCACCCAGTGGCTCCGGAAGCTGGACGCTCAGGCGGGTGCCTTCCAGACTGGCCGCGAGGGGCGCATCCGAGTCAGGCTGGGTGACCGCTTCCAGAGTCACGACGCCGGGCTGGGCGTTCGGCGCGAAGTAGAAAACCAGCTCGTCCAGAGTATCTCCGGTCTCGTTCCGAAACGCGATCGCGTCGCGCACCTGAACCTGTCGGGTTTCATAGTCCAGGGTGGCATCGACCGTGTAGCGAATCGCGGACTGAGCGGATGTGCTCTGGGCCGGCTCGCATGGCTCTCCAGGCTGCGGTAGGTGGGAGGCGGTCAGCGTCGGCGCCGTCCGGGTGGACTGAGCCGCAACCGTGGGGGTATTGGAGACGTATAAAGTGACGGTTGTCGGTGTTGGGGGAGGCACGTGAACCGTGGGGGGCGCGGCCGAGGGCAGGCAGGCGCTCGCCAATCCAACCCAACCCAACAGCATCGAACCGGCCAGGAATTTTCTCATGCCGGTAATCATAGCCACCGGGCCGGGATTTGGGCAAATGCGGGTAGGCGACCGGGTATCTCCGGGAGAGGCTTTATCATGGCAGGCTGCCCGCGCCATCACGCCCGCGTGAGCGTCGTGCCCGACAAGGGCTTGTCTGAAAGCCACTCTACAGGCTAGAATGGCGCAGTCTTGAGGGCAGGCGTATCTATCTGTCCCAACGCGTGTTTTTCCATGCGATATCAGACCGGACTATTCGAGGAGAATGTTATGGAGCAGGCGCTGAGCCGAAAGGCAGTTGGGCTGATACGACTCAGCCGGTGGAAGGAATTTGTCCCATTCACGATCCCGGTGACGCTGTTCGGTGCATTGCTGACGCAGCAGCCGCTTGATTGGCGGATTATCGCCGTGACGCTGGCCAACATCCTGGCCGTGGCGTACGCGTTCATGATTAACGACATCGAAGACGCGCCGGATGATGCAGTCGATCCGGCACGCGCGGCGCGCAATCCCATCGCGATGGGGGAGATTTCGGGCCGGTTGGGCTGGGCGGTGTCCGCCCTGGTGGCCCTGGCTGCCATCGGATTGTACGCGATGGGTGGCCTGTGGGTGCTGGGGATCGGCGTGCTGACGGTGCTGCTGTCTCACTTCTATTCGTGGAAGCCGGTTCGGCTGAAGGCCTGGCCGGTGGCGGACGTGACTTCGCACTCGCTGATGCTGAGCGGGCTGCTGTTCCTGGCCGGATACTTCGCGTACGACGTCAACCCCGGCTGGGTGTGGCTGATCGGTCTGGCAACGACGCTGATCTCGATCTACGGCCAGTTGTACAACCAACTGCGTGACTACGATATGGATCGGGCCGCCGGTCTTCATAACACGGCGATCATGGTTGGTGAGCGCATCACCCGGTTCCTGATGTACCTGTGCGTGGCGCTGGCCGTGATCTTTTTCCTCGCGGCGTTCGTACTGGGCGTCCTGCCCTGGTGGCTGCCGATTCTCGGCGTGAGCGTGTTCTGCCTGGTGATGCTGATCTACCGTCCGGGTAAGGACATGCGGGGCGGCGAGGTGGCGGATCGCAGCGGGAATATCCAGATTCAATTCCTGATCACCGCGAATGCAACCGTCGGTTTCTGGCTGCTTCTGGTGCTGTTCTTCTAGTTCTGTCAACCGCATTGCATAATGGGACAGCCCCGGCCAGCGCGGCCGGGGCTGTTTTTTGTGGGGATCAGCGGCTCATTCGTTGCGGATTCAGTTCAAGTCCAATACAATGCCCTTCACATCCTATGCCGTGGTGATGATGATGATCCAACCCACTCTGATTGTTGCAAGCGAACGCGCCGATGATTTGGGAATGCTGACCGCCTGGCTGGAAGGCGAGGGCTATTCGGTCACTGGCACCCAGCGGATTGGCGACGTGCCCGGTCTGGCCTTCGACCAGCTTCCGGGCTTGATTGTATTGGACGTAAGCGCCGACTGCCGGGATGGCGGGCAGGTCCTGCAACTGCTCGAAGCCAATCCGGCAACTATCTCGATCCCGATTCTGTTCGTGCTGCCTGAACAAGACGCGCCGTCGTGGGCGGAAGATCGCCTGCACGACGTCACAGGTTACGTCACCCGGCCGCTTTCCCTCAGCGAGCTGAGCGGCCAGATCAGGGCCGCGCTCGCGGGCCGGCCGCGGAGTGTCGTTCCCGAACGACTGATTCAGCAGTTCACGGAGTTCGTCCAGGTGGCCCTGAAGGTCGACCTGACCTGGCTGCTCGTGGCCGACACCCGCAATCAGGTTCTGGAAGATCGCGCGCTGGCGTGCACGGTGGAAAGCCCCGCGCTCCCGCCGCAACTGCCTTTCGTGAGCGTCAACACGGCCTTCAAGGGCGTGCTCAGACGGCGGACGCCGGTCCTGGGGGTGCCTCTGGAGGCCATGAGCCGCCAGGCGGCGATGCGCCCCCTGCACGACTCCCTGATGGCATCCGGCATCCGGTATATCGATCTGCTTCCCCTTTGGAGCCGCCAACAGGTCATAGGGCTGCTTGTCCTCGGCTCCATGGAGGCCCCTCCGGCGGGCGCCGGGCGGCAAGGTCTGATCGAGTCGGCCGTTCGACAGGCTGTCGTCGTGCTCGACTACATCCAGCTTGCCGATAACCTGGTCGAGCAGGAAGCGATGATGGAGGCCGAGCAGGCTTTCCTGCACATGATCCTGGATACGATGGGCGACGGTCTGGTGGTGGTGGGCGAACAGGGGGGGATCGAATACGTTAATACGCGCCTGTTGCTGATGACCGGCTACACCCGTCAGGAGATTTTCGGCCAAGGGGTCGGGATTCTCTTTCATCCCGACGACCGTGACGCGCTCGTGCGCAGCCTGTTGAAGGGCGCTGGCTCCACCATGAAGCTCGACCAGCGTCTGCTGAAGAAATCGGGCGAGGCCCTGCCGGTGCTGCTATCCAGATCGTCTTTCGCGGCTCTGGACCCCGATGCCCCGCAGCAGGTATTGGTGCTCAGCGACCTGACGGAGCAGAAAAGCCGCGAAGAGGCGCTGCAACGCCAGAGCCAGCAGCTTGAGGCGTTGAATCACGCGGTCAAGGTCATTTCTTCGTCGCTGTCGCCGAGCGACGTGATCAACCAGATTCTTGATGTGGCGGTTCGGATGGTCGAGGCGCAGGGCGCTTCGATTCTACTGCGGGCCGAGGACAATCCTGACGAGCTGGCATTCGTGGCGACCGTGGGGCCGCAGGCAGACACGATCCTCGGCCTGCGAGTTCCGCTGGGGCAAGGTGTGGCGGGCTGGGTCGCGCGCGAGGCGACCAGCCAGTTGGTCGCCGACACGGGGAAGGACTCCCGTTTCTATCGCAACATCGATGCGTCGTCCGGGCTGACGACGCAAACCCTGATCGCCGTGCCGCTGATCGTATCCGACCGGGTGATTGGCGTCCTGGAAGTGATCAACAAGCAGCATGGGGCGTTCAACCGGCTGGATGTCGAACTGCTGGAGAACATCGCCGGGACGGCCGCGGTCGCACTGGAAAACGCCCGGCTGTATGACCAGACTCGCCGCCGGCTGAAGGACGTGGGCACGCTGCTCGATTCCAGCGCGGCGGTCTCCTCCACGCTGGACTTTGGCAGCGTGTTGGAGTTGATCGCCCGGCGGTTGGTCGACGCGCTGGAAGTCGAGCGCTGCCTGATCGCGGGATGGGATCGCTCGTCCAACGGATTGGGTGTTCTGGCGGAAGTGGCGGGTGCGTACTGGGGACCGGACAGCGGCCCGGTGCGCGATCTGACGGAACTGCCGCTTCACCACGCGGCGCTCGTCTCCGGGCGGGTGGTTTCCGCCCATGTCAGCGATCCGGCCTGCTCGCCCGAAGAGCGCCGGACGCTTCAGGAGGCCGGCCAGCGCGCGATGTTGGGGGTGCCTCTCTGGATTGGCGGGCGCGTGGTGGGGATGCTCTCTCTCTTCAGTCACGTCGCCCAGCAGTTCTACTCGGATGTGGACTCGGATCGGGTCGACCGGGTGGTGCGCGCCTGGCAGGCGCAATTGGGGCACAGGATTGAAAGCACCTGGCGCAACCGGGAGGCGCTGGCTACCCTGAGCGAGCAAATTCAGGAGGCGGCCAGTTGCACCTGGGTCGCGGTCGAGGAATGGCTGCCCGGCCATTCGCAGATCCGGCGGCTGTTCGAGACGGGTTTCTCCCTGTGGCCGGATCAGCGCGGTGTCCGGTACAGCCTGCGCGAGTTCCCGGCGATGATGCGCGCGCTGTCGGTCGGCCAGCCCAAAGTGGTCTGCGGGACGGAGCAAGAGATCGCTCCGCGCGAACAGGAATTCCTGGCGCGGCTGGGCGGGCAGGTCCTCCTGATGGCTCCGCTGATGATCCGGGGCAATCCGGAAGGCCTCGTCCTGCTGGTCGATTCGGATCGGACGCGGACCTTCGACGCGGAGCAGATTTCGCTCTGCCAGGGCATCGCCAACGTCGTCGGTAATGCCATGGAGAACGCCAATCTCTACCAGAGCCTGGAACGCCGCGCCAGGGCACTGGAAGCCGCCTACGATGAACTCAAACAGGCGGATCAGCTCAAGGACGATCTGCTCCAGAATCTGTCCCACGAGATTCAGACTCCGCTGCTGCACATCCTCGGTTACATCGAGCTGATGCACAGCGAGGCGTTCGGCCCGTTGAACGCCGAGCAGCGGGAGAAGCTCGATTTCGTGATCCAGCGCGCCAGGCATCTGTCCGAGCTGGTCAAGGATATCATCGCGGTTCAGGCGCTGCATGCGCATCCTCTCGACCGGCGGGCCTGCCAGATGGAGGATATCGTTGAGCGCGCGGTGCGCACCTGGGTGCCGGCTGCGAGCCGCCGGTCGATCGAGATCGTGCGCCAGGTGCCGCCGGGCTTGCCTTCGATCGCCGTCGACGAGCGCCTGCTGGCGGAGGCCGTGGAGCACTTGCTGGAGAACGCGATCAAGTTCAGCCCGGATCGAACTCGGGTGGAGATCGCAGTCTTCGATCGCGGCGGTGAGCTTGAGGTTCGCGTCAAAGATCAGGGAATCGGCATTCCCAAGGAAGCCCACACCCGCATCTTCCAGCGGTTCTACCAGATCGACAGCAGCGCCACGCGGCGCTATGGCGGCACCGGGCTGGGGCTGGCGATCGTGCAGGAAACGATCCAGCAGCACGGCGGCCGGATCTGGGTTGAGAGCGAAGTGGGCCGCGGCAGCACGTTCATCTTCGCGCTTCCGAAGACGGCTGAAGCGGGCGCACGCGCGAGTCAGCCGACAATCAAACGTCTCAAGCCGTCCTAGCCGGTGCGTTTCTGCCCCGGTGAGCGATTCGTCTCGACAAAGGTCTGATAACCATGCCGCAAATTCATGCCGTCCTGAACAACGCCTATATTCTGTTCTCCTTCGCCATCGGGTTCTGGAGCGCGATTCAGGCCGCGCGCCGGCAGCCGCTCGGCGGGCAGTTCTGGGGGGCGCTGGCGACGAACTCGATCCTGGCCGCCGCGATTCTGCTGTTGTCGCTGGTCATGGCGCTCATGGGGATTCAGGCCCGGCGCTGGGTCTACTATCTGTATGCGATCTATTTCGTGATCGTCCTACCGGGGACGTTTTCCCTGCTGCATGGGCGGGATGACCGGACTGCGGCGCTGATCTACGGGATCGTGGCCTTCTTTTCGGCTGGGGCGGCCGCGCGGGTTCCCTTGCTGACCGAACCCTGGATCGTGCCATGAGGCCGCGATCCGCGCGTGCTTCGAGTCCAGCAGGGGGATGTGCCCGGTGATTGGCCGCCGATGGCATGTGGGTGTCTGGCGCATGGCCGGGTGGCTGGCGCTCGTCTGGCTGCTGGCCGGATGCGCGCAGACGCCCACGCCGATCTTCATCAGCGAGGTGGAGGCCACCCAAACGGCGCTGCCGCCTGCCACGGGCACGGCCCCCGCGGACCGGCTGCAAATCTGGATGGTGGGGGCAGAAGATGGCTTCCAGGAAGTCCGCGCGGCGCTGAGCTTCGAGCCGCTGCTGGGGTATGGGATGGCCGGGGATCTTCGTCCCCTGTTGGCGGCCGAACTGCCGGAAGCCAGTCCAGACGGGCTCTCGTGGTCGATCCAACTCCGGGACGGGGTTACTTTTCAGGACGGCAGCCCGTACGGCGCGGCGCAGGTCGCCTCTGCCTTGCAGGCGCTTCTGGCCCAGGACGGCGACGATCGTCCGCTGGCGGTGATTGCCTTTCAGGCGCTCGTCGAGCGCATCGAACCGTCGGATCGCGGCGTGGTGATCACCCTGAAGCAGCCGTTCGAGGATTTCCCCGGATTGCTGGCCGATCCGGCACTGGCGATCGTCAGCCCGAGCGGGATGGGCACGGGGCCGTTCATCCAGACGGGTACAACTGAGATGGGAGCCGCCTTCGATGCCTTTGCCGGGTATCACGGCGGCGTCCCGGTCCTGCCGGGGATCGACGTGGTCAGCACGGACGTTTCCACGCTTCAGGCCGCTCTGGCGGCTGGAAACGCCGTTCCCGATCTCGTGCTCGGCGCGGAGGCGGCCAGCCTGGGAGAATGGTATCGGCCCTGGCCGGAACGGGTCGTCCGCCGAAGCCTGCTGCTGCGCGGACAGGTCGGCCCGCTGGCCGGGGCCGGCGTGATGGACGCGCTCGCAGCTACCGATCTGGTAGGAGCGCGGGAAGGGCTGGCCGCCGCCGGGCTGCCCGATGGGTTCGATATTCAGGTCTGGGCGACCGGGCGGGCGGAGGCCCTGGGCGGCGATCTGCCCGTCAGCCTGGGCGATCTGCCGATCGGTCTGGGCATCCAGATTGTGCCGGACCCGGTTCTGGCCCGGACGCTCCTTGACCCGGCCGGGGCGGGTTTCGCGGGAATCGATGTGGCCTGGGCTTCTCCCTGGGAACGCGGGTGGTGGGCATGGGCCAGTGGCGGCGTGATCATGCAGGAGCAGGCGGCCGCACAAGCAGTTCCGGCCGCCCCGCGATCGGGCCTGGCCGGGCTGGAAATGACCGGCGACGGATGGCCCCGGATCACAGCCGCAACGGCCCTTTTGCCATCACTTTAGGTGGATGGGATTCTGAATTTGAAGATCATCCTGACGCACGAGAATGCCGACTTTGACGCAGTCGCGGCCCAACTGGCGGCTCACCGGCTCGATCCGGAGGCGATCCCAGTTCTGCCGCGCCGGGTCAATTCCAACGTGCGCGACTTCCTGAACCTGTACCGGAGCGTGTTGCCTCACGTCGAGGTGGATGACCTGCCCCGCACCCCGGTCGAGGCGGTGACGGTGGTTGACACACAGGGGGTGGTGACCGTGCGCGGGATGCGCCCGCAGACGCCCACCCGGATCATCGATCACCATCCCGTGACCGAGCCGCTGCCGGAGCACCAATCATTCTGGGGCGAAATGGTTGGCGCGACGACAACGCTGCTGGTTGAGCAGTTGCGCGAAGCCGGGGTTCAACTCAGCTCGATCGATGCCACGCTGCTGACCCTGGGCATTTACGAGGATACCGGCTCGCTGCTGTACGGCACGACCACCCCGCGCGACATCGCTGCGGCGGCCTGGCTGGTTGACAAGGGGGGGAGCCTTGATGTGGTGCGGCGTTTTCTCCAGCACCCGCTCAACGACGAACAGCGCGAGCTGTACGAGCTGCTCCTCAAGGATATCCAGGTGCTCGATGTGCACGGCCATCCGATCGCCATCGCGGCGGCCCGGGTGCCGCGCAACATCGACCAGGTGTCGACCGTGGCGCACAAGATCCGCGAGCTCCTTGAACCCAACGCCCTGTTCATGCTGGTGCAGATGGGTTCCCGCCTGCAAATGGTGGCGCGCAGCACGGTGGACGAAATCGACGTGGGTCAGGTCGCCGAGCAGTTTGGCGGCGGCGGGCATGGACGCGCGGCGGCGGCGATGATCGAGAATGCCGATCTCGATGCGGTCCGGTCGCGGCTGTCCGTTCTGCTGGATACCCTGGTTACTCCATCGGTGACGGTGGGCGAGCTGATGTCCGGCGGGGTCGTGCAGGTGGTCGAGGCGGATACCCCGGTCGCCGAGGTGGCCGAGCGGATGCGGCGGAGCGGCCACGAGGGATACCCGGTGGTTCGCGCGGGTGTCCTGGTTGGATTGATCATGCGCCACGCCGTCGATCGGGCCATTGCCCACCGGATGGAACGGCTGCCTGTCGCGCAGATTATGGAAGCCGGGACGGTGCTCGTGCACCCCGGCGATTCTATCCAGCACCTCCAGCAGCAGATGATGCAGTCGGGCTGGGGACAGATTCCGGTGGTCAATGACTCCGGCGCGCTGATCGGCATCGTGACCCGGACCGACCTGATCAACCGCTGGGGCCAGGTCGATGATGCCGCCTCCAAGCGCCAGGAGATCGTGCAGCGGTTGGAAACGGCGCTCTCGCCGGGGCTGCTGGGGCTGGTGCGGGCCGTGAGCGCCATGGCGCACGAGGCCAACCTGGGACTGTACTGCGTTGGCGGATTCGTCCGCGATCTGCTGCTTTCCCGGCCGAACGCGGACATCGATCTGGTGGTGGAAGGCGACGCGATCGGCCTGGTGCGAGCGCTGGTCGAGCGCTATGGCGGCGCGATGCGCAAGCACCTCCAGTTTGGGACGGCCACCTGGATTCTGGACGAGGGTGTGGCGGCTCGGTTTGGGCGCGGGCCGGACTGGCCGGAGACGCTCGATTTTGTCACGGCGCGGGCCGAGTTCTACGAGAATCCGACCGCGCTGCCGACCGTCCGGCAAAGCTCGATCAAGCTCGACCTGCACCGGCGCGACTTCAGCATCAATACCCTGGCGATCCGCTTTGCACCGGAACCTTTCGGCCAACTGCTCGATTTTTGGGGTGGGGAGCGCGACTTGCAGGCCGGGCAAATCCGGGTGCTGCACAGCCTGAGCTTCGTGGACGACCCGACCCGAATTCTACGTGCGGCTCGATTCGAGCAGCGCTTTGGCTTCCGGATCGAGACGCGTACCCTGGGCCTGATCGAACCGGCCCTGCCGCTGCTCGACCGGGTCAGCGGGCCGCGCATCCGGCACGAGATCGAGCTGATCCTGCGGGAGCAGCGTCCGGAGCGGGTGCTGGCCCGCCTGCAAGCGCTGGGTGTGCTGACCCGGATGAATGAGTCCCTGGCAGCCGACGAGTGGCTGGCGAGCGCGTTCGAGGCGCTGCGCCGGGCGGTCCAGTCTCCGCCCTGGCCGGGGATTCACCTCGACCCCGACCGGCGGAACGGATTTGTGCTGGCCCAGTTCGTGGCGCTGACCTGCCGGCTGCCCGCCGTCGAAGCGGAAAGCCTGGCGCGGCGGTTGCAGGTGCGGCGAAGCTCGCTGGATGCAGTCCTGAACGGTGTGCAGACGTTTCGGGAGCGTCTGCCCAGACTCGCTGAGCCACTCCGGCCCAGCGCGGTGGTCGACCTGCTGGACGGACTTGGCGAGACCGATCTGCTGGTCGCCTGGGCGATTGCCCCGACTCACCCGGCGCGCAGCCAGATCGTCCAGTACGCGGAAGCCTGGCGCGACATCCGCCAGACGATGACAGGCGAAGACCTCCGGGCGATGGGGCTGCATCAAGGGCCTGCCTATGGTAAGCTGCTCAAACGGCTGCGGGTGGCCTGGCTGGACGGCGAGGTGGCGAGCGCGGACGAGGAGCGCGGGCTTGCCCGGCGGTTGATCGACGAAAGATGGGCGGAAGATGGCGACCCTGGAACATGAGCGCACGATGGCACTCCAGATCGAGCTGGCGCTGCGACCCGCAACTCGCGCGGACCTGCCTGGGCTGGAGTGGTTTGGCCTGTACACGCATTTTCGGCGGCTGTTCGAGCGCACCTACGAGGAGCAGGCAGAGGGCCGGCGGCTGATGCTGGTCGCCGATTTGAACGGCTTTCCGGTCGGGCAGATCTTCGTCCATTTCACGGACGCCGACCAGGAACCTCACCTGCGCAAGTGGCGCGGATACCTGTACGCCCTGCGGGTCATGGAACCCCTCCAGGGCCGGGGGATTGGCACCCGCCTCATCCAGGAAGCGGAACGCGAGCTGCTGGCGCGGGGCTATCGCTGGAGCGTGATTGCCGTGGCCAAGGACAATCCGGGGGCGCGCCGGTTGTACGAGCGCCTGGGCTACGTCGTGTTCGCGGACGATCCGGGAATTTGGCATTATACTGATCACGAAGGCCGCACATGCCGGGTGGAAGAACCGGCCTGGATGCTTCAGAAGGCGCTGACCAGGACGCAACTCGATCGGGATTTGCGCGGAAGCGGAAAGGGATAGAAAACGCGATGGCGAAATTGTTGCGCCGATTCAGACGCCAACCGGTCGAATTCGTCGAAGAAGGGGCCGAGGCTGGAGGCGAGTATGCCGATCGGCCGCAGACAGCGGCAGCCGTGGCCAAAGCGTCCGTGATGATCGCGGAGGCCGAAGCCGGGCCGCAGCCGCGCGGAAGGCTGGAACTGCGCCCGGCGGCGTTGATTGCGGTGATCCTGGTGGTGGCCCTGGCGGTCGCGGCGGCCCTGGGGCTGCTTGACCAGATTCCGACCGACCTCGTGGCGCGCTGGCCCTGGTTGCTGGTCATCCTGGGGGTGCTGGCGACGGTGGTCGGTCTGATCACCTCCTGGTCGCATGCCATTCTGGGCGGCCCGGCGTTGGCCGCCGTGGGACTGGTGGCGCTGCTGGATGCGGCGACGATCCCTTCGGTTGGTTTGGCTATCGCCGGGGCGCTGCTGGTGGCGCTCGGCCTGGCGGTGATCGTACGCGGCCTGACGACGCTCCAGACCTGATTCACGCCGGGACCGGCTTCAGCCCCTGGCTGCGGCGGTCAGAGCCTGGTCGAGATCGGCCAGGATATCCTCCAGGTTTTCGATTCCCACCGACAGCCGGATGAGGCCGTCCGTGATGCCCATGCGGAGGCGATCCTCGCGGGCCATCTTGAAGTTCATCATGCTGGCCGGGTGGGCGATCAGGGTATCCACCGTGCCCAGGCTGACCGCCAGCGTGCACAGCCGGACGTGATCCAGCAGAGCCACGCCGGCCGTATAGCCCCCCTTGAGTTCGAAAGAAAGCATTGCCCCGAAGCCGTCCATCTGAGTGCGCGCCAGGTCGATCTGCGGGAATGACGGCAGCCCTGGGTAATTGACTCTGGCCACGGCCGGATGTTCCTCCAGAAAACGCGCCACCGCCATGCCATTCTCGCAGTGGCGCGCCATACGCAGCTCGAAGGTCTTCAGGCCCTGTTCGGTAAGCCAGGCATCCATCGGCCCCGCGACCGCCCCGTAGGTGATCAGGGTGGGCAGGAACCGGTCGTGGTAGAGGGCATGGTCGCCGGTGATGATTGCGCCGCCGACCACAGTGCCGTGGCCGGTGAGGTACTTCGTGGTGCTGTGCACGACAATGTCCGCCCCCAGCTCAAGTGGGCGTTGGAGGTAAGGCGTGGCGAAGGTATTGTCCACGCAGACCAGCGCCCCGGCGGCGTGCGCGCGCTTGGCGACGCTCCGGATGTCGGTCAGGGCCATGGTCGGGTTGACCGGGGTCTCGATGTAGACCAGCCGGACGTTGGTGTTGTCATCCAGCGCGGCTTCCAGCTCGTCGAGCCTGCCGCCGTCGAAGGCGACGTGATTCACGCCGTAGTGCGGCAAACGGCTGGAAAGCAGGCTGTGGGTGGCCGCGTAGAGGGATTTCTGGCTGACGATGGTATCTCCCGCGCGGGTCAGGGCGAGGAGCACCGTGCTGACCGCTGCCATGCCGGACGCGGCCAGCAGACCGTAGGGCCGGTTTGGGAGGTTGGCCCCTTCCAGCGCGGCGATGATCGACGCGGTCGCTTCGGTATTGGGGTTGCCCAGCCGGCCGTAGATGTGCCCGTATTCGTCCTCGCGCCACAGGGATTGGCCGTGAGCGACGCTGTCGAAGACGTAGGTCGAGGACTGGTAGATGGGCTGCACGTGGGCATGGGTCTTGTTGGATGCCTGCCCGCCGTGGATGGCAATTGTGCTCAAACCGGGACGCCGGGACTGCCGCTGTTGGTCGCTCATGGAGTTTTTTCGCCGTTTTGAGATGTCCGTGCTGGGGATGCGCCGTACCGGCGGAACGCAAAGCCTCCGCCGCGCCCCATTATACGCCAGTGGGGTGGAACGGGGGGAGTGAATCCGGGATCGACCGCCGCAAGCGGGGCAGCCGATCCCGGTGATTCAAGCCAGCATGTGGTCGATCGCGTCGGTGAGCTGGGCCAGGTTGCGCACCTGGAAAACCTCGTCGCAGTGCGGCTGGTAGAGCAGCATATCGCTGTCGCCCGTCCCCCATTGGGTGGGATATTCCGGGTTGAGCCAGATCAGCTTGCGCGACCGCTGGGCCAGCGTGCGGAAGATATCCAGGGCCGGGTCGTTGTAGTTGTTGCGTGCGTCGCCCAGGACGATCAGGGTCGTCCGGCCGTCCACCGTATCCAGATATCCGGCTTCGAACTGGCGCAAGCTGCCGCCCAGGTCGGTGCTGTAGTAGCCGGGCGGCATCTTGCTCAGGATGGTTCTGACGGCCTGATCGATCTGCTGGGTATGGAGATCGGTCGTCACGTCCTCCAGGTGGTCGATGAAGGCGAAACTGCGCGTCTTCTGCACCTGATCCTGAAGCTCGTACAACAGGCGCAGGAAAAACTCGGCCACCGGCCGCATCGAGGTGCTGATGTCCAGCAGCACCACGAGCTTCGGCTTGCGGCGGCGCTGCTTGAGCCTGATCTCGAACGGCACGCTGCCATAGCGCAGGTTGTGGCGCAGGGTCGCCTTGGCATCCAGCTTACCCTTTTTGCCACGCTGCTGGCGTAGGGCGGCCCGGCTGCGGAGGCGGGCCGCCAGGCGGCGAATCTGCTCCCGCAGCGAGTCCATCTCGGCGCTGTTCAGTGAGCCGAACGGCCGATCCATCAGTTCGTTGATAGGCGGCCGCCGCTGGGCCTGCTCGGCCAGATGGTCGTTAAGCTTCATCCCGGCGTAGTCACCTAGCTGATCCTGGAGCGCCTGCTGATTCTCCATGACCTGGGCCTTGATCTGCTCGATGGTTTCCGGGTTCATGCCCTGCTGGGCCAGCGCCTCCCAGAGCATCTCCAGCAGCTCCTGGAGCTTTTCCCAACCGAGAAGCTGTTGCATCCGGCGCGCATAGCGGCGGGCCTGGTAAGGCGCGGCGCTGTCCGGAAGATCGTTCAGTCCGGCCTGCTGCGCCATGTCCGCCAGTTCTTCCTGGGACGGCCCCTGGCCGTTCATGAGCCATTCCAGCAGCTTTCGAAGATCGCGGGCCAGTTCTTGCAGCGCGCGCTGAAGGGCCTGCTGCATGGCTTCGCCGAGCATCCGCTGCTGTTCCGGGGACAGGTCGGATGCCGGGTCCTGGAGCGGGGGCGTATCCAGCCCAAAGTACAGCGGAAACAGTTCTTCGAAGGTGTCGTAGCTGGTGACGTCCTTGATCAGGGTGGCGCGCAGGCTCAGGCGGAACGTGTCGCGGTCGCCAACACCGGTATAGGTCAGGGCCTGCCAGGCGTCCTGGCTTTCGGCCAGCGAGATGCGCACTCCCGCACCGCGCAGGGCCGCGATGAACTTACCGATCCGTTCTTCCATGGCCGTTGGTCCCCAGACTAAACGCGCGGCGGGCGCGCGCCATGTCGGACTCGTACTTGAGGAGTACCGTCAGGGTGTTCTCCAGCACGTCCTTGTCGAGCGCGCGTGCGTTGAGCGTGACGAGCGCTCTGGCCCAGTCCAGGGTTTCGCTGACGCTGGGGTGTTTCTTGAGGTCGAGCTGGCGGAGCGATTGGACGACTTCGACCGCCTGGCGGGCGAGCTGCGGGGCGAGATCGGGCACCTTGAGGCGCACGATCTGAAGCTCTTCTTCCAGGTCGGGATAGCCGATGTACACGTACAGACAGCGGCGCTTGAGGGCTTCGCTCAGCTCGCGCGTGTTGTTGCTGGTCAGGAACACCGCCGGGCGCTGTTTGGCGACGATGGTGCCCAGTTCCGGGATGCTCACCTGGAAATCACTCAGGATTTCCAGCAGGAAAGCCTCGAATTCCGCGTCGGCCCGATCGATCTCGTCGATCAGCAGCACGGTGGGCTGATCGCTGTTGATCGCCCGGAGCAGCGGCCGTTCCAGCAGGAAGCGCTGCGAGAAGAACACGTCCTCCTCGGCGGCCAGCCGGTCGGCGGCCTCGGTCAGCGATTGCGCATCGGCCAGCAGGTCGGACAGCTTATCGCGCAGAAGCTGGGTATACAGCATTTGCTTGGCGTATTCCCATTCGTACAGGGCCTTGCTCTCGTCCAGCCCTTCGTAGCACTGGAGGCGGACCAGCTCGTGCCGCGTCACCGCCGCCCAGGCCTTGCTCAGCTCGGTCTTGCCGACTCCCGCCGGACCCTCGGCCAGGATGGGCTTGCCGAGTTGTTCCGCCAGGAAGATTACGGTCGCGATCTCGTCGGTCGCGATGTATTGCTGCGCCGCCAGCGCTTTGCGTACATCCGAAACGGTTGCAGCCATCACCTAACTCCTCACACTCGCCGCGATAACAAAACGCCACCAAATATGGTGGCATTGTACTAAGCAGAGACCGATTATCCAAATTAAACCGGTTGGGTGAGGGGCGGAGCCGGGAAGGCCAGCACTGGCGCGGTGACTTCCACCCGGACGCGCTGGCCGGGCGTCCAGTGGGCGTGAGGCCCAAGCCGGGCAATGACCGGCGTGCCATCGGGCAGGTGAATGCCGACGCGCTGATCGTGGCCGTAGAACTCACACCAGGCGACCTGGCCCGCTTCCGGTGAGCCGTTGGCCGGGTGGAGCCGGACGGCTTCCGGCCGGACGAGCACCTGAACCGGGCCGCGTGCCGGCTTCTGGAGAGGGACGCTCCCCAGGGCGCAGAGGGCGGTGCGCTCGTGGGCCGTGCCGGGCAGCAGGTTGGATTCCCCGACAAAGGCGGCCACGGCTTGATTGACCGGTTGGTGATAGAGCTGCTGGGGTGGGGCGATCTGGTGAATCTGGCCGTCGAGCATGATGCCAACCTCGTCGGCCAGGCTGAGGGCTTCTTCCTGGTCGTGGGTGACGAAGATGCAGGTCGTGCCCGCCTGGCGGAGGATGGCCCGGACTTCCGCCCGTACCTGGACGCGCAGCGCGGCGTCGAGATTGGAGAACGGCTCGTCCAGGAGCAGGATTGCCGGCAGGGGGGCCAGCGC
>JARKOQ010000111.1 GCA_029976005.1 Aggregatilineales bacterium | reverse complement strand
TACCAGGCCCTGCCCTCGAAACGGAGCAACCTGCTGCTGCGCAGGACCGGCTGGCTGGCGGCGCTGAGCAGCCTGGCCAACGGCGCGTGGATCTTCTTCTGGCACTACGGCCTGTACGGGCTCACGCTGGTGGCGATGTTCACGCTCCTGGCTGCGCTGGTGGCCATCTACCTGCGGCTGGATATCGGGCGGGCGCGCTTCAGCGCCGCTGAAAAGTGGGCCATCTCGATCCCCTTCAGCATCTACCTGGGCTGGATCACGGTCGCGACGATCGCGAACATCACCGCCGTGCTGGCGGACGCCGGCTGGCAGGGCTGGGGCGTCAGCCCCCTGAGCTGGACGCTGATCCTGCTGGCGGCCGGGGTGATCATCGCCGGGGTAATGGCCGCGACCCGCGCCGACGTCGCCTACCTGCTCGTCCTGGCCTGGGCTTTTGCGGGCATCTCGGTGCGCTGGCAGGACCTGCAGGTTCTGAACGCGGCCGGTTACGCCGCCGCCGGGTTGGTGATGGCGCTGCTTGCGACCGGCCTCTTTAGAAAACAATCTGCTCAGCGGGGCGCCCCCGCACGGTAAATTCTGGGCTGGATTTCAATCCCCCTGCCCGGCCGCCTGCTTCGCCATTGCGATGGCGCCCAAGACGCCGGAGCGACCGCCCAGGGCAGGGGGGACAAGGTAGTGATCGATCCTTTCGAGCAAGAGCGGGGAACGAAGATAGCCGTTGAGGATCTGCTGCACCTTACGCCGGACGATTTCATACAATTCAACATGCAGCGTCACCCCGCCGCCCAGGACGATGCGCTGGGGCGAGAGGGTGTAGATCAGATTAGCCAGGCCCAGCGCCAGGTATTCCGCTTCCAGTTCCCAGGCGGGGTGACCGGCGGGCAGCATCTCGGCGGGGCGGCCCCAGCGGCGGGCGATCGCCGGCCCGCAGGCCAGCCCCTCCAGGCAATCGCCGTGGTAGGGACAAACGCCGGGGAAGGGATCACGATTAACATCGTGGGGGACCGCCAGGTGACCGGCTTCACTGTGCAGCAGGCCGTGCAGGGGGCGGCCATTGGCGATCACGCCCACCCCAATGCCGGTGCCAACCGTCATATAGACCAGGCTCTCCAGGCGGCGATTTTCAGGGTTCCAGCGAAACTCGCCAAAAGCGGCCGCGTTCACGTCGGTATCGAAAGCCACTGGCAAATTCAACGCCCGCTGGATCTGGCCGCGCAGGTCCACCCCTGCCCAGCCGGGTTTTGGCGTGGTGGTGATGTAGCCGTAGGTCGGGGAGAGCGGATCGAGGTCAACAGGCCCAAAGGAGTCAATCCCAATGGCGGCCAGTTCCCCGCGGCGCGCGTACGGTTCAAAAAATCCCAGCGCCTGCGCGATGGTCTCATCTGGTGTGGTGGTAGGGATGCGGATTTCCGCTGCGATCACATCGGGCGCCGCGCCGACCAGGCAATTGAACTTGGTGCCGCCTGCTTCGACGCCTCCAACCCACCGGCTCATACGCGCTCCCTTTTGCGACAGGCCCGCTTA
>JARKOQ010000078.1 GCA_029976005.1 Aggregatilineales bacterium | reverse complement strand
TCTCTCTCTCTCTCTCTCTCACTCCCACCCACCCACACCACCCCAACCCCAACAACCCCCCCCCCCTCCCCCGGGTGGACTTTCCCCCCGCTTTCCCCTAAAAAGCAGCCCGGAGGTGCGGGGTGCAGCGACCGATCGTCGTCGTCGGGGCAGGACACGCGGGCGTCGAGGCCGTGCTGGCCGCGTCCCGGATGGGCCACCCGGCGGTGCTGGTGACCCGCGATCCGGCCGCGATGGGCCGCATGTCCTGCAACCCGGCCATCGGAGGCATCGGCAAGGGACAACTGGTCCGCGAGGTCGATGCCCTGGGGGGCCTGATGGCCCTGGCCACCGACGCCACCGCCATCCAGTACCGCACGCTGAACACCCAGAAGGGGCCCGCCGTCCGTTCGACCCGCGCGCAGTGCGACCGGGAACGCTACGAGGCGTTCGTGGGCGCGGCGGTCCAGAGGGCCCCGGGGGTCACCGTCATCGCGGGCGAGGCCACCGACCTGCGGATCCGGGACGGCGAGGTCGCGGCGGTGGTCCTGGACGACGGCCGGGAACTGGACGCGGCCGCGGTCGTGCTGACGTGCGGCACGTTCCTGGACGGCCTGCTGCACTTCGGGGATCGCCAGGTGGCCGGCGGCCGCATCGACGAACCGCCGTCCCGGGGCCTGTCCGACGCGCTGCGGCGGCTGGGGCTGCCGGTCGGGCGCCTGAAGACGGGCACGCCGCCGCGCCTGCTGGCCGAATCCCTGGACCTGGAACGCCTGGAGGAGCAGCCCCACGACCCGGCGTCGGGCCCGTTTTCGCTGTTCGGGACGGCGTCGCCCCTGCCGCGCCGGTCCTGCTGGATCACCTGGACCAACGACGCAGCCCACCAGGCCATTCGCGACAACCTGCACCGGGCGCCGCTGTTCACGGGGCGCATCGCCGGCCGCGGCCCGCGGTACTGCCCGTCCATCGAGGACAAGGTCGTCCGGTTCGCCCACCACGATCGACATCCGGTGTTCCTGGAGCCCGAGGGCATCGACAGCCCGCTGGTCTATCCCAACGGCCTGTCCACCAGCCTGCCGCTGGACGTCCAGCAGCGCTACGTCCAGGCAATCCCCGGCCTGGAGCGCGCCGTGATCACCCAGCCGGGCTATGCGGTCGAGTACGACTTCGTCGATCCGCGCGCCGTGACGACGACGCTGAACGCGCGCGGCATCCGGGGCCTGTACCTGGCGGGCCAGGTGCTGGGGACCACCGGATACGAGGAGGCCGCGGCCCTGGGCCTGCTGGCGGGGACCAACGCGGTGCTGGCGCTGCGGAACCAGGCGCCGTTCGTGCCGACCCGCGCCCAGGCGTATCTGGGCGTGATGGTCGATGACCTGGTGGCTCGCGGCGTCACGGAACCCTACCGGATGTTCACGTCCCGGGCCGAGTTCCGGCTGAGCCTGCGCGAGGACAACGCCTGGGACCGCCTGTCGCCCCGCGCCGCGTCGCTGGGACTGCTGGATGCCCGATGCGCCGACGCCGTGGCCGCCCGGCTGGACCGGCTGGACGCGGCGGGCCGGCACCTGGCCGCCACCCGCCTGCGCGCCCGGGAGGCCCCGCCGGACATTCCGGTGCCGCCCGAGGGTCTGACGCTGCTGGAACTGCTGCGCCGCCCGGAAACCGACGTGGACCGCCTGGCCACCCTGCCCGGCGGCCAGGCCATGGCGGACCTGGCGCCCGACGAGCGCGCCGCCCTGGCGATCCGCACGCGCTACGAAGGCTACATCGCCCGCGAACGGCTGGACGTCGAGCGCTTCGACCGCTTCGAGGCGCTGGCGCTGCCCCCGGACCTGGACTTCAGGGCGATCCCCGGACTGTCCCTCGAGGTGGCCGAGCGGCTGGACCGCGTCCGCCCGCCGACGCTGGGCATGGCATCGCGCCTGGAGGGCGTGACGCCGGCCGCGGTGTCGATCCTGATGCTGCGACTGAAGGACGCGCCGGCACGGTAGGCGGCTATGGCGCCTCGGGCGTGGGTGCGGGAACAGGACGGGAATCAGGCGCCGATCCGGGCACGGGATCGGCAACGGGCGCGGGTGCGGCATCCGGGCCGGGCCCAGGCGCCCGCGCGTCCCCGGGCTCCGCCTGGCGCGGCGCGGGCCGGCCTTCCCCCGCGGGCGCCGGGGCCGGCGCGTCGTCGCGAGGCGGCAGGTCGGCCGGCATCCCCTGGGGCACCACCACCGACTTGTCGGTGAACGGACGCCGGTACGCCCCCTGGTCGGGGTACCAGAACAGCGGCAGGTACGGCGCGGCCCCCAGGAACGTGGCCTCGTCGATCGCGTCCATCTTGTCCCACAGGCGCTGCAGGATCCCCTGCATCCGGTTCACCCACCACTGATTGAACTGGCCCTTCTCATAGATCGACCAGGCATAGCGGGGCTTGGGCTTCGTCGCCATGATGAAGGCCGATTCCAGCGGCGTCAGTTCCTCGACCTCCTTGTTGAAGTAGGCCTGGGCCGCCGCCCGGATGCCGTACACGTGCTTTCCGTACTCGATGCAGTTCAGATACAGCTCCAGGATGCGCTCCTTGGGCAGGGTCCGCTCGACCTGCCACACCAGGATCGCCTCCTCCAGCTTCCGCCCCAGCGTCTTTTCCCGGGACAGGTACAGGTTCTTGACCAGTTGCTGGGTGATCGTGCTGCCGCCGTACACGTACCAGCCGTGCTGCACGTTCATCGACATCGCCCGCCGGATCAGGCCGGGCTTGAACCCCTGGTGCTCGAAGAACCCCATGTCCTCGGTCACCAGCGC
>JARKOQ010000076.1 GCA_029976005.1 Aggregatilineales bacterium | reverse complement strand
ACGCTGCCGTGTCCGCTCGACAGCCACACCGGAATCGGTCCGTTGGCCATTGCCCCGTAGCGTCGCAATTGCAATTGCGACGCTAACGTGTCCGATCGATTTCTGGGCCGGGATCACCCCCATCGACCCGTCCCCCTCTCGGCGCCGGCGCGGGCACCGACGCTACGTTCACGCCGCCGTCGTCAGTCCGGAGGTCTTATTGTCCTGAGTCGGGGATTTCCAATCCCCGACGCGCGGCCGCGCGCTTCCGCGCATTCCTGCCAGATCGCTATAATGGGGCTGTGCCTTCGACCTAATCGCCGGGACAGTTCCGATGACCAATTCGATTCGCCTCCTTCACTTCGCCGACCTGCACCTCGGCATGGACAGCTACGGCGCGGCCGACCCGGATACCGGGCTGAGCGCCCGCGCCGCCGACTTCCTGGCCCGCCTGGAGGACGTGCGCGCCCACGCGACCCGCTTTGAGGCCGACCTGGTGATCTTCGCCGGGGACGCCTTCCGCACGCGCGCGCCCAACCCCACCTACCAGCGCGAGTTCGCCCGCGCCGTGCGCGAGCTGGCCGGGCTGTGCCCGGTGGTGCTGCTCGTCGGCAGCCACGACCTGCCCCCCGGCCCCGGCAAGGCCGCCAGCATCGAGCTGTTCCATACCCTGGACGTGCCCAATACCCTGGTCGGGTTCGATTACGGCCTGCACCGCGTGGAGACCAAGCGCGGCCCGGTTCTGGTCGGCACGGCTCCCTACCCGCTGCCGGGCCGCCTGCTGCCGGAGCGCCGGGCGCGCGGCGCGAGCGTCGAAGCCCTGGACGACCTGCTGCGCGAGGCCCTGGAAACCCGCCTGCGCGGTCTGGCCGCCCAGGCCGGGGACGATCCCGCCCCGCGCGTGCTGGCCGGGCACTTCAGCGTGCGCGGCGCGCTGCCGGGCAGCGAAGCGGCGATCATGCTCGGCCGGGACGCGCCGGTCGCGCTCGAAGCCGTGGCCGACCCGGCCTGGGATTACGTCGCGCTGGGCCATCACCACCGCCACCAGGCCCTGCCCGTGCCCGAAGGCGCGCCGCCCGCCGTCTACAGCGGCAGCCTGGAGCGGGTCGAGTTCGGCGAGGAGGGCCAGCCAAAGGGCTTTTGCGCGGTCGAACTGCCCGCCCGGCATGGCGACGGCCCGGCCCGCTGGGAATTCGTCCCGGTCGCGGCACGGTCCTTCCTGACCGTGCGCGCCGACGCCCGCCAGACCCGCAAGCCGACCGAGGTCGTGCTGGAGGCCGCCGCCGGGCTGGACGTGACCGGGGCCGTGGTGCGCGTGATGGTGGACCTGAGCGAGGGCAACGCCCACCTGCTGCGCGACGCCGACGTGCGCCGCGCCCTGCTCGACGCCGGGGCCGACCACGTGACCGCCCTGCACAAGAGCGTCGAGCATCCGATCCAGACCCGCCTGGGCGACAGCCCGGAACGGCTCGACCCGGAAGCGCTCTTGGCCCGCTACCTGGAAGGCAAGTCCGTGCCCCCGGAACAGATCGCGGTATTATTGGAGGCCGCGCGGGATATCCTGGGGGGGAACCACGAGTCATGAGCGCCATCCGTCGCTGGCTGTGGCTGGCCGACGCCATTCTGCTGATTGTTTTGAGCCTGTATATCTTCGCCGGGCGCGATCTCGTCCCGTTTCACGGCGACGAATCGACCCTGATCTGGATGAGCGCGGACTACCACTATCTCGTCCAGGAACATGACCCGGCCCCGGTCGTCTTCCGCATGCCGCCGGTGAACGGCACCCGCCAGTTCAACCGGGTCATGACCGGCTCGGTCGACGCCCTGACCATCGGCCTGGCCTGGGACCTGGCCGGGCTGACCGTCGACGACCTCAACGAGGTCTGGGATTGGGGCGCGTTCGACTACCCCACCCCCTACGAGTGGGTGGTCAATGAACGGCGCGGGGCGGTGCCCGACGACCACCTGCTGGCCATCGGCCGCACGCCGTCCACCCTGTTCACGATCGCCAGCCTGTTCCTGGTCTTCTGGATCGCGCGCTGGGTTTCCCGGAACCGTCCGGCGACCTGGCTCGCCGCGATCCTGTACGCCACCAGCCCGGCCGTGCTGGTCAACGGGCGGCGGGCCATGCAGGAAGGCGCGATGTTCTTCGGCACGGCCCTGATCATCCTGGTCGCGCTCTACACCCTGCGCGCCCAGCGGCAAGGCTCCTGGCGGCCGGCCCTGCTCGGCTGGTACCTGGCCCTCGGCGCGGCCAGCGGCTTCGCCATGGGCTGCAAGCACACCTCGGCCATCGTGGCCGCAATCGCCTTCCTGGTCGTCCTGCTCTATCCGCGTCTGGCCCGCTGGGACAGGACGGTGATCGCCTTCGACCGGCGGCACGTCAGCGCCCTGCTGGCCGCCGGAGTGCTGGCCGCGATTGTGTTCGTCGCCCTGATGCCGATCTGGTGGTCGCTGGCGGCGTTGATCGTCCTGGCCGGGCTGCTCCTGGCCTGCCTGTCCTTCAGCGGGCTGGGCCGCCCCTGGCTGGCCTGGGCCGCGCGCGGCGCGGCCGTGCTGCTGATCTTCGGCGCGACCGAGCTTCAGCCGACCGTGATCTACGACATCCTGCGCACACCCTTCTACATGCTGGAACAGCGCCAGCAACTGGTCGAAATCCAGCGCGACGAGCACGGCGACATCGACAGTTTCGGGGACGGCCTGGTCCTGTTGGCCAGGGATACGTTCGTCTCCTACGCGCAGTACTACGAAGACCCCACCTGGGCCACGTTCGAAGTCACCAAGGCCGAGATCGTCGCCTACGAAGCCTCCGGGCTGGCCGGGCGCAGGGGCTGGGTCTGGGACGCGCTCCAGGTCGGGCTGCTGGGGGTGGGGCTGATCGCGCTGGCCGTCCGCTGGCGGGAGGGCGAGTCCTGGCTGCTGGGCCTGTGGCTGCTGTTCCCGGCGCTGGTGCTGCTCCTGACCAACCCGCTGCCCTGGCAGCGCTACTACATCGGCCTGCACGCCCCGGCCGCGATTCTGGCCGGGCTGGGCCTGACCGCGCTGCTGGCCTATACCGGCCGGGCGCGCGGCGGCGCCGCCAGATGACCTTTCACTTCAATACGGATTCGACGGATGAGCACGGTTCACCGGCAAATGAACCGTGTTCATCCGTGAAATCCGTGTGGGATTGAACCACGGTCGAACGCCCGCCGTCCCGATGCGCTACAATCACGGGCCTTGCGCGGTATTCCTCCCCTTTCAGGAGACTCCCAATGAGTGAAGAAACCAACGAGCGCCTCGTGATCCAGATCACCCGCGACGGGATGGGCAATGCCGATCCGGCCCTCTCCCACAAGCTGCTCAGCAAGTACCTGCAACTCCTGCTCGACGCCGACATGCTGCCCAGCGCCATCACCTTCTACACCGAGGGCGTCCGGCTGGTGTGCGATGGCTCGCCCGTCCTGGCCGAGCTGGAGGCCCTCCAGGCGCGCGGCGTGCACCTGATGGTGTGCAGCACGTGCCTGGACTTCTTCGGGCTGAAGGACCGCGTGCGAGTCGGGCTGGTGGGCGGCATGACCGACATCATCGACGCCCAGTGGCAGGCCAGCAAAGTCATCACGCTCTGAGGCCGCCGCGAGCCGGCGGTCGGCGGGCATCGCGGCGAACGGAGTCGTCCGAGGCGCGGCGGGACAGGTCATCCCCGCCGCGCTTTTTTGTTGGCTCCAACCCGGTTCAATGCAACACAGCGACTCACCGGTTTTCTTTTTGAAGAACCGTGCTTATCTGTGTCATCTGTGTTGAATTGAAAGCCAATCGAACGCCCACTCCCCGCCTCCCCGACTGGCCCTTTCGCCCGGCCCGATTTACACTACCCCTGCACCGCCAACCCGATTCCGGCCTGTCTCCTGTCGACTGTGAACGGTCGACTGCTCACTGACCGCTGACTGCTGAAAGCTGATAGCTTCATGCTCCCTGTCCGCCTCGCCCTGCATAACTTCCTGCCCTACCGCGCGCCCGACCCGATCAGCTTCCGGGGGGTGCACCTGGCCTGCCTCAGCGGGCCGAACGGCGCGGGCAAATCCTCCCTGCTGGACGCGATCACCTGGGCGCTGTGGGGCCGCGCCCGCGCCCGCAGCGACCAGGAACTGATCGCCCTCGGCGCGGACGAGATGAGCGTCGAGCTGGACTTCGAGCAGGAGGGCGCGCTGTACCGCGTGGTGCGCCAACGGGAGCGCAAGCGCCGCCAGGGCAGCCTGCGCCTGTTCCTGTGGGACGAATCCGCGACCGGCAGCTTCCGCGACCTCAGCGCGGCATCCCTGCGCGAGACCCAGCAAAAGATCACCGACCTGCTGCGCCTGGACTACGAGACATTCGTCCACAGCGCCTTCTTGCAGCAGGGCCAGGCCGACGCCTTCACGGTCAAAGGCCCGGCCGAGCGCAAGAAAATCCTGGGCGACATCCTGGGGCTGGACGCCTGGCGCGATTACGAGGAGCGCGCCCGGCTGGAACTGACCCGCCTGGAGGACGCCCTGCTCAACATCGACGGGCGGCTGCGCGAGATCGAGGATGCCCTGCTGACCCGCCCGCAACTGGAGCGCGACCTCGCGGCAGCCGAGACCGCCTACGCCGAGGCCGAAACCATCCTCCAGCAGGCCGAGGCCCGCTACGCCGAGATCGCCGACGCCCCGGCCCGCCTGCGCGCCGCCACCGACCGGCTGGCCGACCTGGGCCGCCGCCTGCGCGAATACGAAAGCGACGAGCGCGCCTTGCTGGGCGAGGTCGAGCGCCAGCAGGGTCGAGTCACGGCCTACGAAGCGGTCATCGCCCAGCGCGAGGCGATCGAATCGGGTTACGCCACGCTGTCCGCCGCCCGTGAAACCGACCAGGCCCTCAGCGAGCGCCTGCTGAGCCTTCAGGAGGCCGAGACGCGCCGCCACGCCCTGGAGGGCCAGATCGCCGCCGCGCGGGCCGGGCTGGAAAATCAGGCCGCCGCCCAGCGCAGTACCCTGGCCGAAGTCGAGCGCCTGACCGCCGACGCCGAGGCCATCGAAAGCGAGCTGGCCGCGGTCGAGGCCGACATCCACGCCCTGACCGACCGCGAGGCCGAGCGCGACCGCCTGCACAAAACCATCGCCGCGCTCAACGAGGAATCGGCCGCCCTGCGCGCCGCCAACAGCGGCCTGCTGGCCGAGATGAACGCTATCAAATCCCGGATGGATACCCTGAGCGCCGCCGACCCGGCATCGGCGCTGTGTCCGACCTGCCGACAGCCGCTCGCCCCGGCCCAGCGCGCCCGCCTGCTGGACGACTACCGCGACGAAGGCACGGCCCGCGGCGACCAGTACCGGGCCAACGCCACCCGCCTGGAGGAGCTGCGCCAGACGGTCAAGGCCCGCCAGGCCGACCTGGACGGCGCGCTGGCCGAAGTCAGCCGCCTGAACGTCCTGCGCCACCGCGAGGGCGAGCTGCGCGCCCGGCAGGCGGCCGTCCGCGAGGCCGATACGCGCCGGACCGAAGCCAGGGCCGCGCTGGACAGCCTGGAAAGCGCCCTGGGCGGCGAAGCTTACGCCGCCGAGGCGCGCGCCCAACTCGCCGCGCTGACGGCCGAGATCGCCGCGCTGGACTACAACCGTTCGGCCCACGCCGCCGCCCGCGAAAACCTGGCCGCCTTCCGCGCCTACGAAACCCGCCAGCAGGAGCTTCAACTGGCGTTGGAAGCCCTGCCCGAAGCCCGACAGGCCCTCGCCGGGGCACAGGAGCGCCTGACCCGCCTGCACCGCCTGCGGGCCGAGGACGGCCAGGCCCAGGCCGATCTGGCGATCGAGGTGGAACAGCTCAAAGCCCTGGTACAGGAAGCCAACCGCCGCTTCGACGAGGCCCGCGAGCGCCGCACCCAACTCAACCACAGCGCCGAAAAACGCGCCCGCGCCCAGCAGGCTCTGGCCGCGCTGGAAAGCGCCCGCAGCCGCCGCGATTCATTGGAGCGTCGCCGGGCCGACCTGCTGGCCCGCCAGGGGGTCTACACCCAGCTCCGCGACGCCTTTGGCAAAAACGGCATCCCGGCCATGATCATCGAGGCCGCCCTGCCGGAGCTGGAGGACGAGGCCAACGCCCTGCTGGCCCGCCTGGCCGCCGGGCGGATGCAGGTCCGTTTCGCCACCCACCGCGAGACGGTCAAGGGCGAGACCAGCGAGACGCTGGACATCATGATCGCCGACGAGCTGGGCGTGCGCGATTACGCCCTGTACAGCGGCGGCGAGGCCTTCCGGGTCGATTTCGCGATCCGGATCGCGCTCAGCAAGCTGCTGGCCCGCCGGGCCGGGGCGCACCTGCGCACCCTGTTCATCGACGAGGGCTTCGGCACGCAGGACGCCGAAGGCCGCGACCGGCTGGTGGAGGCGATCAACGCCGTGGCCGGCGACTTCGACCTGATCCTGGTCATCACCCACATCGACGATCTGCGCGACGCCTTCCCCGTCCGCCTGGAGGTCGAAAAGACGCCTTCCGGCTCAAGGGTGCGGGTGGGGTAATTATGACTTCTATGGTATTGTAAAGGCATGGACCGATGCCATGGACTGTGATATCCAGGAATGGTGTGATCATTCGGTTAACGGAAGAGCGTTGGCTGCACATCTCCGAACAACATGGAGAAGTGGCTGAACTTCAGAAGGACATCCTCGATGTTGTAGCCCGTCCAGAACGGATTTTGGCCGGCGGCGAAGATGAATTGCTGGCAATTCATGAAATTGAAACCGGAAAGTGGCTGGCCGTGGTCTACCGGGAGGGCGAGGCGGACGGATTTGTCATCACGGCTTTTGTAACACGGCGCATCCGTTCACTGAATCGAAGGAGACAAATATGGCCCTAGGCATGGCCCTTCAAGACTATCTGCGCATCCTGCCGCGCATCAAGGACACGCCGGGAAAAAACGTCTGGCTCACCTACGATGCCGAAGCCGATGTGCTCTATATCAACTTCAGCAAACCGAGCTTTGCCCAGGATAGCGAGTTGACCGACGACGATGTAATTGTGCGTTATGCTGATGAAGAGGTGATCGGCTATACAGTCCTCCACGCCAGCCAGCGATGACATGCATCGCATTGCCTTTCAGAAGATGCAATCCCCTGTTCAGGCGACATATCGATAAACCGCTGTAGTAGCGTCGCGTTGCAACGCGACGCTACCGACACTTCACCCGCTCCGGCCTGCCTCCACCGATCTTTCCCGGATTTTGCACACAAATTACACTCCATTTACACTTCACGCCCGGCAGATAACACCCGGTTCACATTCCGACTCTATGCTGGAATCATCACCTATCGAGAGACCCTATCGTTTGGAGGAACTTCAAGCATGCCGCGCAAAGTGCTCGCCCTTGCCCTTGTGCTCGCCATCCTGGCCGCCGCCGTGCCCGCCACCGCCCAGAGCGGATCGACCCGCAGCGTGACCGTCACCGAAGCCCAGATCAACGCCACCTACCGCGTCACCAACCCGGCGCGCCAGACCGTCAGCGGCCTGTCCGTCGATCTCCAGCCGGACCAGGTCGTGATCAGCGCCACCTTCACCCCGCGCCGGGGCAATCCGGTCGCCACGGCGACCACGCTCGTCCCCAGCCTGGAGGACGGCCGGGTCTACTGGACGGTGACCTCAGTCACGGCCAACGGCCAGCCGGCTTCCGCCGAGATCGTCGCCCAGGTCAACACCGTCATCGCCGCCTCCTGGCAGCGCTACGTCCGCGAGCAGGCCGGGACGGGCCGCGTCACCGGCTTCGTGATCACCGCCAGCGACGCCACCCTGACCACCGAAACCGGCGCGCTCGCGTCGGGCGAAGCGCCCATCGCCCCCGCCCTTTCCGGCACGGTCACGCTGACCGAGGCCGAGATCAACGCCGCCTACATCGTGAACAACCCGCCGCGCCAGACGATCAGCGACGTCTACGTCGACCTCCAGCCGGGCCAGGTAGCGATCAGCGCCACGTTCACCCCGCGCCGGGGCAGCGCCGCCGCGACCTTGACCACGCTCGTCCCCAGCCTGGACGATGGCCGGGTCTACTGGACGGTCACCTCCGTCACGGCCAACGGCCAGCCCGCCTCGACCGACCTCGTGGCTCAGGTGAACGCCGCGATCGCCGCCTCCTGGCAGCGCTACTTCCGCCAGGAAGCCGGAACGGGCCGCATCAGCAGCTTCGTAATCACCGCCAGCGAGGCCACTGCCACGCTGGAAGCGCGCGGCTAACGCCCCTTTTCCCCGAATATCTCCGCGCCGCGGAGCCTGCCGCGGCGCGCTTGATTCCCCCCGAAAACTTTGACGCATTTCTGATATTGCGTTGATTTGATTCTAACGGGACGGCTGTTTACTAAGGGTGCAGTCCAAAGCTGACGTACTGGTATGAGGAGGAACAAAGACCTATGGGATACCTGACCAGAAGTGATGGGCTTCGTGAAATGCGCCGGATGATGGACCAGATGGACAGCCTGTGGGATCGCCTGTTCCAGCCGGCGGAGCGCCTGCTCGGCGATGTGGAAGTCGGGCACATGGCCCTGGACGTGAGCAGCAACGACAAGGAAGTCATCGTCCGGGCCGAACTGCCGGGCGTCAAGGAAGAGGACATCCACCTGAGCGTGGAACGTGGCTTGCTGACCCTGTCCGCCGAGACGCGCGCCGAGCGCGAGGACAAGGGCGAAACCTACCACATGCGCGAGATGCGCTACGGCAAGCTGGCCCGCGCCGTGCAGCTCCCAGTGGAAGTCAACGTCGACAAGGCCGAGGCCACCCTGGAAGACGGTGTGCTGACCGTCAAGCTGCCCCGCACCAAGGAGACGACCGCCAAACAGATCGCGGTCAAGGCTCGCAAACTGATCTCCGGTAAGAACGCGTAGCCCTGACGTTCTACCCCGCAAAAGCGCCCCTCGCGGGCGCTTTTCGTTTCCCCCGGCCGGGGCGGGGCAAAGCAAACCCCCTCACCGCAGAGAACGCGGTGGAATGTTGTTCAGTCAGGTACGGCACGCCAACTCACCCCTGCCCATTCGCGGTATGATAGACGCCTAACCGTATTGCACGCCGTTTGCCGCCCCAGGAGTCGCGCCCATGCCCGTCCCGCCCGGCCGCCCGCCGATGATCCGCACCGATGCCAGCAACCCCTTCGCCAACCACACCCTGCGCGTCCGCGTTCCGGCCACCGTCCGCCAGACGCGCGACAACGCTCCGGACGCGCCGCCGTCCATCCGGGCCGCGCTGGATGCGCTGGCCGATGGGATCGCCGCGGACGCGCCGATCCCGCCCCTCGGCCTGCCCGCGCCGGACTGCGACGACTGGGCTGTCGACTATGCGGCCCATGCCGGGCACACCTGGCAGGCGACCGATTGGTTCTTCGCCGAGATTTACGCCTACCGCCTGATCATCGAGGCGGTACGCTGGTGGGAGACGGGGCGCGATCCCTTTGCCCCGATCAAGCAGGCCGAGGAGACCGAGGCCGACCTGTGGGCCATGCTGGATGAAGCACTGGCAACCGACGGACCGCCGGATGAACGGCTGCACCATCTCTTGCACGACGCGCTGTGGGGCAACCGGATCGACCTGAGCTTCGCCGCCTCGACCGCGCACGGCACGACTGTCGCCCACGACGACCTGCTGGTCGACCACAGCCCGCGCGTGGTCGAGCACCTGCTCCGCGCGCCGGGGACGGTTCACCTCGTGGCGGATAATTATGGGCGCGAGCTGGCAATGGACCTCGTCCTGATCGACCACCTGCTGGCCGGTCTCGGCGCGCCGGTCGTCCTGCACGTCAAGCTGCACCCGACCTTCGTCAGCGACGCGACCGTGCCGGATGTCCTGCGCTTCCTGGGGCTGATGGCGGGGCACACGCCCGCCGCGCGCGGCCTGGGGGCGCGCCTCACGGCCGCCCTGGAGACAGGTCAGTTGCATCTGGCTCCCGATCCATACTGGAACAGCCCGCGCCCGCTGTGGAACCTGCCGCCGCGCCTGGCAAAGCTCTTCGCCCCGGCCCGGCTGGTCCTCTTCAAGGGCGACCTGAACTACCGCCGCCTGGTCGGGGACGCGATCTGGCCGGAGGGGGTCAGCCTGGCCGACGCGACGCGCGGCTTCCCCGCGCCGCTGGTCGCCCTGCGCTCGCTCAAGAGCGATCCGATCGTCGGCCTGCCGCCGGGCCTGCCAGCCCGGCTCGACGCCCTCGATCCGGCCTGGCGCGTCAACGGCAAGCGCGGCCTGTTCCAGAGCACGCTGTAAAAAGAGGCAAGAGGCAGGGAGACAAGAGTCAAGAGAAAGCGTCCAGAGGCAGCAGTGTGGCCTCCGACATTGGTGCGTGGACGCTTGCCGCTTCGACGCTTTTTCCTGTCTCTTGACTCTTGCCTCTTGTCTCTGTTTTCCGCGCTTGACCGGCTTACAGGCACGATATATAACCATGCATAGAATCATTCATGCTTCCAATGGCCTGCCGGCCAGGAAACCCGATGAACGACGAACTGATCGACCGGGAACTGGGCCAGTACCGCCTGCTCAGCAAGATCGGCGAGGGCGGCGCGGCGGTGATCTACCGCGCCTACCAGCCCTCGATGGAACGCTACGTCGCCATCAAGGTGCTCAAGATCGAGCTGGTGGAGCAAGACCCGATCTTCGTGGAACGCTTCACCCGCGAAGCCCGCATGATCGCCCAGCTCCAGCACCCGCACATCCTGCCGGTGATCGACTTCGGCCAGACGGACAAGTACGTCTACCTGGTCATGGTCCTGCTGGAGGGCGGCACGCTGCGCCACCTGCTGCGCAAGCACGGCGCGCTGCCCCTCGATCAATGCGCGTTCATGTTCGCCGAGATCGCCAGCGCCCTCGACCGCGCCCACGGCCGGGGGATCATCCACCGCGATCTGAAGCCGGAAAACATCCTGATGGATGAGGACCAGCATGTCTACCTGACCGACTTCGGCATCGCCCGCATCCTGGAAAGCGCCCGCCGCCTGACCAACACCGGCACGCTGATCGGCACGCCGCACTACATGTCCCCGGAACAGGCTCAGGGCCGGCCCGCCGACGAGCGCTCGGACGTCTACGCCCTGGGGGTGATGCTCTACGAGATGGTGCTCGGCCGGCTGCCGTTCAAGGCGGATACGCCCTACGGCCTGATCTTCAAGCACATCAGCGAGGCCCCGCCCCGCCCGCGCGAGATCGATCCCGGCCTGCCGGCGGCGGTCGAGGCGGTGCTGCTCAAGGCGCTGGACAAGGACCCGGACAAACGCTTCCAGTCCGCCCTGGACATGGCCGCGGCCTTCGTGGATGCCCTGCCCCAGGAGCCGGCGGTCACCGCCCAGGCGGAGCAGCAGGCCGCCGAAAAACCGGCCGGAGTCCAGGACACGCCCACCGAATACGCCGAGGCCACCCTGCGCGCCTATGCCACGCCCGGCCAGGTCACCGCCCGCCTCAGCCCGCAGCGCATGGCGGAAGGCAGCAAAATCGTGATCGGTGACGCGGCGGGCGACGACCGGGCCAGCATCCCCACGACCAACGCCTACATGCACTACGCCCTGCGCGCCCTGGAAGAGGTCGCCGGGTTGCAGGCCACCGAGGTCATCCTGCGCTTCGCCGGGCTGGAGGCGATGCTGGACGCCTACCCGCCCAACAACCTGAAGCTGAGCAAACAGTACTCGTTCCACGATTTCAGCAACCTCAACCACGCCATCGTCAACTACTACGGCGCGGCCGGCAAGGAAGCGGCCATGCACATCGGCCGCAAGTACGCCCACTGGATGTTCACCGACCAGCCCTTCTTCGGGATCACCAACCTGGCCCTGCGCGTCATGCCGACCGTGGCCGCCGTGCGGCTGGCCCTGCACAAGGGCATCGACGGCATGCTCAAGATTTACCGCGATCAGGGCGTGGCGCTGAAGATCGACGTGCTGGAAAAAACGGACTTCTTCCTGGTGGCGACGCCGCACTGCCCATGCTGCGTGGGGAAGAAGTCGAACGTGCCCATCTGCTGGATCTGGGAGGCGCTGCTGGTGGAAGGCGGCCACCTGATCAAGGGCAAAACCTTCCCGGTGCGCCAGATCGCCGCCCGCTCGATGAGCGATCCCTACTGCGTGTGGCGCATCGACAAAGTCCCGCTGGAAGACGAATAAGGCGGAGGCCGGAGGCCGCGCCGGGGCAACAAAAAGCCCGGCAGTCCGCCGGGCCATGCAGGGGCGGTTCGCGAACCGCCCTTTTTTGTGCGACACCCCACTTGCTCACAGCCGCCCCGGTGACTACCCCCCGATCAAATCCCGGCGCTGGAAGGCATACATCGAGAGGACCAGCAGCACCGCCGCGATGAGCGTGAAGCCCAGGAACATCGCCACATGCAGGCCGTCCTGGAGCGCCAGCACCCCATCGAAGTAGTGGAACGGCGAGAACTGCTGGAGCGTCTTCATGAACCCGCTGTCCGACATCGAGGCCAGCGTATCCACAAAATACGAGCCGACGATGAATGCCGCCGAAAACCCCAGCGCCGTCTGCCTGGAGCGCAGCACCGTGCACAGCAACAGCGTGACCGCCCCCAGCAGCAGCATCATCGGCAGCACGTTCAGGAAGGCCGGGAAGACGATCGGCATGGGGATGGTCAGCTCCGGCGTGATCAGGATCGCCGCCATCAGGCCCAGGCTGGCCTGGATCAGGATCAGCAGGCTGGCGACGATGAAGGCCGCGGCCTTCTCCACGATCACGCGCCAGCGCGGGGTGGGCGTGGTCAGCAGCAGGTCAAGCGTGCCGCGCTCCTCTTCCCCGGCGGTGGCGTTGTTGTTGAACAGCACCGCGTAGACCGCCATCAGCAGCGGCAGCATGATCAGGAACTTGGTCCCCACCCAACCGGCCGGCGAGGCGAAGTCCGAGACATCCCCCACCATGCCCTTGATAAACGGATTTTCCAGCAGGGCCGACATGCTGGCCAGCAGGTCGTCCACCGCCGGATAGAACACGCCGATCCACAGGCCCATCACCGCGCACAGGATGCCCCATCCCAGGATGGATTTGCGCGAATCGCGCAGGGCGCGACGAAAAATGACCCCCGTTTTCATGATCGTAACCCTTTCAGGAACTATCGCGCGCCGGCAGAGTCGCCGCCGGCGCGCGGTCGTCTTGATTTGATCTTACTCCCGATTCCGGCTCAGGCCATCAAATCCCGCCGCTGGAAACCGATCAGCGACAGCCCACCCAGGCCCAGCGCCAGCGCCATCAGCAGGGCGAAATGCCCCACGTTCAGGCCATCGCTCAACGTCTCGAAGGCGTTGTAGTAGTAGAACATCGACAGCCGCTGCACACCTTGCAACGCCTCCGGGGCCAGCGCGGCCAGCGCGTTGGCGAACCACGAGGCGACGATGAACGCCCCGGCGATCCCGGCCGCCGTGTTGCGCCCGCGCACCAGCGTGGAGAGCAGCAGGGTCAGCGCCGTCGGCAGCAGCAGCATTGGCAGCATGTTGAGGATGCCCTCCGCGATGCGCGCGAAGGACAGGTCCAACTCCGGCATCAGGGCCAGGATCGGCACGAAGGCGACCAGGAAAAAGCCCAGGATGATCAGGTACCCGACCCCGTAGGCCAGCCCGCGCTGGACGATCACCCGCCAGCGAGGGGTGGGCGTGCTGAGCAGCACGTCCAGCCGCCCCGCTTCTTCGTCATTGGCGGCGATCATCAGCCCGACCGCGACCGTGTAGAAGGCCATGAACAGCGGGATCCACCCGAAGAATTCCATGCCCAGGAAGCCCTGCGGCGTCGTATAGTCGCCCATCTCGCCCACCAGGGCCTTGATCACCGGATTCTCCAGGAACTGGTTGATTCCCTCGAAATCCTTGAACATCGGGTAGAAGGCCGTCACCCAGAAGGCGAGGACCGCCCCGCCAAACCCGATCCACAGGGCCGCCCGGCGGTTGTCGCGCAGCGTCTGCCTGAAGATCGTCCAGCCGTTCATCGTCCGCCTCCTCTTAGGTGCCAATATCCCGCCGCTGGAATGTCCACAGGGAGACGCCCAGCAGACTCACGGTCAGCCCGGTCAACAGCAGGAAGCCGCCCCAGTTCACCCCGTCGATGATGACGGACGAACCGCCGTAGTAGGTGAAGAACGAGCCGTAACGCATGTTGCTGGCCGGCGGGTCCATCAGGTCGGACAGGGTGAAGATGAAGTACGAAGCCGTCACGATCGCCGCGACGATCCCGGCCGCCGTCCCGCGCGAGCGCAGCACGGTGGAGAGCAGCAGGGTCAGCACGGCCATCAACAGCACCACCGGGAAGATGTTGACGATCCCCAGCAGCAGGCTGCCCAGATCGAGCGAGAACGAGGGCGTGATCAGGATGCCCAGCAGGAAGCCCACCAGCGCAATCGCCAGGATCGCCGCCAGCACCACGACCAGGGCCGCGAACTTCTCCAGGATGAGCTGCCAGCGCTTGAGCGGCGTGCTGAGCAGCAGGTCGAGCGTGCCGCGATCTTCCTCGGCGGCGGTGATCCCCAGGCCGTAGATCACGGCCAGGATGGC
>JARKOQ010000075.1 GCA_029976005.1 Aggregatilineales bacterium | reverse complement strand
TACCAGGTCTCTTCCTCCTGGACTTCGCCCGCGCGCGGGTAGTGGCGGGGATGCCTGTCCCGCACCTGTTCGGGCATGGTATGGTGCGTGCTCTGCTCGAAGGTGATGTTGCGCGCCACGACGCGGTTGGTCGCTTCCGCCGCCAGCACCGTGTCGGATTCGATCATGCGCGCCGGGAAGATGATGAAACCCGCTCCCAGCCGGCAGTTGTGCCCCACGCACCCGCCCAGCACGATCTGGCCGACTTCCTCCAGATCGCCGTAGATGTTGGTTGCCTTGATCGTGGTCGGCAGCAGGTTGAAGTCCGTGAAAGTGCTGCCCGCGCCGATGAACGTATTACGCCCGATCACGCACATCTGCACGCACGTGTTCTGAGCCAGGATCGAGCCGTCCATGAACACGCTGAAGTATGCGGACGCCCGGAACGGGAAGAAGCAGTTATTGCCGATCACGCTGGTCATGATCTGGCAGCCCTGATCGATGCTGACGTTGTCGCCGATGTGGCAGTTGTCGATGACCACGCCGGGGCCGATGTAGCAGTTCTCGCCGATCGTGGTCGGGCCGAGGACGGTCGCCTCCGGGTGGATCACCGTGCCCTTGCCGATCTTGACCACTTCCGAGCAGGCCAGCACCTGCTTCCATTCCAGAATCGCCCGCCACAGCACCTTGAGCTGGAACAGGTTGTGGGTCTTGGCGTATTCCTCGTAGCGGCTCCCGCGCGAGAAAACGCCCTGGACGGTGTTGGCAAAATAGATGTGGACCCAGCTTTCGATCGAGATCAGCACGCGCTCGGAAAGATAGTGGGTCAGGTCCACCCCGTCCATGGACATGTAGTGCGGGACGGAGTAGAAGCCCTTTTCCACCGAGTCGGTGGGGATGATCATCGACTGGATTTCGTCGGTGTAGCCGTCCGGGAAGTACCACAGGTCGGCCATGTAACACAGCGGCTTGCCATCCTGCCCCAGCAGCGGCTCAAAGCTGCGCGTCAGCGGCTTGACGTAGGTGGTGAAAACCCGGTCGTCGGGGGCGTAGGCCGCCCGCACACCGCGCCCGGTCTGCTCCGCCAGCCGTCTGGCCTGGGTGTAGAAGGCGTGGAAGTACTCCTTGTCGAAGTACACGCTGTCGCGGTAGACGATGCACGGCCCGCCGCCGCGCGGCACCTCCTGCAAAGCCTGGATGGGCAGCCCGACCCGTGCCTCAAGCTGATCGCCGAAGTATTCCTGGAGCAGGTCGGCCTGGTGCAGCTTCAGCCGCTTGCCCATGATCGACAGCTCGCTGGCCGGCTCGTTGAACGGCGGGACGTGGCGCCGGTCCTCAATCACGTACTTCTGCAGCTTGGTGGCCATAGGCTCTCAATCCAACGGCTTCTTGGTGATGGCGATCGTGCAGCACTCGTCCCCGCAGGCCATGCAGGCCTGCTCCTCGACGAGAAAGGTCTTGCCCCCGCTGATCCACAGCAAGGCCTCTTGCAGCAGGCCGACCGTGATCAGACAGCAGGGCTGCGGCGACTGGACGCCCCAGCACTGCGCGCAGCGGTCGATGTGCCAGTACAGCGTATCCGGCGTTTCTTGCAGCCGGACGACCTGATCGGTCTGGTTGTTGAACAGATCGGCCAGCGCCCGGCCGCCCTTCTCCAGCTTCATGCTCAACGGCAAGAGCTGGAAGGCCAGCTCGCTCACCCCCATCATCGGGCCATACTCGCGGATGCCGTGCTTGAAACACATCCGGCCAACCCGCATGGCCACGCCCCGCCCGCTGCGCGGCCCGTACAGATCGAGCAGGGCGCGCGTCAGGCTGCCCACGACCTCGAAGGGAAACTGCCGATCGGACGTGCCCGGCGGCGGAGCATTCACGTAGTCCGGACACCCGGCCAGGTTGAGCAGCAGCACCAGCGGGTTATGGCCCAGCACGTCCTCGATGGAGAGCAGCAGGATACGCCCCATCCGGTTCGGGTAGAAATACCGGGGAGACGCTTCATCGGCATGGGATGCGGCGTCGGAAGGATGATCGGTCACCGGCGGTCCACCTAACCCTTGGACAGGAAATCTCGCACGGTCTCATGGAAGCGCTCCGGCTCGTCCAGCATCGGGAAGTGGCCCGAATTCTGGAAGAACTCCACCTGAGCGTGCGATACCCCCTGAGCCAGTACCGTGTGCTGGCGGGGATCGACGATGATGTCCTTGCGGCCGTAGATACCCAGGGTAGGCACTTTGACTTCCCCCAGGCGGGGGCGCAAATCCGTCTCGCGCAGGGTGCCGATGCTCTCGAAAAACGAGTTGACCGTGACCTGGGAGAAGTCCTCCCGGATCATGCGGGACATGCGCGGCCCGTCGTTGGCCATGAAATAGGCGTAACCGCTCAGAAAGAGCTTGACCAGCGGCGGAGAGATGAAGAAGAAGTGGGCCACGGAACGGTGTCCGGATGCCTTGAGCAGCATGTTGAGCGAGCCGCCGTTGATCGGCGAGCCGACCACGCCAACCTTGACCACTTTTTCGGGGTAGCGGACCGCCATGCCCAGCGACACCGTCCCGCCCATCGAATGGCCGATCAGCGGGGCGCGGCGAATGCCGAGGCGATCCATGAACTGGTGAACCAGATCGACGAAATTGTCGACGGAGAAATTGGCGTGTTCCTCGGTGGGACTGCTGGAGCCGAATCCCCAGAAATCGAGGGAATAGGTTTTATAGTCGCGGCCCAGGATTTCGATCGTGTCTCGCCACAAGGCCCAGGAACCCAGCCAGCCATGCAGCAAAAGCACGGGGCGGCCCCTGCCATAGGTCTCGTAATGGACAATCCCCTGGTCGGTTACCAACGAAGCCACAGCGGGCCGGCCTCCCTGTTACAGGCGCTGATCGCAGTCGATCTGGGACGCGCGCGTCCCCCTCGTATCCCGGCCCGACGCTAGCTTTCCATTTCCTCCAGGATCGAGTACAGCAGCTCCAGGAGAACGTTCTTGACGCTCTCTTTTTCCCTGGCCACGCACGGCAGCAGCTTGACGCCTTCCTCGATGCGCAGGGCGATGCGCAGGTCTTCCGGCGACCAGGCGTCCGGGTGATCCTGTTTGTTGGCGGCGACGACGTAGGGCGTCGGCGCGTAGGCCCGGAAGGTCTCCAGGATGCTCTTCGCCTCGCGGAACGTCTCCGGCTTGGAGCTGTCGACCATCACCACGAAGCCCAGCATGCCTTCGGCCAGGATTTCCCACATGAAGTCGAAGCGACGCTGGCCGGGTGTGCCAAACAGGTAGAGCACAAGATCGTCATCGACGGTGATGCGCCCGAAGTCCATGGCGACCGTCGTCTGGTCCTTGACCTGTTCGGCCGGAGTCTTGATATCGCGCTCAGTGGAGACCACCTCGATTTCGGAGATCGAGCGGATAAACTCCGTCTTTCCCGAGGCAAAGGGGCCGGTAATGACCATCTTGACTGTTTGCATAGCTGTCTCGCTCTTCCAGGTAGCTTGCCTGCACAGGATCGCAGACCAACCAGAATGCTAAAGCGTGCGAATACGATCGATCAGCTTGTTGACCACGGTCTTCTTGATCTGCGGCGCTTCCTTGCGCCGGCGCGCACCCATAGCCTGTCTGGCCTTGTCGTCCATTCCCGGCGGCTTGATGAGTTCCACGAGGCCCGCTTGCAGCAGCCCGTAGACGATCCGCCGGATTTCCAGATCGTTCATGTTGTTGGCTTTGGCGATCTGGCGAATGGAGTTCTTGGGATTGACGAATGAGACCACGCGCCATTCTTCGACGCTGAGCTGAATCCCCTTGAACTTATCGCCGGGGTCTTCAGGGAATTTGAGCGCCAGGTCCAGGTTGGGCAGTTCTTCGTTGAGCCGCTCGAGTTCCTTCATCCGGCGGCTGCCTTCGATGATGACGTTTTCAAGTTCGATCGGGACGGTGATGCGGTCCTCGGGAGGGGTCTTGCTGTCGTCGAACAGGAACGGGCCGTTGTCCCAGGTCAGCAGGTCATACACGATGTCCAGGGTATGCTGGCGGACGCTGGTCACGATGTCGGCCTGGGTGACATAGTTGGCCTGGATCAACAGCAGGGCCAGGGCCTTGTCCCCGGTATTCGCCGCGCGCTCCCGGATCACCGTGGCCTGGCGATCGTTGAGCTTGCCCGACTTGTGCAGCACCGAGGCCAGGTTGCCATCCTGCTCACCCATCGCCGCGTGGACGAGCTTCCCCCCCCGGAAAAACACGCTGGCCCGGTCCTTGCCGGGGCTGTACTTCGGCTCGCCCAGGGCGTCCATCTCCCCGGTGGGGATGCCCTCGTAAATCGTAAGCGCCCCGCTCTTTTGAGCCAGGTTGATGAGGTTCAGCAGTTGGGTCGTGCTAAAGTTCCTGAGGTTACCTTTAAGCGCCATCCATGACCTGCTTTTCGGGCTCGCACCAACGAATCAATTGGTTAAGACTGCTGGATTGACGTCGGGCATTATACCCCCGGTCTAAATGCGAGTCAACCAGGGTTGGCGCCCGCCAACCGCCTCCGTAACCCAGCCAAAGCATCCAGTCAGTATTGTACAATTAAGTTACCATAAATGCAACTTAATTCGTTCTTACGCCCATCCACGACCGGCCGCGCGGCGGAAAACGCGCTACACTGCGTATCATACACGCTTCTTCAAAGCACGCCAGTGAGCCACTCCATGCCCGATTCCCGAAGGGTCGCCGCCCATTACGACGCCTTCTACACGGCCGGCGATTTCGCCAAACCGCCTCGCAGACAGGGTATGAGGCTGGGGATCGTCCGCGTCGCGGAGAACCGCGCCGCGGGCTGAGGGTGCGTGGTACAATACGGCGGCGATTGGGGGGCAGTATCACCACGAGGATCGATCATGCGGACTGTGCGCCGGATGCTGCTCGCCGGGCTGGCGATCCTGCTGCTGGCTGGCTGCGGCTCCCTGAATCTGAATGACCTGTTGGGGCAGAGCACCCCAACACCACCCCCGACTCGCACCCCCGGCCCCACGCCGGAGGGCGGACTCGGCCCCTACGTCTACCCCACCGGCATCAACCCCCTGACCGGCCTGCCGGTCGACGACCCGGCCCGTCTGGGCCTGCGCCCGGTGGCGGTCAAGATTTCCAACGCGCCGCCGCTGGTGCGGCCCCAGGCCGGGATCGGCCAGGCGGACGTGGTCTTCGAGCACTACGCCGAGGGCGGCCTGACCCGCTTCACGGCCATCTACCTGAGCGAACTGCCGCGCCGGGTGGGATCGGTGCGCAGCGCCCGCCTGATCGACGTGGAAATCCCGGAAATGTTCGAGAGCTACCTGGTCTACGCCGGGTCGAGCGAGGGCGTCCGCCAGCGGATCGAGGCTGCGGCATTCGCCCCGCGCGCCTTTTACGGGGTCGAGATCGGCCCGCCCTTCTACTACCGCGACGAAGAAATCCCGATCCCGCACAACCTGTTCGCGGACCTGGTCGCCATCCACGAACTGGCATCCAGGCGCGGCGTGAACTCGCCCCCCGCCCCCGAATACAGCAGCCTGGCCTTCGCGCCCCAACCGCCAGAAGGCGGCGCCCCCGCGACCACGATCGATCTGCGCTACAACGCCTCCGGCGTCTACTACCAGTTCGATCCGGCCAGCGGCCTCTACCGGCGCTGGGCGGACGGCCAGCCCCACTTCGACGCTACCCTCAACCGCCAGGTAACGGCCGCCAACGTGGTCGTCCTGTACGCCAACCACGTCGAGGACACCAGCATCGTCGAGAGCCAGTGGGAAGACAGCATCAGCTACTCGATCGAAATCCAGCTCTGGGGGCAAGGCCCGGCCGTCTTCTTCCGCGACGGGCAGCGCTACGAAGGCGCCTGGACCCGACCCGACCGGCGCGCCATGTTCAGCCTGAACGGGCCGGACGGGGCCGTGTGGCGGCTCAAACCGGGGGTGACCTTCTTCCAACTCGTGCCGCTGGACTTCGCCGCCCTGACCAGCGAGTGATGTGCGGCCCGATTAGTACCAATAGGCTACTCGATTCCTGAAACCTTCCCGGCCCTCTCAACGTTATAGCGTATAGAAGATGCGACTTATTGTTGAGAGGAGAGCGCCATGACCTCCCATTCCGACCGGCTGCGTAGTATGGTGATCTTTCTCGGGATCGTGATTCTGTTGAGCGTGGGGCTTATCGTGTCGGTCGGCAGCCAGGCCCTGGCGGCTGGCCTCTAGGATACAGTTTTAGCGTAATCGACCATGATGGCCCGGCCCGCGGCGATTGGCTCCCGCGGGCCGGGCCATTTGTGGTGCAGGATCAGAATACCTCTCCAGCAAAGGCCCCCAGATCTGGTTTCCCTCCACCGCCAACAGGACGATAATCGATCCTGGCAGTACTCTACCTTTCCAAGGAGGTACAATCATGTGGCGACCACTGCGCGGGGCGCTCTTACTGGCCCTGATCGGGCTGCTCTTGCTGACCGGACCGCATCCATACGCCCTGGCCCAGGGCTGCGGGAACGCCCCCGCCCCGCGCCTGACCGTTAGCGGCCAGGGTCAGGTCACTTTTAGCAACGGGCAGCCGCTCAATGTGCGTGACGCGCCCACCATCAACGGCGATCGGGTCGGCTCCCTGCCGGAGGGCACGGCTTTCGCCGTGCTGGAAGGCCCGGTCTGCGCCGACAGCATCTACTGGTGGCTGATCCAGACCGCCGACCTGGCCGGCTGGGCCGCCGAAGGCCAGGCGGGCGCGTACTTCGTGGAGCCGCTGGCCGGGCAAATCCCATCCACCCAGCCCGCCGCCCAGACCGGCGCTCCGGCGCTCATCCCGCCCGCCGCGTCCAGCCTGATCGCCTGGGACTGGGCCGCCTTCATCGGGAGCGGCTACGGCAGCGACATCCCCGATCCGGCGACCATCACCCCGCCGCCGGTTTACGCCGGGGATATGCCCGCCCTGCCGGTCGATTTGAGCGCGGTGCGCTTCGTCGAGGATGCCGGGCTGAACGAGGCCCAGCGGGCGCTGCTGGCCCAGAATGGGTTCGTGGTCGTGCCGGGCGGCTTCGCGCAGTTCGATGACGCCTACCAGGAAGACGAGGTGTGGAGCAGCGTCCCGCCGGGCTTCAACTGGGAGCTGCCGACCGACCAGCAGGATATCGGCCACGCCTTCTTCGTGACCACCGACGCCATGCTGCACAGCCTGCACTACGTCTTCGACAACCTGCTGACCGACCTCGAACGAGGGTTGTTCATCGGCCAGGTGCGCGACATGGCGATCGCCGTCACCCAGACTCTCCATGCCCAGGCTCCGGCCTACGCCGGAACGCCCCTGGAGGAGCCGAACCGTGCGGCTCAGGTCTACATGGCGGTCGCGGTCGGACTGCTGGCCCCGGACCAGGTCGCGGGGATTGTCGATCCGGCCATCGCCGCCGAAGCGCAGCCGATCCTCGACCTGATCCTGTCCGGAAGTGAGCAGGCCCCGATCCCCTTCTTGCCGGGTTACATCGAGGACTTCAGCCAGTACCGGCCGCGCGGCCACTACGAAGGCGATGCCACCCTGGAAGCCTACTTCCGGGGCATGAACTGGCTGAGCCGGATCACCTTCCGCGCCAATGACGCGCGCGAAACCCAGATCGCCCTGATCCTGCTGCGCGCCCTGTCGATCACCCCGGCGGCGGTCGAGGACTGGAGCGCCCTGCACGACATGCTGAGCTTCCTGATCGGCCCCAGCGACGACCTCGGCCCGGCGGAGTACAGCCCGCTGGCCCTGGCGACCTTCGGGGCCGACCTGGGACCCACGACCTTCGCCGACGGGACGACGCTGGCCGCCTTCCAGGCCCAGATCGAGGCCCTGCCCGGCCCGCGCATCAACGGCCTGATCCTGCCGCCCGACACGCAGGCGGAGGACGTCGCCACCCTGACGCGCGGCTTCAGGCTGATGGGCCAGCGCTTCACCTTCGACGGCTACGTGCTGGGCCAGTTGATGTACCCCTACGTCGGGACGCGCGAGAACCCGCGCCTGCTGCCCTCCGCGCTGGACGTGGCCGCGGCAAGCGGCTCCCAGGTGGCTTACAACCTGCTGGCCGCCCAGGGCGTGCCCGCCTTCGCCAACTACGACAGCCAGCTCGACCTGATGCGCCAGACATTGGCCGGGCTGGAACCCGCCGATTGGATGGAGAACATCTACGGCGGCTGGCTGTGGACGCTCCAACCCCTGTGGCACCGCGACCCGGCGTCCTACCCGCCCCTGATGCAGACCGAGGCCTGGCAGCGGCGCGACCTCCAGGCCGGGCTGGGCAGCTATACCCAACTCAAGCACGATACCGTGCTGTACGTCAAACAGCCGACCGGCTTCGGCGGAGGCGGCCCGCCGCTGGCCAGCTTCGGCTACGTGGAGCCGAACCCGCTGGTCTTCGCCCGGATCGCCATGGTCGCGGCGACTACCTACCGCGGGCTGGAAGCGCGCGGCGTAAGTACCGACCGATTCAGTCAGGACACCAACCAGGCCCTGGCCGGGACGATGGTCGTGCTGCACGACGTCGCCTTTGAGGCGGGACGCTTCGCGGAGATGGCCCGCCGCGAGCTGGCCGGCGAGGCGCTCAGCGAGGATGACTACTACGCCATCGAGGTCTTCAAAGACTTCCTGTACGTCACGGTCTATTCGCTCTACACGGGCGAAGGCCGTCCCGACCCGGTCGCGCTGGTGACGGACATCGCCAACGACGGCATCAGCCAGGCCCTCCAGCAGGCGGTGGGCAATGTCGACAC
>JARKOQ010000068.1 GCA_029976005.1 Aggregatilineales bacterium | reverse complement strand
CCCAGGGTGTTCGGCCCGACGAATTGCGCGCCGTTGGCCTGGGCCGCCGCCGCGATCTCCAGCACGTCGTAGAGCGGCACCCGATCGGGCACGAGGACCAGCAGCTTGATCCCGGCGGCGATCGCTTCCAGGGCGGCCGCCCTGACCAGCGGCGCGGGCATGAACAGCACGCTGACGTCGATCGGACCGGCTGCCGCGTTGGCTTCGTTGACGGTATCGTAGACCGGGACGCCCAGCACGGTCTGGCCGCCCTTGCCCGGCGTGACTCCGGCGACGACCCGCGTGCCGTAGTCGAGCATGAGCTGAGTGCGGGTCGCGCCTTCACGCCCGGTGATGCCCTGGACCAGCACGCGCTTCGTGGCGTCAATCAGGATCGGCATGGGGGACCTCCTGCCCGGTCAGGCCGGGGATGGGGAGGTCGATGCGCCCTCCCTGGTTGCCCAAAAACGCGCATTCCACCTCGCAGGCCAGACATTCCGTGCAGCCGCCGCGCCGCGCTTCCTCCGGGGTGATGTTCAGCACCGGCACGCCCTCGACCAGCGTCAGAATCCTTGCGACGCAGCTCTCCACGCAGACTTTGGAGGCGCAGGCCCGGCAACGGGCGTGATCCAGCGTGACCGTCCCGCCCGTGACCGTCGCGAAGCGGTACGGCTCCTGGGCGGGGAGACTCTCCGGCGGCGGGCTGGCCTGGGGCGTGTAGCCGTCGATCAACTCGCGCAGGCGCGCGGCGCAGGCTTCGGGGGGATCGGCCCGGCCGTAGGCTTCGACCGGGGCGGGGAAGGCTCCGTTGGCTCGCCGCACGATGGCGATGGCCTGCTCCTCCGCATTGCCGCCCAGCCGGATCACGGCCGGGACGGTCAGCGGCGCGTCCATGAAGGCTTTGACCAATCCGCGCGCGCTGTGAAATTGCTCCTGGCTGGCGACACCGCTGCCGCCCGCATAGTAGCCGTCGATCCCCGGCTGGCTGAGGATGATCCGGGCCGCCCGGTAGACCTTACTGGCCGGGGGATTGCCGCTGGTATCCACGAAGTCCGCGATCTGGAAGCCCTCTGCCAGCAGGGCGTCCATGTTCATCATGCTGCCGCCGCCGCCCGCGCCGTGAAAGCCGACGACTCCGCTGCCCGGCGCAAAGCCTTCCATCAATTGCATGAAGTAGAACGTGCCGCGATAGTCGTCCTTTTCCACCTGCCAGGCGATCCGCTCCAGGCGGGTCGGCGGGTGATCGAAGTCGCGCGGCACGTCGATCGCAAGGTCCGGGTGGCGGAAGACGGCGTAATCGTCGATCACGAAGCGGGCGTCGAGCGCCACGAGCTGGCCGTCCGCCGTCAGCGCCAGGGGGTTGATCTCCGCCGAGCGGGCCTCGTACGAGCGCGCGGCGGCGTAGAAGCGGGTCATGGTTTCACTGAGCTGGAGCAGCAGCCTGCCGCTCAACCCGGTCTGGCGGGCCAGATCGCGGGCCTCGAAATCGCGCAGCCCGTCCCGGATGTCCACGGTCTTGCGGGCGATCTTGTCCGGGTGCAGCCGGGCGATGTCCTCCACGCCGGTGCCGCCCAGGCTGCCGAAGATCACCACCGGGGCGCGGGCCTGGCCGTCCACGATCAGGCCCAGGTAGAACTCGCGCTCGATCGCGACCCGCTCCTCGACCAGCACCCGGTCGATCGGGAACTTACCCAGCGTGCGGTCCAGCAGGGCGCGGGCCGCCTGGGCGGCTTCTTCCGGGGTCGCGGCGAAGTGGATCAGATTCTGCCCGGCGCGGCCTGTCACCCAGGCCTGGGCCTTGACGACCACCGGGCCGCCCAGCGCCGCCGCTTGATCGCGGGCCTCCTCCGCCGTGCGGACGACCGCGCCCCTGGGCGTGGCGATCCCGGCCGCGCGCAAAATCTCTTTGGACTGGTATTCGTGCAATCTCGCCATCGTCGAGCCTCTTTCCCCGTGTCAGGCAGGTGACTCTCCGCCGCCCGGCGCGATCCGGACGCGCTGGAAACTGGTATGGCCGCCGTGCCAGGTGGACAGGCCGATCTGGCCGTGCAGGTAGGGCTGCTCCGGATCGGTCCAGGTCAGGCTTTGGGTCTGGCCCTCGCCTGCCACGCGGACGCGCAGCGTCGCGCTCTGTGCGGCAATGGTAATCGTGTAGCTGCGGCCTATCTCCCACACGAAGGGCGCGGCGGCGACTTCGCGTACCTCTCCCGTCTTCTTGTAGAGCGCGATCCGGCCGTCGGGGGCCAGTCCGGCCGCGTAGCAGCGCCGCGCGCCCAGCACGCGCGCCAGGACGAGATGGTGTTCGCCGATATGGGGCGTCAGATCGACGGTCAGGGTGTAGTCGGTCCAGGCCAGATCGCCGGAGTAGGTCTCGCACAGGCCCACGCCGCTGCCGTGATAGACGCCGTCTTCCAGCCGCCAGTAGCCGCGCCAGTAGGTCCACTCGCCGATCGCGCCCGCTTCTGGCTTGTTGTGGGCGAAGGTCGTGGTGCAGTCCGGCGCGCCGGACCAATCCATCTCGGCCAGGTGGAAGGCCCCGATCTCCCACGGCTCACCCAGGTTGCGCAGCACGACCCCCACTTCCGACAGGCAGACGTCGCTCATGGCCGGGATCGGATAGGTGAGCGTCTGCCAGCCGCCCGGCTGGAGCGCGACCGGCTCTCCCTGGTGGGTCTGGCCGCGATAGTCGTCGGTGACGAACAGCGCGGCGCGCAGCGTGTGCGGCGCGTTGGCGGGGATGGACACCCGCGCGGTGACGGTCTGGCCGGGGTAGAGCAGGGGCGTGAAGGCTGCGCCGTAGTAGTTGCCGCTCAGCTCGCTGGGACGGTAGCACGTCCGGGTGGCGATCCGAATCTCGCCCTTTTTGCTCAGCTTGCGGATGGCGGTGCGCAGGACGGGCGTGCCGTCGACTTCGGCCTGGAGCAGGTGGATCGGGCGTCCCAGCTTGCCCCGGCCCACGAAGTTCTGGGTCGAGCCGGGGTAGCGGAAGTGGTAGCGCGGCGCGGCCGGTTGCGGCGTTTGCCCGGCCAGGGCGCGGCCCAGCCGTACGAACAGGTCCGCGCACTGGGGGATGGTCAGCAGGTTGCGGGTGCCGATCACGCTGGCGCAGATCAGCAGGTCGTTCATCGGATCGCGCCAGGCCGGATCGATTCCATCCAGGCCGAGCGCCACGCCCATGATCGCGCCGACGTTGCCCACGTTGCAGTCGGTGTCCCAGCCGGCCATGTTGCTCACCTGGATCGCGCGGGAGAAGTCCCCCGCGCCGTACAGCAGGCCGAGTCCGATCACGCCCGCGTTGGGGATGATCGGCACGATGCCGGGATAGCGGTCGTAGCCAAAATTGGCTTTCAGGTAGCCGAACGCGGCCCGCCAGTCGTCCGGGTGGGCGGCGTGGAAGTCCAGCATGGCGCGCATGACGCGGGCGTACTCGCTCTCCGCCGGAATCTGGGCGAGGCCCGCCGCGATCAGGCGGGCGGGGTCGGATTCGCTGAAAGCCGTGCTGACCAGGGCCGCGACGAAGCGCGCGCCGTACAGCCCGTTGCCGTCGTGGGAGATGCTGGCGGCGCGCTCGGCCAGGTCGGCGGCGAGAGTCGGATTATTGGGCGCGACCAGGCCCCAGATGTCGCTGAAGATTTGCCCGCCGATCTGCTCGGCCAGGGTGACGCCGTTCTGGGCGATCGAGCCGGAGCGCGGGGCGGGGATGCCGTGCACGAGGTTGAGGTAGGCGGTGTGTTCGCACGACGCGCCGTAGCCTCCCCACCACACCGAACCGTGCTCGTAGCCGATGTAGTCCAGCATGGCCTCGGCGATCTGGGCGGCGCTCAGGTCGGGCGATGCGCCGTGATCCTCCAGCGCCCGGATCAGGATCATGGGCACCGAGGTATCGTCGTCGGGCTTGAAGACCTTGCCCCGATCCTCGCTGACATAGGTGGAGAGTTCACCCAGGTTGTCGCGGATGTCCTCGTAGGTCCAGTTTTCCAGCGGCGCTCCGAAGCGCACGCCAATGCATTTGCCGAGCCAGCCGGCGTAGACGCGCTCAGAATAATCGGCGGGGAGAGTCATCGGGAAATCCTTGGAGGCAGTGAACAGTTGACAGTCGACAGTTCTCAGTAAAGGCAAAAGCGGGCCGATGTGGTTAGCTCTCCGTCTTGTCCAGCAGGCGCAGGGTCAGGGCTTCCAGGTCGGCCCCCTGCAGAAAGGGCAGGCACAGCCCGCGCGCGGTGGAGAGCGCCGCGCGCCAGATTGGGCTGAACACGCCAATGCCCTGATAGGCCCCGCACAGCGCGCCGGTCATGGCAGGCAGGGAATCGGCGGACTTGACCAGGGTACTGGCCAGCCAGCAGGCCGGTTGCAATTGCCCATCGCAGGCGGCCGCGATCACGAGCGCGGCCGGGAAGGTCTCCGGCGCGGCCGACCCGTAGGAATACACCGTGTTGATCACCCGCGCCGTGAGCAGGACGGTCAGGTCGTCCGGCCGGGCGGCCTGGCGCAGGCACTCCCGCGCGATCTCGTCGAGGTGGGCGATCCAGGAGTCCGGCGGAAATTCCAACCGGGCGCGGGCCAGGGCGTCGGACAGGGATGCGCCTGCCGCCAGCAGGGCAATCGCGGCCGCCATGCCCCGCGCGGCGAAGATGCCGTCCTCAGCCTGGGTGATCTGGGCGTCCCAACCGGCCAGTTGGGCGGCGCGGTCAGGATCGCCCGCGCAGAACAGCCCGATCGGCACGGCCCGCGCCACCGCGCAATCCTCGTAGTGCAGGGGGTTGTCGTTCCCGGTGGCCGGGGGGAGCAGCCCGCGCTGGAGGTTCTCGATTGCCGCGCGCTCGGAGAAGCTGCTGCGCACGCCGTCCGCGTTTGGCAGGACTTCGTCCCGCCAGGGAGCCAGGAAGGTGTCGGGCGTGGGATCGCCCTCGGCGGCCAGCAGGGCGCGCAGGGTCAGCAGCGCCCATTCGGTGTCGTCCGTCGGGCCGATTTCCAGGTGCGCGGCTTCGACCCGGTGGGTGAAGGGCAGCATCAGCCGGGTGATGCGCTGCTCGTCCAGCTCGGCATTGGTGCGCCACAGGAAGGCGTGCCGGCGGCGCGGCATGGCCGGATGCTGGAAGCGGTGGAACAGGGCCGGGAAGCCGATCGCGTCGCCATAGGCCAGGCCAGCCATCGCGCCCAGGAATCGTTCGCGCTTATCCACCGGCTGCCTCCCACGCGCGCCCGGCCAGCGCGTCGGCCATATCGACGATGCGCCGTCCGGCGATGAACCCGATGCAGTGCCCGGTCGAAGTCTGGACGCGCGCCCGCCAGGCTGCGGGGATGGCATCCTCGCCGCCATAGGCCCCGGCCAGGCTGCCCGCGATCGCGCCAATCGTATCGGCGTCGCGGCCCATCCGCACCCCGCCCGTGACCGCCTGCCGGAAGTCGCCTCCGGCGGCCAGCACAACCGCCAGCGCGACCGGCACGGCCTCGGTCGCCAGGTCCGCCCACGGCCACCAGGGCACGATCACCTGGGCGTCGATGGCTGGCAGGGCGGCTTCGAGGTCGGGGGCCGCGCGGGCCACGTCCAGAGCGCGGCGCAGGGCGCGCGCCGTCCACGAGTCGGGCGGCACGGCCGCCAGCGCCGCGCCCGCGATTTCGTCCAGGGACGCGCCGACCATCGCCAGGCTGATCGCCGCCGCCACGGCCTGGGCGGTATAAATCCCATCGCGCCCGTTGGAGACGCAGCCCAGCACCGCCGCCAGATGGGCCGCCTGGGCCGGGTTCCCGGCGCTGAGGATTCCCGCGCCGCTGATCGCCATCGCCACGCCGTCGCTCCACATCTGATGGTTGAACGCGCCGGACAACGGCGGCTCCAGCCCGGCCTGGAGGTTGCGGGTGGCGATCACGTCGCTGAAGCCGCCGGGGCGGTAGTAGAAGCGGCCGCTCAGCAGCTTGTCGCGCCATTCGGCGGCGACCTGCTGCGGCGTGATGGCCGGGCCGTGCTCCAGCAGCAGCCAGGCATTGAACAGCGTGAAATCGGTGTCGTCCGTTCCGACCGAGTCGGCCGACAGGAAGTCCGTGATGATGCCGTGCTGGGCGCGGATCGCCTGGGCGCTCATGCCTTCGCAGGGCGCGCCCAGGGCGTCGCCGATGGCCGCGCCGAGCAGACTGCCGCGCGCCCGCCGCTTGAAGTCCGCCAGGTCGGGCATATCAGCCTTTCAGTCCCAGCGACGAGATGCCGCCGATCAGGTGGCGCTGGGCGAAGAAGTACAGCACCAGGACCGGGATGATCGAGATCAGGGTGGCGGCCATGAACAGGTTCCATTCGACGCTGTAGCGCCCCTGGAAGAAGGCCAGCCCGACCGAGATCGGGTATGAATCAAAGCTGCTCAGGTAGATCAGCGGTTGCAGGAAGTCGTTCCACGTCCACAGGAAGGTGAAGACCACCAGGACGGTGATCGCCGGACGCGACAGCGGCAGGATAATCCTGTAAAGGATTGTCCACGTGCTGGCCCCATCCATGCGGGCGGCCTCATCCAACTCGCGGGGAATCGTGCGGATATATTGCACCATCAGGAAGATGAAAAACGGATTGCCAAAGAAGGACGGCAGAATCAGCGGCCAGTAGGTGCCGATCATCTTCAAGCGCGAAAACATCGAAAAGAGCGGGATCAGCTTGATCTGCCCCGGCAACATCATCGTGCTGAGCATCAGGACGAACAGGATACGCTTGCCGGGGAAGCGCAGCCGGGCGAAAGCGAACGCGATCAGCGGGACGGAGATCAGCTCCCCGATCGTGTTGGCGATGACCAGGAAGGCGCTGTTGAGCATGAAGCGGGCCAGGGGATATTTTTCGAACGCGCTGGCGTAGTTGAACCACTGCGGGCTGGTCGGAATCCAGTCCGGCGGCCAGGCGAAAATCTCCTGGCGGCTCTTGAGCGAGGTCGAGAACATCCACAGCAGCGGGATCATGAACAGCAGGGCCAGGACGGTCATAAAGCCATAGGCCGCTGCATAACCCAGCCACTGCCGGGCGCTGTGGCCCAGATCGGCCCGGCGCGCGGTCCGAGCTGCGGCCGCGGCCGACTCCTTGAAGGTGATCTCAGTCTCACGATTCATAGTACACCCATCGCTTCGACGTGTAGTTGATGAAGACCGTGGTCGCCAGGATGATCGAAGTCAGCAGCAGCGCCAGCGCGGAGGCATAGCCCATGTTGAAGTTCTGGAAGGCTTCTTCGTAAAAGTAGAGCATGTAGAAGTAGGTCGACTTCAGCGGGCCGCCCTGGGTGATCACGAATGCCTCGGTGAACACCTTGAACGAATCGATCAGCTCGATGATCAATTGGAAGAAGATTGTCGGCGTGAGCAGGGGCAAGGTGATCTTCCAGAAGCGGTGCCAGGGATTCGCGCCGTCGATCTCGGCCGCTTCGTACAGGTGGGCGGAAATGTTTTGCAACCCGGCCAGGTAGATGATCGCACTGCCGCCGACCTTCCAGGCGCTCATGATCGCCACCGAAGGCAGCGCCCAGTGCCGATCCCAGAACCAGTTTGGCCCCTTGACGCCGATGTAGCTCAGGAGTGTGTTGACGACACCCGTGTCCGGTTGGAGCAGCCACATCCACATCAGCGAGACCGCCACGCCGGAGATCACCGCCGGGATGTAGAACACCGTGCGGTACAGATTCATCCCCGGAATCTTGAGGTTGAGCAGCAAGGCCAGCATCAGACCCAGGATCAGCTTGAGCGGCAGCGAGATCAGGACGAACAGCCCGGTCACCTTGAGGGCCTGCCAGAACAGCGGATCGCGCGTGAACATGCGCACGTAGTTGTCCAGCCCGATCCACTCCGGCGGCTCGACGATCGTCCACTGGGTGAAGCCGAGGTAGATCGACGCCCCGATCGGGAACACGGTGAAGATCAGGAAGCCGATGATCCAGGGGGTCAGGGCCAGGTAGGCTTCCAGGGCTTCACGCCGCGCGCGCGGGCTTAAGGCTCGCCAGGTTGAGAACATGGTGGTTTCTCCGTGCAGCCTGCGGAGGCGGGCAGCCTCCGCAGGCTCGCGGTCTCAGAAGTGTGCGAACGGCTTACCCGCCCAGGCGCGCGACGCATTCATCCAGCGCGGCCTGGGATGGCTCGACCAGACCATCCAGGGTAGCTTCGACCTGATCGCGCTCGATCTCGCCGAGGTTGATCAGGTCCCAGGCGTCGACGGCCGCCCGCAGGACGGTCGAGTTGCAGGGATGCGCGTTGGTCCATTCGGCTACCTGGCGGTATTCGAGGACGCTGAAGAAGGCCTGCGCGTAGTCGGTTTCGGCGTTTTCGTACTCAGCCAGGACTTCCGGGATGGACGGGAACAGATTCCCGTTCTCCATCAGGTAGCGCTGGCCTTCCGGGCCGACCCAGTAGCTCAGGAACTCGTAGGCTTCGTCGGGGTGCTGGGTGCCGGACCAGATCGAGGCGGTCAGCGACCAGGCGTTGACGTAGCGCTCGTTGCCTTCCACCTGCGGCTCCGGCACGATGCCGAATTCAACCCCGGCATCGATCGCGTTGAGCATGTGGCCCTGGTTGAGGGTCGCCATGGCCAGGCGGCCGGCCAGGAACAGGTCGATCGGGCCGGTGCCTTCGGTGCCCAGGATTTCGAGGTCGGCCGGGGTGGGAGTCGCGCCGCTGGCGACCAGGTCCCACAGCCAGGTGTAGGCCGCGACCGAAGCGTCGCTGTTCAGGAAGCCGTCGACCGTGGTGCTGTCGTCGCTGTAGGGGAACGCGCCGTAATTGCGCCAGATGGCGCGGAACGGGCCGCGCGGCCGGTCGCCGCCCCAGCGGCGCTGATCGGGGTCGGCCAGGGCGGCCGCCATTTCGAGGTAGTCGTCGGTCGTCCAGTCGGCGGTTGGATATTCGACTCCCGCTTCATCAAAGACCGCTTTGTTGTACATCACGAAGTTCGCACCCACGCCCAGGGGCAGGCCCACGATTTTGTCCTGCCAGACGGCGCGGGTCAGCCAGAAGTTCTCGAAGTAGGTTTCCGGGCCGAGATCGGGATCGGCTTCAATGTAAGGGGTCAGGTCGAGCGCCTGAGGATACCAGTTGGTGTTCCAGAAGAAAGCCACGTCCGGCGCGCCTTCACCCGCGCCGAGGGTGGTGGTCATCCGCTCGTCGAAGCCGCTTTCCGGCAGGACGGTCACGTTGACGCGGATGTTGGGATGCGTGGCCTCGAACTGCGCGGCCAGGCCGCGCTGCGCTTCTTCGGAATATTCCTCGGAGTTGACGGTCCACCATTCGATGGTGACGACATTGTCCTGCGCCAGGGTGATGACGTTGGGCAGGATCAGGGCGACCAGCACCAGGAGTGCTATCCAGCGGGTTGATACACGTTGCATCATCTTTCCTCCTAACGTGCGAACAGAACTCAAGTACACACGACATTGTGCGTACGACGTCCCACGGTCAGACCTTCAGATCGATGAGTTGCTGCGCCAGGGTGCGCATCGATTTTTCGGCGGCGAATTTCAGGCAGACTCCCGCCGGGCGGTCGACTTTGTCTGCCCAACCTGCCGGGATGGCCCGCTCACCGTGCAGCGCTCCGCAGAGCGCCCCGACCACGGCGCTGATCGTGTCCGCATCCCGGCCAAAGTTGCCCGCCCAGACCATGCCTTCCCGGAAGTCGCCCCCGGTCAGCCGGAACACGCCGTATGCCTGGGGGATCGCTTCGGCGGCCATCGAATGGACGGGCGTCCAGAGCCGGGTATGGAGCTGCTCGTAAGCGTCGAACAGGCTGGCGCTTTCCGCGCAGATCGCCATGGCGCGGGCCAGCGTGCGCCCCAGCCAGCTCTCGGCGGGGATCTGGTCGCGTCCGGCGGCGATGATCGCCTCGACCGATGCGCCGGTCATGGCGACAGCGATACTTGCGGCAACGGCCTGAGCCGCCCAGATGCCGTCGCGGGCGTGACTGATCTGGGCATCGATCGCGGCTAGCGCGGCCGCGCGTTGCGGGTCTCCGGCGCAGACGATCCCAACGGGAGCGATGCGCATGGCCGCGCCGTCGTCGTCGTTCTGGACGTTGTCCTGCCCGGAGCGGGGTGGGAGCACCCCGCGCGCCAGGTTGTCCACGGCCCCGTAAAGCGGCTTGCCGCCGCGCTCGCCCATCCCGCCCTGGCCCAGGATGTACTTTCGCCAGGCGGTCAGCACGGCTTCCAGGGTGAGGTCGCCCTGGCAATCGATCAGCGTCTGGGCCGTGAGCACGGCGAACTCGGTGTCGTCGGTGCTGCGCGCGCCTTCGTATAAGTTCGTGATGACGCCATAGCGCTGGCGGTACTCGTGGCTGCGCCCCAGGTCGCCAAAGGCGTCGCCGATTGCCAGCCCCAGCAGGCAGCCTGTGGCGCGCTCCAGACGTCCAGGGGGTTCAGCAGGTGAGACAGCGGATGTGTTCATCATGTCGGGTATCTGCTCACTCCAATGAGAACGTTCTCATTTTGATGAACCAAATTGTTCAGACCGGCCCGAAGCCGGGACTCAGCGCCGGCGACGGGCCTCAGCAGCCCGGCGCGGCGGTCGATCCTCGTTCGATCAGTGTGCAGGCGAGCTGGATGTGCCGGGCGGGCGAGTCGTCCCCGCCCAGGCGGGCGAGCAGCATGTCCGCGGCCCGCACCCCGATCTCGTACTTGGGCTTGGCGATCGTGGTCAGGGGTGGGGACGTGGTGGCCGCGGCATAGACGTTGTCCATGCCGATGATCGAGAGCTGTTCGGGGATACGCCAGCCCATCGCCTGGGCGGTCTGCATCGCGCCGATCGCGATGATGTCGTTCGCGGCGAAAACCGCGCTGGGCGGCTCCCTGAGCGAGAGCAGTTCGCGCATGGCCGAGGCCCCGGCTTGCAGCGAGAACTCGGAGTGAACGATCAGCGCTTCGTCGAGGCGAAGCTGTTTCCTGGCCAGGAAGTCGACGTAGGGGTGGTAGCGGTTCGTGCTTCTGCGCCGCCGGGAGCGGCCCGCGATCAGCCCGATCCGGCGGTGGCCCAGCCGGTACAGGTACTCCAGGGCTTCCTGCACGGCCTGGGTGGTGGCGCTGCCGACCGAGTCGTAGTTGGGATAGCCTTCTTCGCTGCCCAGGATGACGATCGGGATGCCCATGCTGTGGAAGTCGGTCAGGTTGGCATCCGTGGGGTTGATGATCAGACCGTCGAAGCGGTTGCGGCGCACCATCTTGAGGTAGCGCAGCTCGCGCGCGGCATCCCAGTCGCTGTTGACCGTGACGACCGTGTAGTCGTGCGCTTCAAGGGTATCCTGCACGCCGCGCGCGACTTCCGGCCAGAAGGGGTTGGTGATATCCGGGATGGACAGGGCGATCATGCAGGTGCGATCGGTGCGCAGGCTGCCGGCGACCGAGTTGCGCTCGTAGCCCAACTGGCTGATCGCCTCCAGGACGCGCCGGCGCGTTTTCTCGCGCACGATGTCGTCCTGGCCGTTGATCACCCGGCCGACCGTCGCGGTCGAGACGCCCGCCAGGCGGGCGACATCGACGATGGTGGGATGCTTTGGCATCAAACACCCTGTCAGACACAAAGAAATGTCATCGTTCTCATTTTATTGTCGGGCAGATTCGACTTTCTGTCAAGAGGGGAATGGTGGGGGTTCAGGGCAATCGCATCAAAAACAAAATGAACCGCCAAGACGCCAAGAACACCAAGAAAAAACGCAGAGAAAAGCGAAAATCAGGGGAATTTGCACCACTGAAGCCGCGAATCGAAAGCTGGTGAACTGGTTTGCCCTCTGTGTCCTTCGTGTCCTCTGTGGTGAGATGTCTTTTGCGATTGCCCTGGGTGGGGGTTGCTGTCTCGCTTCGCGTCTTCCTTGGCGCTTTCAGCGGTTCCCACCGCGTTTTGATGTGATTGCCTGATGGCTTGGCGGGATTGCCCCGCCAGATTTGGTGATTGTGGTGGTTGCTACAAATCGCCGCGGTGTGTTCTAATGGCAGAGAGACCCGCCACAGAAAAACATGCGAGGGATCCCACGGTTGAAC
>JARKOQ010000034.1 GCA_029976005.1 Aggregatilineales bacterium | reverse complement strand
ACCATGCTGACCGCGTAAGGGATTGGGTGGGCTTCCACGTATTCGCGGGCGGCGACCATGCCCAGCAGCGTCCCAATCAGGGCGTCGGCTTGCCGGCAGGCCTCGTGCTGGCGGCGCATCACCCGCTCGACCAGGGGGCGCATGCCTTGCAGCAGGCTTAGCAGCCCGCCCAGGACGTTGCTGCCCGCTTCCGACGCGGCCTGGTACTCGGCCAGGCTCAGATCGGCCATCTGAAACCCCGCCGAGAAAAAGTCCAGCCCGGCCGCACGGATGAGCGCCTCGAAATCGTCCAGCGCAAGGAGGGTGACGGCATATCCGGCCGCCTGGAGGCCCCGTCCCAGCGCAACATGCGGCTGGACATCCCCCCGCGTGCCGAGGGCCAAAATCACGATCCGCATGGCTCCCCCCTTGGACTCTCCCATCCCTACCCGAAGGATAACACAGGTCGGTCCGGCCTGCCGATTGGGGCTGATCCGGGGGCGTTGACGCCCCAGGGCAGGTTGGTCTATAGTGAATCTGAGTCTTTTCCTTCGCCCCGGCCCTCCAACCCCGACTGAGCAGTGATTCATGAAGGAGCATCAGATGAAGCACCTCCTCCGACGGGTTCTGCCCGTCACCCTCATCGTGGTCTTCGTCGCCGCCCATATTGCCAGCGCCCAGGACCCGCAGGCCCTCGGCTGGGAGCTTGTCCACGAGCTGACCGTCACCCAGCCGACTACCATAGCCGGATTCCTGGACGAGGACTTCGGCATCACGACTGGTCTGGACGGCGCGACCTACTTCACTACGGACGGCGGGGTGACCTGGACGCGCGGCGAAAACAACTCGATGTGCCGCTACGGACTGGCGGTGGTTGACGCCGAGACAGCCTGGACCGTGGGCAACGGCGGCGACGTGCGGCTGAGCCGGGATGGCGGCCAGACTTGGGCGGCCGTGACCGACGTGCCCGTCCCCATGAGCTACTATGCCAGCTTCCTGGACGACACGACTGGCTGGGTCGCCGACCTGAACACCGTCTGGTTCACGGATGACGGCGGCCAGACCTGGGAGGCGCTGGCGGTCGTCGGAGAGGACGAACTCCTTTTCGTGGGCGGGATCGCCCTGGCCGACCCAGAGCAGGGCTATGTGCTGGACCTGACCGGCAAGCTGCACGTCACGGCCGATGGCGGCGCTAACTGGAACGTCCTACCCCTGCCGCTGAACGACGACCTGCGGCTGGACGCGATGGCGTACGCCGCGCTGCGCTTCACCCCAGACGGACAGGGAACGATCGTGACGCGTGAGCGCGGCGGGCACGTGGTCGTTATGGCCACGCCAGACGGCGGCGAGACCTGGACGACCGAGGTACTGGATATTGAAGCGGGCAGCAATAACGCCTTCTTCCTTTCCCCGGACGGCCGCCTGCTGACGATTTCCGGCCACAGCGACACCATGCGCGTCTTCCGCGCCCTAGCTGTCGAAGAAGGCTCGTAGGACGAGCGTCGCAACGCCAGGCGTCGGACGCCTGCCGCCCCCATAGGCTGCGTTCCCCCGGTGCCATTCCGCGCTACAATGAAGGCGCTGGCCGTCACCAGCGCCCTTTGCTTGTGTGAGCCATGGGAGAAACCGCATGGGGTTGCTCACCGTCAGCCGGGACTTTTACCCCGGCTGCGAGTTGCCGATCAGGCTCCAGACCACCGCAGCGGTCGCGTCCGACCTCGGCCGGGGGGGGTGTTTCCGGCTGGCGTCGGCCCTGCGGCACGATACCCAGGCGTCCAGCCAATTCCGCGACCGCTGCTTGATGCAATCGCTCTCATCATGAGTCCCCGCAAAGCCAACGGGATTGGCACCCGACGCGAGACGCCCCTGCACGCCGCGCTAAAGCGCTGGTGCGCCGGGCCGGAGGCCGCCTTTGAGGTGATGGTCGACGGCTACGTGGTCGACGTGGTCGAGGGCGGCGAGCTGATCGAAATCCAGACGCGCAGCTTTGCGCACATCAAGCGCAAGCTGTCCGCCCTGGTGGAGGCGCATCCTGTCCGGCTGGTGCATCCCATCCCGCGCGAGCGCTGGATCGTGCGCCTGCCGCCGGATGGGCGGGGCGCGCCGGCCCGCCGCCGGTCACCCAAACGCGGCGACTATCCCCAACTCTTCGCGGAACTGGTCAGCTTTCCGGCGCTGATGCGCCACCCGAATTTCTGCCTGCACGTCGTGCTGACCCAGGAGGAGGAAATCCGGCGCTTCGATGGCAACCGGAGCTGGCGGCGGCGCGGCTGGAAGACTGAAGATCGCCGCCTGCTGGGTGTGGTTGACCAACGCCTCTTCACCACGCCGGACGACCTGGCCGCGCTGCTGCCCGCCGGGCTGACCGGCCCGTTCACGGTGACGGAGCTGGCGGAGGCGCTGGGCCAGCCGCGCCGCCTGGCCGGGCAGATGGCCTACTGCCTGCGCGAGCTGGGCGTGCTTCGGGTGGCGGGCAAGCGCGGCCGGGCGCATCTGTATGAGAGGCCGTGAGGCCGCGCAGCGATGCTGCGCCGAGGCCAGGAGGCCAGAGTAAAACCGGGCCACGGTGTGGAACTGGCCAAGGCCAGAGAAAAGCGTCAAACTGTAGGGACGGGGCACCGCCCCGTCCGGTCCACGGTGATGTTTCGCAGTACGTTCGTCCGCCCATGCAAAAGGGCGAGGCCCTCAGGTCAGCTTCAGTTCCTTGCGGAAGTAGGCATCCAGGCGGGCTTCGGTCACGTTCACCAGCCGGACCAGCAGGTGGTCGTCCAGCCGGGCCAGGATGGCGCGGGATTGGGCGATCATGTCCTTGCTGCGCGTGTAGGTGTCGCGGACGCGCTGCCGGTCGTCGCGCAGGCGCTGCGCGATCTGCTTCGGGTCTTTGAGCGCGAGCAGGTTCTCCGCCCCCAGGGTCACGTGCGAATAATGCCCGACCGCCAGATCGCCTTCCAGATCGGCCCAGTCGTCGATCATCTGGATGGCGGCCCCGAACAGCAAAAACACTTCCCAGTACTCGTCGATGAGCGCGGCGCGGCCCAGCCGCTCCAGGCTGAGCATGTACGGGGTCACGGCGTTGGCCCCCTTGGTGCCCAGGTCCTTGGGATCGTCCAGGCGGTACGGGCTGGCGACGCCGCGCATGGACTTTTCCTTGATCTCCGCCCCCAGGAACAGGGCGCGCATGCGCTGCACGATGTCCAGGTTGGTTTTGGACACGCCAAAAATGCGCAGCGCCAGGGTTTCGTACTCCGCGATCAGCGCCTGGGCGGCCAGAATTTCCACGGGCGAGGGGGCGTCGCTGTCCACGTTGGCATCCAGAATCCCGTATCCGGCCACCGCGTACACGCCCGCCCGCAGGATTGCGGCGAAATCCGCCAGAAGATCGGCCAGCCCTTCCTCGTCCATCCAGACCGCCAGAAAGGCAAAGACGGGATAGGCGTCCTTGAAATACTGGGGCCGGTTGCTCTTCCAGCGCGGGATGTCCAGGCCCAGGGACGCCCCGAACTCGCTCAGAATGCGCTGGGCTTCGGCGTCCAGCCCCTTGAAGACGGCCAGCAGCCCAAGGTCGACCTGGGCGTGGCGTAGCCAGCCCGTCAGCGAAATCTGGTTGACCAGGAAAGGCGCGGTCACGGCGGCCCAGAAGGCCTCCTTGTCGCGGTGGTAGACCCGCAGGATGCTGGGCGCGAATCGCTCGAACGCGGTCGATCTGTTCATGGCTCCCGGCCTCGATGATGATCCCCACAGGCATACGGGCGGCGCGGGGATGGCGGCGGCCCTGCCGTCTTATTCTGGTTCTCGCGGGGCTTCAGCGCAACCCAGGCGGCAGGGCGGCTTCGGACGCGCGGGCGCGATCCACGCTGTTCCCCGGCGCGAACATGCCCTGGACCAGCCGGACTGAGTCGGCTTTCGTCTCCGCCCCCACACCGTCGGCGTCGAAGACCTGCGTGCCGAACTCGCCCAAATCCTGCACCGCCCACTCGATCCGGTAGTAGGCCATCGCCGCCGGATCGGGGATGACCTCTCCGTAGCCCTGGTAGAACAGGGCCGTCTCGCACGGGCCGTATTTCGGGCCATCGATCCCCGCGCCGACGAACATCAGGTCACGCTCGCGGGGGGCCAGCAGGGTCTCGTCCCAGTCGACGATATACAGCCGATCGCGATCGACCAGGACGTTGTGGGTGTGGGCGTCGGCATGGCAGATCACCGGGGCCAGCGGCCGCGCCCGGAGGTGTTGGCTGAGCGCCTCGGTGCGTGCCAGCAGCCAGTCGATCTCGGCCTGCCGCGCGCTCCAAAACGCGGCCAACTCGCGCTGGTACGGATCGGCGGCGTCGAAGTCGCCCGCCGCGATCCGGGCGCTGATGGCCTGGACTATCGCCACGTGCCGGGAGACGAACGCCTCCACGCGCATCTTCGCGGCCAGATCGGCGGGCGGCTGGATCGCATGAATCCGGCGCAGCGCCGCCCCGAAGGCCATCCACTGCGCGTCGGAAAGGCCGGCCGTGTAGCCGTTGGCCGCCTCCAGGAACGGGTAGACGATCAGCGCGAAATCCTCCAAACTCGCCCAGGGGACGTACCCAGGGGTGGGCAGGGGGGCGACGACCTCGGCGATCCCTTGATCCCTCAGGAAGCGCGGGATAAGCAGACCCGGCTCGTTGAGCTTGCCGCGCCGGACTTTGAGGAAGTAGGCCGCGCCATCGGCGGCCGTCACGCGGTAGACCCAGGCGTTCGCGTCGCGGCCGACCGGCAGGAAGTCCAGCCCGGCGGCGGTAATCCCGAAGTGCTCGCGCAGCCCGGCGGCGATCCGCTCGTCGGAGAGGGTGGGTTTTTCGAGCATGGGCGCGGCTAGCCGTCGATCTCGACGAAGCGCAGATCGTCGTCGGCCACGTCCAGGATCGCCACCGAGCGCGATTCGCGGCGCGTGCCGCCCAGCGCGCCGGGGTTGATCACCCGGATCGGGCCCAGGCGCTCGTCGCGGCGCTGGTGGGTGTGGCCGTGCAGGACGTAACCGCGCGCGATGCCTTCCGGCAGCGGGCTGTTGATGATACTCGACAGACGCTCGTGACCGTGCAGGACCGTGATCGAGGCGCCGTCGATCGTAACCCGCACCAGCGGCACGGGCGGACGCAGGTCGAGCTGGCGCGCGGCTGCCTGCAGCGATCCCTGGGCCAGGTCCATGTTGCCCCACACAAAGGTGATGTCCCAGCCGACGAACAGGCCCAGGGTCTCCTCGGCGGTGATGTCCCCGCAGTGGAACAGGCGTCTGACGCCTTCCCGCTCGAAAACCGCCAGCGCGGCCCGGATGTTGTTGGTGAGGTTGTGCGTATCTGAAAGGATGCCGATTTTCATGGGTGGTTATTGGTTCCTGGTGATTGGTTGGTGGTTTATGGTCAGGCCAACGGCGCGCGGTTGCCCTTCGCCTTTCGCGTCGGCGCTTGCCGCTTGGACGCTTTTTCTCCGGCCTCCTGGTCTCTTGGCCTCGGAGCAGCGGAGCTGCTCAATCTTCTACGGGCAGGCCGCTGGGAACAGACTCCGGGATCAAATGCGCCAGATCGGCGGCGGCGGGATCGGCCAGCGTCTCCAGGAAGGCCAATAGCAGGTCCACATCCGCTTCCGCCAGTGGAACCGGACTTCCGGCCAGCGGATCGAGCGTGCTGAGCACGGCGGCCAGCGTGTCCGGATCGTCCCACAGGTTGGCGCGCAGCTCCGCGATCAGGCCCGCGCCATCGTAAGCGCGCAGCGACTCGACCGGGGCGATCATGTGCCGCACGGCGGCCTCCAGGGTCGTGTACGCCCCGTTGTGGAACCAGGGGCCGGTCAGCGTCACCTCGTGCAGGGACGGCGTGCGGAAGGCGTAGCGCTCGGCCGGATCGTGAGTCACCCGCCCGCGCCCAAAGTCGTGCGGGGCTTCTTCGCGCTTGCCGGTGCCAAGCTGCGGCGCGGCGACGTTGTGAAAACGCTGGTCGGTCAGCAGCGGCCCGCTGTGGCAGCGCCAGCAGCCCGCCTCCCCGAAGAAGAGCGTCGCCCCGGTTCGGGCCTGCTCGGAGAGCGCGCCATCCTCCCCATGCAAATAGCGCTGCCAGGGACTATCGGTGAAGGCGAAGGCGCTGGCCTGGAAGGCGGCCAGGGCGTTGGCGACGTGCTGGATGGCGTAGTCCTCCGGCCGTACGTCCGGATAGGCCGCCGCCAGCAGGTCGACGTAACCGGGCACGGCCCGCACGCGGGCCATCAGCGCCGCCCAGATGCCGGTGAAGTCGTACTCGTCGTAGAGCGCCAGCTCGTTTTCTTGCCCCAGCACATCCACGTCCCCCGCCAGCCCGCGCATCTCCTCGATGGCGGCCACCGGGAAGAGCGCCTGGACGGCCAGCAGCCCGTCCAACCCGGCAGGCAGCGCGTCCTTGGCCGGGGTGACGGTCGTCCCGTCGCCCCTCACCAGCACCCGTCCGTCCCAGAACATCACGCGCCAGGCCGGGTCGCCCCGGTTGAACAGGTCGGGCGCGTTGCGGGCGATGAACATCCGCCCCGGTGCGTGGACGCGGGCCGGGCCCAGCCCGGTCTGGCCGGTGCCCAGCGGCAGGGAGCGCCCGTCGCCGGTCGCCAGCAGGGGATGGTGGCAGGTGGCGCACGCAATGTCGCGGTTGCCACTCAGCAGCTTGTCGAAAAACAGGGCCTGGCCCAGTTCGACCAGGGCGGGGGGAAATTCCGGCGGCGGACTCAGCGGCGTGATGCCCAGCGCCTCCAGCCGGGCGCGGAGGGCGTCCTCCTGAGCGGCGACCGGAGGCCGATCCCCGGCCAGCCCCAGCCCGCCCAGCACCAGGAGCAGCATTCCCAGCGCGATCAGAAGCGGGGCGGCGCGTCTCATACACCCTCCGGGACGGGTAGGCCCGCGTAGGGGGCGGGCAGGAAGTCGGTCACGGGTTTGAGCAGGCCGCGCTCGACGGCGGCGATGGCGCAGAAGGGCAGCGCCCGCCAGCGCTCCAGCGAGGGCGGCTCGCCGCGCAGGTGGGCCTCATAGAGGCTGAGCACCAGCCCGTGCGAGACGACCGCCAGCGATTCCTCCGGCGCGTGGCGGGCGAGCAACCCTTCCAGCGCGGTGCGGAAGCGGCTCAGCGCGGCGGCGGCCGTCTCCCAGCCGAGGGGGCTGGCCTCAGGCCGCGCGAAGAAGGCGGCGACCGCGGCCTCGTCGGGGGCCTGGTCGGGGGCGACATAGGCCCGGCGGTCGACCTCGCCCAGGGGGGCGACCGGCCGCCAGGTCAGGCCGTCGCGGGTCGCGGCCATCTCGGCCGGGATCATGGCCTTGTGCTCGGCGCTGGCGTAGACGGCGCGGACGTGCGGCCAGCACGGCGCGTCCAGCAGGGCGGCGACCTGGGCGCGGCCGGTCTCGCTCAGGTCCCAGTCGGTCGAAGGGCGGGCCAGGTCGAGCCGGGTATGCGGGTGGCGGATCAGATAGAGCAGGGCCATCGGCGGCCTCCAGGCGCAGGACGGCGCGGTGATCTTTATTCTAGCATGGGCTGGAGAAAAACAGCGTCGAAGCGGCAAGCGTCGAAGCGAAAGGCGAGGGCGGCGCCGGAGTCGGGCAGGCGGCGGCCAGGCGTGGGTTGCCCGGCGCCGCCGATCCGCGTATCGTGGAAGGAGGGGGCCAGGACAATCGGGTGGTTTTGTTTCCGGTTATTGTGAGGAGGAAATCTCATGAGACGAGTCGTTCCAGCAATGCTTGTATTATTGATATGCTCGTTGCATCCAGTTGGATGCGCATATGCTCAGGGTACGCGCTCTTTGGATGACTTATTGAAGGGGGATGACTGTGAGCTTGCATGTGTTGAAGGAATTGAACCCGGTATTGAGGTCACTCGACTTGAAGCAATACTTTCGGCACGGAGTTTGGAGTATGAGGTAGTTGACACAGGTTTTGAAGGGCTAAGCTCTATTCAATATCAAGTCAATATCGACATTCCCGCTGAAATGCTGAATACCGACATTTCTACCGAGCAGGTGCTGATTTCTCTAGATAGCGACAATCGGAGTGTTCAACAGATACTTGTCCCTATATCTGTCTCGGTTCAGTTGATCCGTAACACGTTTGGCCCTCCTCCGTTTTTGGGAGAGGATGATGTTTCATTTGCTGTTGGCTATCCTGAGATAGGCCTGTTTTTCACGGTCTATAAGGATCATCCAGAACATAGTTATTGGGCCATGCTTAGAACGCCTGAATTATCTCGGGAAATCCTTGAGATTATGGATGTGGTTGAAGTGTGCAATGACCCCGTTGAGATTTGTTCGTTAATTACCACAACATCAGAGACTACTACATCACCCGCTGACGACGGCCTGCCCCCCTCCGACGAGGTCGCCATCACTGCCGAAGGTGCGACAGTCAACGACGCAGCGTGGAGTCCGGACGGGCGACTGCTGGCAGTGGGAGGCAGTGAAGGCGTCAGAATTTACGACACCACGCTGCAAGAGGTCGCGCATCTAACCGGGCACAGCGGCTCGGTGCCGTCTGTGTCGTGGAGTCCTGACGGTCTGCATCTGGCAAGCGCGGGCGGCGTGGGCGATGCCACCATTCGCATCTGGGACCTCGATCCCCTAACCCACTCTTTCAGTTTGCAGATGGTGCTACCGACACAATACGAATGGCTATCGGTTGTGGAATGGAGCCCGGATGGCACATCCCTGGCTGTACTGGGAAACAATGTCCCCCAAGGCAGCCTGGACCCTTGGGGGAGTGTAGACATCTGGAATACAGCGACGTGGCAGATCGCTCAGTCGCTACCGGGGCCGCTGCGCCCACCGCTCAACATGTTGGCGTGGAATGACGACGGCACTAAATTGGCGGGTGGAGGGTCGGCAAACGAGTCGACACAGAACTGCGATCTGTGTCCACACAGCTATGCTCCCTTTTTCTACATCGCTGATACCCAAACGGGGGAGATTGAGCAGGTTTTCGGTTGGTATGACATAGATGACGCGCTGGCATGGCACCAGGGAGAACGGTTGACTGTGCTGGGAGGTCTCACCCTGATGATGGTCTATGACACAACCGTCGAATCTGTCGCCCCGATCTTTGAGAATGATGTCGAACTGGATTGCGGTTACGAGGACGTGAGCTTAAGCCCTGACGGGCGGTTCGTCGCTCTCTCGAATGTGGTGTCGGTTTGTTTTGTTGATATGGCAACAGGACAGGTGATAGACAAGGACTCCATCACTGGCGAGGATATCGTTGCGCTGGACTGGAGTCCCGACGGTCGGAATCTGGCGGTTGTCGAACGCGACGGCCGGGTCGCGATCCACGATGTCAGCGCGTTCGTGGCACCTTAGGTGCCGTCGTGTGAGCGTGACGCGTCGCCTGGACGCTTAGACGCTTGCCGCTTCGACGCTGCTTTCTCCGCGATCTGGTATAATGAATCCATCATGCAACCGCGCGGACGCCAACGGAGGCCGCAGCCATGCGTCGATTTGTGATGTTCGTGCTTGGGATGGGGGCGGGGGTCGCCGCCGGGGTCGGGCTGGCGATGCTGTTCACGCCGGCTTCCGGCGACAAGCTGCGCAA
>JARKOQ010000025.1 GCA_029976005.1 Aggregatilineales bacterium | reverse complement strand
CTGCCCGCCGGGATTGCCGAACCCGGCCTGGCCGTCCTGATCGGCGCGGGGACGGGCCTGCTCACGGCGCTCGTCCTGGCCCTGACCTTCCGCTACCCGGCCCGCGCGGTGGTCACGCTGCCCCAGGCGGGGATGGTCGGGATCGGCGTCGGCGGGGCGGGGGTGATGATCCGCGCCGGGCTGGCCGCGCTGGTGCTGCTGGCCAACCTCAGCCTGCTCGACCGCCCGCCCGAACAGTGGGACTTGCCGCCGGAGGAAGTCGCCGCCCGCCAGGCCGACCTGGACGCCTACTTCGCCCGGCCCGCCGCCGAGCCGCTGCTCGATGCCGGGGTCGCCCTGGCCCGGATCGCGCTCGGCCTGGCCCTGGCCCGCCTGAGCGTGTTGATCTTCCTGCGCGGGGAGGCCGGCTGGTTTTTCGGGACGCTGTTCTGGGCCGGGCTGGCCGCGATGGGGCCGGTGCTCTTCGGGCGGGGCGGGGCGGGGGCGCTGGGCCTATGGTGGGGGCTGGTGGGCCTGGGCAGCCTCGTCCTCCTGGCGCGCGCCGGTAGAAGCCAAAGGCAATAGGGCACGGATAACACGGATGAAGCACGGATCAAAGGCGGGATGGAAAAGCCATTGTTCACTTCCCTCGTGATCGCCCACGGGGAAGCCTGGCTTATCATGGCTTTTTGATAGCTTCTAATCCGTTTTTATCCGTGTCCCATCCGTGTTATCCGTGCCCTATTGCCTTTCCTCGTGCAAAACGCCCAGGCTACCCCCGCACAATTGGGGGGATACAACGTTCTCATTTTTGATAACATGGTAGACGTGACTCGAACCGGGAGGGTTCCCGGCGGAGGTGGAGGGATCGCATGATCAAGACAACCAACCTCACCAAGCGCTTTGGCGAGAATACCGCCGTGCGCGCCGTGTCTCTGGAAGTGCCGCGCGGCGAGGTGTTTGGCTTTTTGGGGCCGAACGGCGCGGGCAAGACCACGACCGTGCGCCTGCTCAGCGCCCTGATCGGCCCGTCCGAGGGGACGGCCGTCGTCAACGGCTTCGACGTCGTGCGCGAGCCGATGCAAGTCCGGCGTACGGTGGGCGTGCTCACCGAGACGCCCGGCATGTACGACCGGCTGAGCGCGGAGTACAACCTGCTGATCTACGCCCGGCTGTATGAGGTCGAGCAGCCGGAGAAGGCCGTGCAGAAGTACCTGAGCGTCCTGGAGCTGTGGGATCGCCGCAAGGAGGCGGTCGGCGGCTTCTCCAAAGGCATGAAGCAGAAGCTGGCGATCGCCCGCGCCCTGCTGCACGAGCCGCAGACCGTTTTCCTGGACGAGCCGACCTCCGGGCTGGACCCGGTGGCGGCCCGCACCGTGCGCGAGTTCATCGAGCAGCTCAAAACCGAGGGGCGCACGATCTTCCTGACCACGCACAACCTGGACGAGGCCGAGCGCCTGTGCGACCGGGTGGGGGTGATGCGCGCCAGCCTGATCGCGGTCGATTCGCCGGAAGCGCTGCGCCGCCGCCTGTTTGGGCTGAAGGTGCGCGTCCAGCTCGCCAACCTGGCCGACTCGCACCGCCAGGCCGCCGCCGGGCTGCCCTTTGTGCACGGCGTGGAAGTCGAAAATGGCGCGCTGCTGGTTGACCTGGCCGAGCCGGAGCGCAACAACCCGGCCCTGGTCGCGGCCCTGGTCGGCGCGGGGGCGCAGGTGCAGTATGTCCAGCCGTCCGAAGCCAGTCTGGAGGACGTCTACATGCAGCTCGTCAACGGCGGCGAAGCACAGCCCGCCGGGAGGGGGAAGTAAGATGAACAAGATCACGACTCTGATCCTGAAGGAATGGGCGGACGTTTTCCGCAACCGTTACGTGCTGTACATCGTGGTGCTGATGCCGCTGATCATGATTTTGATCCCGGTGATCATGCTGGGGGTGGGCGGCAACCAGGACCTGATGAGCAACGATCTGGACGAAATTCCGCCCGCGATCCTCGAGCAGCCGGGCTTCGAGGGCCTGACGCCTCTGGAGGCCATGCAGGCCTTCATGGGGATGCAGTTCAACCTGTTCTTCCTGATCGTGCCGCTGGCGATCCCGATGACGATCGCCACCTACAGCATCGTCGGGGAGAAGCGCGATCGCAGCCTGGAACCGCTGCTGGCCGCGCCGATCACGACCTCGCAGTTGCTGGCGGGTAAGGCCATTGCCGCGGCGGGGCCGGGGATCATCACCGCGTGGCTGAGCGCGCTCGTGTACGGCCTCGCTCTGTTCGTGGTCGTGCCCAGCCCGGCGGTGCGCGCCCTGCTGCTCAACGCGCCGTTCCTGATCAGCGTGCTGGTCATCGCGCCGCTGCTGACCGTGCTGGCGACCACGGTCGGGCTGAGTGTCAGCAGCCGGGTCAACGATCCGCGCGTGGCCGAGCAGTTGGGCATGATCGTGATCGTGCCGGTGCTGGGCCTGATCTTCGCCCAGATCGCCGGGGTGGTGGCCTACAATGTCCAGACGGCCCTGATCTCGGCGGCGGTGCTGGTCGTGGCGGACCTGGCCCTGCTGTACGTGGCGGTGCGCCTCTTCCAGCGGGAGACGATCCTGACGCGCTGGAAGTAAGCCCCCTGGTTCACCGTTCGGTTCTCAACGGCCCCGGTCGACATCGCCGGGGCCGTTGTTCATGGGATGTGTCATAAAGAGTATGAGAAAAGTCTCATGATCATGTGAGACTTTTCACTTCTTGAATCGGCCGGGATGCGTCATACTGGTTGGTATTGGGTACAAGGCAGGCGCAACGGAATCAGACCCCTTCCCCTCATCACACGGTCATTCCACTTCCGGGGAAGTTCGTCGCACACGCGCCGCTTGGGGTTTGCGGGCCAGGGCCGGTAGGCGCTGGCCCAAACTTTTTGAAGACGGTTATTAGTGATTAGTTTCCAGTGATCAGTTAAGAACTACAGACCTGTGGTGAAGGGGGCTGTGGGGCGAGTCCTGACTGTCAACTGCCAACTGCCAACTGCCAACTGTCGACTGTCGACTGTCGACTGTGAACTGTCAACTGTGAACTGCCAACTGTCGACTGACCCCTGTCTACTTCTTCAGCATCTCCTCGTAGACCTCCACCGTCTGGCGGGCGATTTGGGCCTGGGTGAACTGGGCCAGCACGCGCGCGCGGCCACGGCGGGCCAGTTCCTGGCGCAGCTCGTCGTCCAGCAGCAGGCGGCGCAGGGCGTGCATCAGGGCAGAGGTGTCGCCTTCCGGCACGACGATCCCCGCGTCGCCGATGACGCCGGGGATCGCGCCGCTGTCGGAGCCGATCGGCACCGTCCCGCAGGCCATCGCCTCGACCAGCACCCGGCCGAACTGTTCCTTCCAGTTGGGGCGAGTCAGTGAGGGCACGATCAGCACGTCCAGGTTGCGGAAGAAGACCGGCATTTGCAGGTTGGGGATCTGGCCGGTGAAGTTGACGTGATCGCGCAGGTCGAATTCGGCGACCCGGCGCTCCAGGTCGGCCCGTTCCGGCCCGCCGCCGATCACGTCCAGCCGCCAGTTGACCACGCCATCCCGCCTCAAATCCGACAGCGCCTCCAGCAGCACGTCCACCCCTTTTTCCGGCACGAGTCGCCCCACGTACCCCAGGGTGCGCGTCCGCCCGGCGATGGGCCGCGTCGCGGGCCGGAACAGGCCCGGATCGACGCCGAACTGGGGGATCACGCGCAGCGGGCCGTCGTAACCCTTGGCGCGCCACACGGTGGCGGCGCTCTCCGTCCCGACGAGGGCGTAATCCACATTGCGCAGAACCCACCATTCACCCAGGGCGAAGGGCAGGGGATAGCTGCGCTGGATGTTCTGCCAGCTAAAGAACACGGTCTTCGCCCCGGCCCGGCGGGCCAACCACAGGGCGTGCCAGGTGGCGGCATTGTAGGGTTCCTCGTCGATGTGGACGATGTCCGGCGCGGGGGTAAGCCAGCGCTCGAAGCCGGGATAGAAGTGGATGTGAAAGCGGCCGTTGAAGCGGATCGGGTTGACGACCAGCCGGTAGCCCTCGGTATAGGCGCGTTCCAGGGGAGTCTCGCCGCGCTCGTCACGCCAGCCTGGCGGCACGACGACCGTCAGGTCGACCCCCAGGCGCGCGATTTCCTCCAGCTTTCGCTGGTAGGTTCCCACGATGCAGGCTTTGGAGAGCATCACCACGCGCATGAGTCGGGCTTTCTGGTGAGGGGCGCGCCTCAGAGTATACCGTGTCAGGGCAGGATGGTGAGTCCCGGATTATGCGATTTGTCGATGGTCACGCTGCGGACGGCGTTTCCACCTCGTCTGGGATATCCAGACTCAATCGCTCGGAGCGATCGTCATACACGAGCAGCTCGGCATAGCGGCCCCAGTCAATGGCGGTGTCAAGCTGGCGATCGGCGATATCCTCCGGGAATTCCACCTGGAGGGCGGTGTCGAAGACCTTGCGCGGCAGGTTTCCCTCCGGGACGGACCTGAGCATGTCCAGCAGCCAGGTGATCATCGGCAGACGCCGGGCGCGGTTGGCGAAGATATCCTTGCGGGCCAGAATCGAGGCTTCGGCAAAGGCTTCGCCGAGCGGGGTGATCTGGATGTCGCCGGCGGCGACGGTGGCGAACCCCAGGATTTCCGCCATCTCGATGGTATGCACCAGGTCTTCCATGTCGATCTCCAGATCGTGGTCGAGCTGGTAGATGTCGTGTTTACCCTCCGCTTCATTGAGATGTTCCAGCATACCGGCCAGGGCGTTCACCGAAGATGGGGGCAAAAGCCTGGTCTGGCCTGGCGCGCCGGGAGCGGTGCCGACTTCCAGCGCTTCCGGTTCGGTCCGGCCGGCGATGGCGGCGTAGATGCGGTCCATCAGGGCTTCGAAGCCCGGCTGCGTGCGGGAACGCGGACGAGGCAGGTTGACCGGAAACTCGGTGACGATGCGGCCCGGTTCCTTGTCCATGACCACGATCCGGTCGGCCATGCTGATTGCTTCCTCGATGTTGTGGCTGACCATCAGAATGGCTTGAATCGGGAGCCGCTGGTTGGTCCACAATTCCAGCAGCTCGCCGCGCAGGGCCTCGGCGCTCAGCACGTCCAGGGCGCTGAACGGCTCGTCCAGGCACAGCATCTCCGGCTCCACGGCCAGCGCCCGTGCAAAGCCGACTTTCTGGCGCATCCCGCCGGACAATTCACGTGGGTACGCATTCTCGAAGCCGTCCATGCCCACCAGGTCGATCAGCTTGATCGCGCGCTGCTGGCTTTCATCCGTGGGAATCCCTCTGGCCTGTAGGGCCAGGGCCACATTGCCCAGGACGCTCAGCCAGGGATAGAGTGCGAAAGACTGAAAGACCATGGTGGTATGCGGGTTGACGCCTATTACCGGCTTATCGCGGTAGAAGACTGTGCCCTGGCTTGGGGCAATCAGGCCGGTGATCATGCGCAGCAGGGTGCTTTTGCCGCAGCCGGACGGGCCTAGCAGGGCCACGAACTCACCCGCTTGCAGAGTCAAGTTGATATCCTTGACTGCCGTAAACCGGCGCTCGCCCGTACCATAATCACGAGAGACTTTGTCGACGCGGAGCAAGGTGGTCTTGGAGTCCATGAGGCATTCTCCTCTGGTTATTGGTCCATCCGGAAGCGCACTTCGGCCAGGTGGTATAAGCGCCGCCAGACCAGACGGTTGATCAGTACGACCATGACGATCATGGTCAGGGTAGAAGCCAGCAGCAGCGCATAGTCGCCTTTGGCGGTGGCCGAGGTGATCAGCGCGCCCAGGCCGGTCACTTGACTGGTCTGCCCGCCAAAGTGGGTATATTCGGCCACGATGCTGGCGTTCCAGGCGCCGCCGCTGGCGGTAATCAGGCCGGTGACAATGTAGGGGAACAGCGCGGGTAGGATCAGGACGCGCCAGCGCCGCCAGCCGCGTACGCGCAACAGCGCGCTGGTGAACTGGAGGTCCTGCGGGATAGCCGATGCCCCGGCGATGATGTTGAACAGCAGATACCACTGCGTGCCGAGGAGCATCAGCAGGATTGCAGCGAGGTTCGCGCCGCCGGGCAGGCCCACCAATCCCAGCAACAACACCGGGAAGAGGGCAGTCGCCGGGACAGAGGCAGTAATCTGGACCACCGGTTGGAGCAAGGCCGCGGCTCGCGCGTTGGTCCCAATGAGCACGCCGACCGGGATCGTCCAGGCGAGAGCGATGAGCAGCGCAATCACGACTCGCAGAAAAGTCGCCCCCGCGCCCAGGGCGATCTGGGGCCAGATTGCTACCGGCAAGGTGAGGAAAAGCTCCAGCGCCCGAAAAGCGCCATACGCAATCACCACCCCGACCATTGCTGGCACGATCCAACTGCGCCAGGTACGTTTTGGCGCGGGTTCTGCCGATTCCAGGCTGGGGATCATTTCGGGCTGGCGGCTGAAAACGCGATCGAGTTGCTTGCTCAATCGATTCAACTGCTGCCCGATGAAGTGCGCCAGCCGCGATTGCGAGAGGCTATCCAGAAACCAGGAGGTGGCGGGAATCTCGCTTTCCACCTGGGATACTTTGAAGCGTTCTGCCCAGGCCAACAAGGGCCGCCAGACGAACTGATCGAGCAGTATGATGACCAGAACCAGCACGCCGATGCCGATCAGCAAGTTGCTCGTATCGCCCTCGTTGGCAGCCGTTTGCAAAAAGGCGCCCAGCCCTGGCAGGCGAAAGTCGCGGTCGCCCAGGGTGAAGATTTCCGCCGCCATCAGGAAGAACCATCCCCCGGCCCAGGACATCATGCTGTTCCAGATCAGCCCCACGTTGGCGAAAGGAAGCTCCACGTTTTTGAAACGCAGCCAGCGACTGAAGCGGAACACGGCCGCTGCCTCGCGGTATTCGCTGGGAATCGTGGTCATCGATTGGTAAAAGCTGAAGGTCAGGTTCCAGGCCTGGCTGGTGAAGATCAGGATGATCGAAGCCAGCTCAATGGCGAGGCCCTGGGGCAGGATGGCAATCAGGCTCAGCAGGACGATCGGTAGGAAGGACAGGATTGGCACGGACTGGAGGATATCCAGGATCGGCATCAGCCAGCGTTCGGCGCGTGGGTTGTGGGCAGCCAGATACCCATAGCTGATTGAGAAGGTCAGCGATAGCAGGTAAGCCGCCAGCATGCGTCCGAGAGAGAGGAGGGTGTAGTAGGGTAAGGCGGCGAGATCATGGCTGATTTCCGGGCCTTGGATGATAGCCGGCGTATCCAGCGCCAGGCGGACGCCCAGGTAAAGCACCACCGCCAACACGAGCAGGATAATCACATCCGCCAGCAGGGAGCGCTGGCGAACAACCATAGGGACACGGAACAGCCGCTCACGATTCATGGTTCACCTCCTGCGGATCACCCTGCGAGCACCGTCGCCAACGCAACGGCACCTATCCGCAAACCTTTGACCAGGGTCTTAAGCTCCCTGTTCAAGGGTCACGATCGGGCTTTGTGGATAGATGCCAAAAAGCTGCCTGTGAGATGACAGCTTGATTGGACGGCCAGATACGGCAATCCGAAACGGTATAGGATGTGATGAAGCAGTTATCTGGCTGACCAGAATGACACACCTTAAGTGGTCGTGTCTGTCTGGTCTGGGTGAGAAGCTATCGCAGAGGAGACGACAAGACCGGGGTCAAGGCAGCCTATGGAAATCCGAACTATCCGAGTCGTCCATTGTGTTCCACACGCAGACTTTTCAAGAGAAACACCGGGGAGGATTATAGCAATAGTGATTGGTTTGGCAAGAACAAAAAAAGGCCGCCCGGCCTGGAGGGGGAAGCCAGACCGGGCGGGTTGCCCTGACTTGGCCGCATAGCGCGGTCCCAGGCGCGGCGGCCCTGGTAGGACGCGCCGCGCAGCAGGTTAGTTTGCGATTTTCTTGACCGGGATGGTCGTCGGACGGGCCTCCGGGGCCTTGGGGACGGTCAGGGTCAGGATGCCGTTGTTGAACACGGCCTCGATCTTCTCGACGTCCACCGGCACGTTCAGGCGCAGGCTGCGGTGGAAGCGGCCTTCGTCGGCGCGCTCACGCAGGAGGTAGTTGACGTCCTCGATGTTACTCTTGAACTCGCCGTCGATGGTCAGCACGTCGTCTTCCAGGTTGATGTGGATGTCCTCCGGCTCCAGGCCGGGCACGGCGGCGCTGATCACGATGGCTTCATCGGTCTCGTAGGCATTCAGGGCCAGGCGGTAGGTACGGGCGCCGCCTTCCTCGGCGAAGCGCTCGGCCATCTCACGGTTCAGGCGCGCCATCTCGGCCCATGGGGTTCTGCGGATCATGACTGGCATTGTGTTCACTCCTCAAGCGCTAGGGTTAAACCACTGTTCTGGTGTGTTCCTTATCTTGACCCTCATGATAGCGCCGCTGTATCAGAGGAATGTTGGCGCTGCGTAAAAGCTGTATAGGAAGGGCATCAGCGTTATGTTGGAATCCGGGGGAGTTTTCGTAGCGTCGGTGCAGGCACCGGCGCGGTGCGTCCAACGGGCGAGGTCGCAGCATGATCCGTCCCTACAGGCACCCGATCAGCGCTCTCCGATTCCCACGCCCGCGCGGGGTGTGGTATCGTTAAAAGGACGCGCGCGGGGATCGCGCACCGGCTCCGCGCACACCTGCGCTACTCAGCCACGAGAGGACACCTGCCCATGACGGAGATCGCGCTCTTGCCGGAGGAGCATTACGCCGCCTTTGCGGACATCATCGCCCGCGCCTATCCCACCAGCCACCTGAACACCCAGGAGGCCAAGGAGCGCTTCATCGGCGTGGTGGGCAAGATGCAGGATCAGGACCCGATCGCGACCGCCTATGGGGCGTACCGCGACGGCCGCCTGCTGGGCGGGATGATCCTGTACGATTTCCAGATGCAGTTCGGCCAGACGCGCCTGGGGGTGGGCGGCGTGGGTTCGGTGGCGGTCGATCTGATCCACAAGAAGGAGAAGATCGCGCGCGACATGATCCAGTATTTCATCGAGCGCTACGCCCGCAAGGACGTGGGCCTGCTGACCCTCTACCCCTTCCGCCCGGATTTCTACCGCCAGATGGGCTTTGGGTATGGCACGCAGAAGCACCGCTACCATGTCCTGCCGGCGGCGCTGCCTGCCGGGACCTCGCGCGCCCACCTGCGCTTCCTGTCGGAGGACGATCAGGACGCCGTGATGGCCTGCTATAACCGCTACATGAAGACCCGCCACGGCCTGTTGACCCGCCGCCCGGTCGAGTTCGAGCGGTTGCTGGACATGAAAAACACGGCGGTTGGTTACTGGGACGGAGCCACCTTGCGCGGCTACCTGATCACCCGCTTCGAGGAGCCAAGCCAGAGCAATACCTTCAGCTATGACCTGACCGTGCGCGAGATCGTCGCGCCGGATCGGGAGGTGCTGGGGGAGTTCTTCGCCTATCTGCACACCCAGGCCGATCAGGTGGGGCGCATCGCGTTCTACACCCAGGACGACGGCTTCTACCACCTGTTGAGCGACCCGCGCGACGGGACGGACGCCCTGCTGCCGCCGGTCTACCACCAGACCAACGTCTCCGGCATAGGGCTGATGTACCGCGTGACCAGCGTGCCGCAGGTTTTCAAGGCTCTGGCCGGGCATGACTTCGGCGGGCAGAGCCTGACTCTGCGCATCACGCTGACCGATTCGTTCTATCCATCCAATGCCGCCAGCCACGTGATCCGATTCGAGGGCGGCCGGGCCAGCCTTCAGCCCACGGCCAACGCCGATGCTGAAATCCGGCTGAACGTCGCCGAATTTTCGTCGCTGCTGGTAGGTGCAATTGACTTCCGGCAGTTGTATGATTACGGGCTGGTGGA
>JARKOQ010000022.1 GCA_029976005.1 Aggregatilineales bacterium | reverse complement strand
GCCGCGCCGCAGCCCGGCCTCTTGAACCGGATCGCCGGTCAGCTCAGGCCGGACGACAAGCCCGCCGGTCCACCCGAACCGGAGGAGCCTGCCGCGCCGCAGCCCGGCCTTTTTGGCCGGATCGCCGGTCAGTTCAAGCCGGACGACAAGCCCGCCGCTCCGCCCGAACCGGAGGAGCCTGCCGCGCCGCAGCCCGGCCTGTTGAACCGGATCGCCGGGCAGCTCAAGCCGGACGACAAGCCCGCCGGTCCGCCCGAACCGGAGGAGCTTGCCGCGCCGCAGCCCGGTCTGTTTGACCGGATCGCCGGTCAGTTCAAGCCGGACGAGGCCGGCGCGCCGCCGGATGAGCCATTCCCTTTCCCGCCCTCCGATAAGGATTCCGAATGACCAAGAAGCCCACGACCCAGCCCTCTTCTTCGAAGCCGCCGATTGCAGGTCGCACCGAGTATGGTCTCGGCCTGCTGATTCTGCTGCTCGCCCTGGCGATCTTTTCCCAACTCACCGGGGTCGATCTGGTGGGCATCCTGACTGGGACGCTGACGCCTACCCCCACCACACCGCCGTTGGCGGTTTCCCCGACCCCGGCTCTGGTCACGCCTCCGCCGGGCGGGACGCCTATCGCCAACGCCGATGCGTCGGTTTATGTGCTGTTTTCCGCGCCGACGGGCAGCCGCGACCCGGCGACTTACCGGGATGGGCCGGACACGATCGTGGCGGCGGATATCGCCGCCGCGACCCGCACGGTCGACGTGGCCGCGTTCGAGTTGAACTCGCCCGCGATTGCCAGCGCGCTGCTGGCCGCCCACCAGCGCGGGGTGCGCGTCCGGATTGTGACCGATAATCTGAACGGGCTGGATGTGGCCGCTTACCGGCACTACCTCGCCGCGCCTGAATCGAAACGAGAGGCCATTGCCGACAAAATGGAGACTCCGCCGGACGAGACCTTGCTGGATGAACTGTACGACGCCGGGATCATGATCGTCGACGATGGCCGCCAGGCGCTGATGCACAACAAGTTCGTGATCATCGATGGGACGACGGTCTGGACGGGCAGCATGAATCTGACCGTCAACTGCTCGTATCGCAACAACAACAACTTCATCCGGGTGCGCAGCCAGCGCATGGTGGCGGACTACCAGACCGAGTTCAACGAGATGTTCGAGCGGCGGCTATTCGGCCCGCGCTCCACCGGCGACACGCCGTACCCGCAGTTCAGCGTGGACGGCATTCCCTTCGAGGTCTATTTCGCGCCGGAAGACCAGGTGATCGCCCAGCTCGTCGAGGAGGTGAGGTCGGCCGAGACGTCGATCAAGTTCCTGGCATTTTCGTTCACCGAGGACGCACTGGGGGCGGCGGTGCTGGACGCGGCAGCGCGCGGCGTCAAGGTGCAGGGCGTGTTCGAGACGACCGGCAGCCTGACCGAATACAGCGAGCTATCCAAGTTCTACTGCGCCGGGCTGGACGTGCGCCAGGATGGCAACCCGTTCGTTCTGCATCACAAGGTCATCATCCTGGACGACTACACCGTGGTGATCGGCTCGTTCAACTTCTCAGGCAGCGCGACCGCGGCCAACGACGAGAATCTGGTCATCATCCACGATGCCGGGATCGCCGCCCAGTACCTGCAGGAATACGAGCGGCGGCTGTCCGAATCACGCACCCCGCAGGGCGTGACCTGCCCCGCGAGGTAGGGCGGGGCGGGTGTGCCTTCACGGCCGGGCGGAGGATCGCCCGGCCTTTTTTGTGTGTGCCGGTCAGCCGCCCAACAGACCGCGCAGCAGGTCGAGCAGCGCGCCGCCCCATAGCTGGAGCGCGGCCAGCAGGGCCACGATCGTCCAGGCCCCGGCCAGCAGGCCGAACACGGCGAAGATGCGTTCCTCGCGGCTGAACGGTTCCCGGCGGCGCAGCTTGTCGCGCAGCGTCCCGCTGACAAAGGCCAGGCTTTTCTCGCGCAGGCGTGGAATCTCCAGCCAGTCCATCAGGATGTAGTAGCCATCCAGCTTGAGCAGCGGGTTCAGGTTCAGGAACGAGGTCAGGTAGGTCAGGAAAGCGAACTGGAAGAGCACCCCGGCGGCGAACGTGCCCGGCACGGCCAGGATGATCAGCGCGGCCAGCCCGCCCAGGATGAAGCCCGAATACGGCCCGGCCCAGCTCACCAGGATGCGCTCCCGGCGCGGGGAGAGCCAGATGTCGGTCGTGTCCACGAAGGCGGCGGGCATGCCCAGGTACAGCAGAAAGCCGCCCTTGCGCACCTCGCGGCGGTAGTGCTTGGTGGTCACGGCATGGGCCCATTCATGGATCAGCAGCGTGACGGCCTGCAGCAGGTAGAGCGTCACGATGCCGACGATCAGCAGGTTGCCGGCCCCGGTGAAGACACTGTACGTCCCGGCGCGCAGGTGCAGGCCGAAGGCGACCGCCCCCAGTACGGCCACGAGCAGCAGTACGATCGCCGCCGGCCGGGTGAACAGCACCCAGCCGAAGCGGCGGTGGGTGGCCGCGATCAGGCCGTCAATGCCCTGGATGGCGAATTCCTTGTTGAGGAAGGCCCCGATTGCCCGCCGCCACCAGACGTTGGCCCGTTGGCGGGCCATGCTGCTCTCCACCGCGCCGTAGACGTTGACCAGCGGGTCTTCGATGAAGCCCTTGTCCTGAAGCTGCTCCAGCAGCAGCACCAGGGAGTTGATCGCCAGCTTGCCATACCTGATCAGATAGGCCATGGCGATGTCCTGCACCGACGAGTCGCCGTCCAGCTCCTCCCAGACGAAGACCTGTTCCTCGCTGAGCCGGACGTAGGTGTTGTCGCGCAGGTTCTTGAGGATCCAGTAGGTGGTCCCGCTTTGATCGGTGAGCTTCTTGAGGGCGAAACCGGACTTGCGGCGCGGCTTCCAGGTGGTCAGGTTGCGCCCGGCGACTTCCGCCGCGAAGACGTTCTCGCGGGCCGCCCGGCTGATGACGACCGTCTCGGCCTGGGCGCGGCTCCACATGTCCTCGGCCAGTTCCGGGCGGTGCATGGCGATCGTGTTGGCCAGGTCCCAGCCCGCCCCGTCCGCCGCCTGGGCCAGCACCGCGTCCCAGATCGGGATCAACCCGACGCGCGGCAAAATCAGGGTTTCGTCCCCGGCCTGCGTCCACAGGTCGGCCCGGCCAAGCTCCGGGCGGCGTAGCAGCATGGTCTCGCGGTTGGCCTCGGCCCACAGGCCGTCCGCCCGCGCCACGACGATCCGGCCCCATAGACCCGCCGCGCCCTCCGGGTTGGGGGCCGGTTCGGCCAGGTGCCGCTCCAGCCGGTCCCACACGCCGCCGGAGTCGGCGCTGCCGCTCCCGGCAATGTCCTGCCACAGGTTCACCATGAGCGCCGTCCTGCCGTCAATCCATGCGGAAGAGCAGCATGGTCTCGCCGATGGTCATCACGTCTCCGTCGCGCAGGATGTGCCCGGCCTCGCCGTCGACCGGCGCGCCGTTGACCAGCGTCCCATTGGCGCTGCCCAGGTCGACGATGCGCCAGGTCTCGGTCTCGGCGTCGGGGACCGGCTCCAGGCGGGCATGGGGCCGCGAGACGGCCCGATCCTGGAGCGAAATCTCCCAGGCGGCGTTGGCCGTGGCCCGGCCGATGGTCATCGTATCCCCGGTCAGGTCGATCTCCATGCCTTCCTGGGGGCCGGAGGTAACGGACAGGTGCGGGCGGCCGCCGGTCCCCACCGGCACGATCAGCGTGCCGTGCGTGCTGGCGGCCTGCTGGTCGGCTTCGCTGACCGCGGCGGAGAAGGTCAGCTCTGGCACGAACAGCCGGATCACATCTCCTCCGGCAAGAGGAAAAGGATCGGTCAAACGCTGGTCGTTGACGAAGGTGCCGTTGGCGCTGCCCAGGTCGGAGATCATGAAGATTCCGTCGCGATAATGGATCACGGCGTGCTGGCGGGAGACATGCCGCTCCGGCACGCAGATGTTGTTGCCGGCCGAACGGCCAATCGTGGCCGTCGCGCCCTCCAGCAGGACAAATTCGTTGAGTTCGCCCGTGGCCGAATCCCGCCAGGAGATTTTCGCCAGGGCAGCAGGCTGGGATTGGGTCATAGGGCTAGTCCAGATAGGGCATTTCAAGCGGCTCCGGCTGGGGCTTGCAGACCCCGCACCAGACCGCGTCCGCCACGACCAGCGACTTCGGCACCTTTTTGGAGCCGACATAAACCGTGATGATGTAATTCATGCTGCGGATGTGGTCTTTGCAGACGGCCCGCCCGCAGAACCGGCAGATCGCCACCGCTTCAGTCCCATCCCCGTACACGCATTTCATGGTCGCTTCTCCCCCATCTCGTTGAACGCCAGGAAGAAGCCGGGCGATCCGCTTGCCTCGGCCTCCTGGCCTGCTGTCCTTGACCACAAACCGGCAATCACTGACCCGCAACCGCCCGCTCAGTTCAGCTTGTTCAGCGTCAGGCGGAACTGCCCGCTGGTCTGGCCGTCTTCGAACTGGTAGCGCGTGGCGATCAGCGTGTACGTGCCGCCGGCCGTCAGTGTGAAGCTGACCCGCGCGTTGCGATTCCCGGCGCCGTCGTCGTCCTCAATCAGGACCACTTCGTCAGCGTTCGCCAGCCCCAGGTAGGGGTCCAGATCGCCGCTGGCGTTTTCCTCGATGGCTTCGATCATGTCCCCCGCCTGACCCTGGAACTCGTAGTACAGGAAGGGCGTGTCCGCGTCGATCGTGCCGGTGACCGTCTGCCCGTAGGCGATTGACGCCGCCCTGTGGTCGGGTTCGGCCAGCACGATCCGGCCGTCGTTGTTGCTGCGCGCGGAGCCATCTTCGCCGACCGTGATGCTCATTTCGTAGCGCTCGTTCAGCGCCAGCTCGTCGCTCACCCGGACGATTTCCCGCCCGCCGACATTCACGGTCAGCTCGAAGCGGGTCGGGCCGCGCCCTTCGCAGTCAAGTTGATACCAGGCGACAAAGCGGTATGTACCGGGCAGGTCGGTCCCCTGCGGCCAGTACACGTGCTCGACCGGCAGGCTGGTGACCGACTCGCAGTTGCTGTTGGTGTCCAGCTCCAGGATGCCGCCGCTGGGTGAGACGGGCACATCCCAGGCGACGTAATCCCCGTTGGGGTCCTGCACGAACAGGTCGAGATCGGCCTCGTTATCCCAGCGCAGGGTTGCCTCGACCGCCCCGGCGGTGAGCTGGACTTCGCCGACCAGTAGTTCCAGGGTGAACGCACCTTCGCCTTCGCCGTCCACCAGGCCGGAGCGCGAGGCCAGGATGTAGTACATCCCGCTGGCCGGAAGCTGGTATTGGAAGACGCGGGCGGAATTGCTCGTGCCCATGTCGTCACTGGCGGCCAGGCTGGTGAAACTGCTGTCGTACAGCTCCAGGTAGGGATCGAGCGCGTCCGGGTCGGCGGCGACCATCGTCAGCGTGACCAGGTCGCCGCTCTTGCCCTGGAAGCTGAAATACGTCACCGGCGCGGCGTCGTTGATTGTGCCGTCCAGGGTGCGCCCATACCCGATCGGCCGGGCGTCGAGCTGGCCCGGATCGAGCGGCGCGCCGCCCAGGCGCAGGCTGAACGCGCCGGTCGTGGAGCCGTCTGCCAGGCCGTCACGCGAGGCCAGGATCACGTAATTGCCGGTTTCCGGGATTTCGAAGGTCAGACGGGCCGGATTGTCACCGACGGCCGACGTGGTCAGGTCGTTCAGGTTGACATCGGCCAGGATCATGTAGGGGATCAGGTCGCCGCCGTTGGCGGTCATCTCGATCGTGATCGTGTCGCCGTAGCGGGCGCTGAAGACGTACCAGTTGTTGGGCGCGGACCGGGTGACCTCGCCCGTCACGGTATCGCCATAGTTGAGCCACTGAGCCGAGAAGCCGACCGTCTCCAGCTCGTAGGGGCCTTCGCCGCTGCGGTTGGTGACCTCGATCAGGTAGTCGCCCGGCTGGGGCAGCACGAAGTAGGAGGCGACCCCGTCGTCGGTGTTGACGTTGTTGCTGACGCGGGTCAGGTCGAGCGTCAGGAAGCTCACCCGTGGGCGCAGGCTGCCGCCCTGGGCGCGCACCATGGCGACCACCACGTCGCCCGCCGCGCCGGAGATCAGGTAGTACTGCGGAATACCCGCGCTCAGCTCGCCGGTGATCGTCTCGTTCTGGTCGATGGGCTGGTAGGTCACGCTCGTGTCGACCGGGGTCGTGGTCGAGCCGCCGTTCTCCGCCGGAACCAGGGTCAGGGTCAGCGAAAACGCGCCGGTGGTCTGCCCATTAGCCTGGTTGTAGCGGCTGGCGCTGAGCCGGTAGAGGCCGCTGGCGGGCAGACTGTAGTATTCGATTCGGGAATTGCGGTTGTTTTCGTCGATGTCGTCGCTGGAAAGGAGCAGCGCGTTGGTGGAGTCGAGCAGGCCCAGCAGCGGGTCGAGATCGCCGCTCACGGCGGTCATCTCGACCAGGATCACATCCCCGGCCTGACCTTCGAATTCGTACAGGGCTTCGAACTGGGTGTCGGTGATCATGCCCTGCACGGTGGTATTGTACGCGATGCGCACCGCCGTCTGCCCGGACGGGGCCGCATCCACGCGCCCGATGGGAAGCCCACTCAGAATCATTCCGGCCAGCAGCAAGCCGGACGCCAAACGCCGAAGCCAGCCCATGCTTCTCATCCTTTTTCGCCCAACAATCTGTTCACATTACGGACACCGCGCCTCCAGCCTGCCGGATCGCGCGGCGTATGATTAGCGTAGACTGAAGCCGACCAGAATGCAACCCGGCGTAAGGCAAAATCTCTCACCGCGGAGCGTGCGGAGGAAAAACCGCTTTCCGTGATTCGCCGTCAGTGGTGGATCATTCCGGGCTGGGTGTTTTCCAGATTTTGGTTTCCTCTGTGTTTTTCCTTTGCGTTCCTGGCGTTTTGGCGGTTCGCTTTGTTTTTCCCGCCTAGCGTGACGCCGCGCCAGCCGGAATTCCACCCGGCGCGACCTGGACCACGGCGTTCCAGGGCAGGTAATGGCTGAAGAAGTGATCCTCCTGCTCAAGTTCGCCGTTGCGCCAGACCTGGCGGGTGATCGCCACGTCCGAGCCATCGACTGCCCATTCGATCTGGCGCGTCTGGCCGGGGGCCAGTTCCGGATTCTCCTCGTAGATCGTGTCGCCGTGCGGCACGACGTTGGTGATGCGCGGCCCGACCTTGGTCACGGTGCGGCCGACGCTGGTGCCGTACAACCGGAAGGTAAGCGTGGCGTGCTCCCGGTCGATGCTGGTCTCGATCAGCAGGTAGGATGGCAGATCGTTCAGGAAGCGGAAGTCCACGATCGGCGAGTAGACGGTGGCATCCATGCCGGCGCCTTCGCCGTACTCGTAATAGCCGACCCGGTAGCCGTGCGGGTAGCGCTCCAGGATCGGCAATCCGGCGTAGAACGCGGCCTGGAAGACCGTGGTGCTGACCTGGCACACGCCGCCGCCCACGCCCTTGATCGTGCGCCCGCCGTAGATAATGAACGATTCCTCGAAGCCGCTCTCCGGGCTGACATCTCCCAGCCACTGGTTGAATGAGAATTCCTCGCCGGGGCCGATCACGATCCCGTCGAAGCGCTCGGCGGCGGTGACGATGTTGGCCTGGCGCGCGGCCGACGATCCCATGTAGTAGGTAGTGGCTTCTCCGACCAGGTCGACGATCCCCAGCTCGGCGGCGGTCGCGCCGCTGTTCAGGACGGGCACGATGTACTTGAAGGCCAGCGGCACTTCACGGGTGACGCCTGACTCGGCCGGCTCGAACAGGACGGCCTCGATGCCGGCCAGGGTGGTCTCGATGTCCAGCCGCCGCCCGTCGACGCTGGCCTGGATCGGCTGGAGCTGGCCGCTTTCCGGGTCGAAGTGGAAGCGGGCGTCCACCGGCTCGGTTTCGAGCTGGGGAGCGATCCCCGACAGGAAGCTCTGGAACTGCTCCGGGTTGAGGTGGACATCATAGGATGCGGAGCCGTCGCCACCCTCGACGCGTTCGACGACCAGCATCGCGGCGATGGCTTCCGGTGTGGCGACCCACGGCCCGGCCTCGCCGCCTGAGCTGGCATCGGCGTAGAGCGCCAGGGGGCCGGCCACCGCCGCGCGCAGCCGCCCGGCCGCTTCCTCCGCCGACCAGATCGTCGGGGGAGTCTCCTGGATGACCAGCGGGATTTCCGCGCCGGACTGGAGGCGCATGATCTGGTCGCGCAGGGTAGCCAGGGTGGCCGGGATGTCCAGCGCCCGGCCGGTCTGGCTCTCGGTCTGGACGACCGTCGTCCCGGTGAGGGTCAGCGTGGCGTCCTGCACCGGCCGGTCGATCTCGGCGGCGATTTCGGCCAGCAGGGCCTCGGCGCGGGTCTGGTCGTAGACGATCAGGGGCGAGATCGAGCGCCCATGAAACCACATATCGGCCTGGGTCAGCAGGTCGGCGGGCAGGTTGCCGCTGCGGCCCTGGAGCAGGGCGGCGTCCGCCGTGCGCTGGAGGTCAAAACTGACGCCCAGGTCGCCGGCCGTCATCTGCCAGAAGCGGGTGCCATCCCGGAACGTGAATATGGCGCGCTCGTCGTAGACGAAGCGCTCGTCCAGGCGGCGCACCGCCTCGGCGTGGGTCAGCCCGCCGAGGTCGATCCCGTAGGTCGAGACGCCGGGGTAGATCCGGGCGCTGTACTGGATTTCGTGGGCCGCGACGAACAGCACGGCCAGAATCAGCAGCAGGGCCAGACCGGTCAGCAGGAGCAGCGGAATCCGGACCAGCCAGGGCGTGCCGCCGCCCCCGCGCGGGATGGCGGCGACCGGCTGGGTATCGTCCAGGGTGGGTTCCGGCAGGGGGAGGCGAGAAGGCGCAGCGTTGGGCGTGGTCATGGGGCTAACCCGTTCATCCAGGCGATGTTCCCTGACGATGGCATTGCAAGCCGTTATGGTAGCATTTTCGCCCCCGACCTTCAACGAACCCGCCGCTTCGCGCAGGGCGAAAAGCAAATGGAACCGCCAAGACGCCATGAACGCCAGGGAAAAACGCGGAGAAAAGCAAAATACTGAAAAAGCCGACAGCGGTGTATTTCAGTTTGTCACTGCCACGCGCCAATCACGGTGCAACGTACAGGCGAAAGGCGCGTATACTATGTCCAGAGGTCCAAACTGATGGGCCAGATGCGTGTTGTGGGGGAGATACCAATGGCCGAATACGTGAAGAAAGCATCCGAGATGTCGTGCGCGAGCTGCCCGATGCGGGCCAAGGCCGAAGCCAATCCGAAGAGCTTCATGGCCCGCCTGTGGAAGTTCCATACCAAATTCTGCCCCGGCTGGAAGGCCTACCAGAAGGCCCTGGCCGCCGAGCAGAAGTAATCATTTCGCGGGAACAAACTGGGGGCGCGGATGCGCCCCCGTTTGTTTTCCCGTCCTACTTGGCCTGCCCGGTGGAGCCGGTTACGTCCGGCTCGCGGGCGGCAATCGGATGGGCGGGCAGCAGCACCGGCTGCCCGTTGAGGTTCATGAACCAGTAGGGAATCCAGCCCACGCCGAACAGATCGATGTAGATGTCCTTCTTCATCGGCTTGATGCTGATTTCCTCGCCTTCGGCGGCGATCCGCGCCCATTTTTCGTTGACCGCCTTGAGGGCCTGCTCCATTTCCTGCACCTTGCGCTCGATTTCGTTCTCCAGGATGTTGATCTCGCGCTCGGATTCGCGCACGTCGACGTTGGCCTGGCGGCTGAAGCGCTGGGTGCGGCTGTAGCGGCTGAGGGTATAGGTCGTCCGGCCGCGGAACAGGCTCAGGGCGGCTTCCCCGGCGGTGAAGAGCTGCTCGCGCCGCCGGTCGGCCAGGTCCTGCCGGTCGGCGTCCAGTTCGCTGATCTCGCGCTGGAGCTTGGTATCCAGCCGGTCCAGGACGGTTTCGTACTGGCGGGTGACCTTGTCGATCTCCTCGTCGCGCTTCTCGCGGACCATCGTCTGGAGCATCACGCGGAAGTCG
>JARKOQ010000002.1 GCA_029976005.1 Aggregatilineales bacterium | reverse complement strand
GGCCGGAGTCGGCGTGGTGTATGCCTGGCGGACGGCCCTGGAAGATGCCACCCTCCAGGCGGAGCTGGACGGCTACCGGGCCTACGCGGCGCGGGTGCGCTACCGCCTGCTGCCGGGGGTGTGGTAAAGGCGGCCAGACATCTCACCGCGGAGGACGCGGAGAACGCAGAGAGAAGCAGTTTTCTATAGGCTCTTCCTCTGCAATCTCGGCACTGTTAGCGCGCGTCCTCCGCGGTGTAGTTTTTTCTCCCCTTTGTCCTTCTTGGCGTTTTTTCCTTGGCGTTCTTTGCGTCTTGGCGGTTCGAATCGCTTCTAATGCGGTTGCCCCGGAACTGTCCCATCGGCCAGTTGACGGCCCGCCGGGGCTTTGGTATAGTGACCCCGGCTTGATTCTCCGGTGGAATGCCGCCCACCCTGACCTGCTGGACGACGGAGGCGCGTAATGGCGAAAGTGTGTGGAAGATTCACGACCGCGCGGCGCGCGCCGTCCTCCATCGCCAGGGCATAAACCTCGCTCCCCTGAACTGACGCGATCGGACAACTGAACGGCCTCGCTGCCGCGCCCTGTGGGCTGCGCGTGGTGGCCTGCTCCGGCTCATCCTGCCTGGGATAAGCCCGGCCTGAAACCGCGCGGCAATCGCTTGCCGTTCGCGTCTGCACGATTGTGTGGTTCAGGGAGATTCCCCACTGTGTCTGAGCATGATCCCCACACCCAGACGGGCGTGGTTTACAAAAAATCGACGGGCAAATATGGGGTGCGCGTGGGCGATCGCAGCGTGACGTGCGAGCTGTCCACCACCCTGCGCAAGCAGATCATCTACCCCACCCGCGACCCGGCCTCGCTGGGTTACTTCAAGGCGGTCGGCGTGGCCGAGATCGAAGTCGTCGATCCGGTGGCCCTGGGCGACCGGGTGCGCTTCCGCGAGGCAGGCCCCGACAGCGGCCTGATCGTCGAAGTGCTGCCCCGCGACTCCACACTGACCCGGCGCGCGCCGGGCAAAAAGCCGCTGGAGCAGGTCGTGGTCGCCAACGCCGATCAGGTGATCGTCACCGTGGCGGCGACTTTCCCCCAGCCCTCGACGGTCACGATCGATCGCTACCTCGTCTCGGCGGAAGCGGCGCTGCTGCCCGCCACCCTGGTTTTCACCAAGTGGGACGACGATCCCAGGCCGGACTGGCTGGCGGAGGCGATCGCCCTCTACCGCAGGATCGGCTACCCGGTGATCGTCACCAGCGCCCGCAGCAGCGAGGGGCTGGACGCCCTGCGCGCCGCGCTGGCGGGCCGCTTCTCGGTGCTGGTCGGCAAGTCCGGGGTGGGCAAATCGAGCCTGCTCAACGCGCTCCAGCCGGGCCTCGGCCTGCGCATCAGCGAGGTCAACGCCTACCACGGCGAAGGCCGCCACACGACCACCCACCTCGAAATGTTCGATCTCGAGGGCGGGGGGAGCATTGTCGACACGCCGGGGATGCGCGGCTTCAGCCTGTGGGACGTGCCGGAAGACGCGATCATCGAGCTGTTCCCGGAACTGGAGGGCTACTGGGGTGGCTGCAAGTTCGCCGATTGCACCCACCGCGACGAGCCGCGCTGCGCGATCCGCGACGCGCTGGAGGATGGCGTCCTGGCCGAGTCGCGCTACCGGAGCTACCTTAAGGTACGCTGGGACGCGGATGAAGAGTAGGATGAGGCCGGGAGGCCAGAGACCAGGAGGCCGGAGAAAAGCGTCCAGGCGTCCAAAGACAGAGGCCAGTGGCAAGAGTCAGGATGCCCAAGAACAGCGTCGAAGCGGCAGGCGTCTAAGCGTCCAAGAACAGAGGCAAGGGGCAAGAGTCAGGATGCAAGAGAAATGCGTCCACGAGAACGCCCGGAACCGTTTTTCCGCTTTTAGCTAACAGCTAATAGCAAAGAGCTAACAGCGCTTTTTACCAATAACCAATCACCACCAACCAAGGACCAACCAACCATGCTTCGTTTTTTCGAAATCGCAGAAGCCGGAATCGGCATCCATAACCCCTTGAGCGAAACCAAGCTGATGCAGATCGGCGCGATCGCGGATCGGATCGTCGGGCTGGGGCCGGAGACCCGCCAGCTTGACCTGGCCTGCGGGGAGGGCGAGATGCTGTGCCGCTTCGCGCAGGAATACGGCAGCCAGGGCGTCGGGGTCGATATCAGCCCGGTCTTCATCGACGGCGCCAACCGGCGGGCCGAGGCGCTGGCCGTCGGCAGCCGGGTGACGTTTGTGCAGGGCGACGCCGCCGTGTACCAGCCGGAGCCGGTCTACGATGTGGTGAGCTGCATCGGCGCGACCTGGATCGGCGGCGAGACGACCGGCACGCTGGCCCTGATGAAGCCCGCCCTGCGCGACCCGCGCCGGGGCCTGCTGCTGCTGGGCGAAGTCTTCTGGCGGGACGAGCCGGACGAGGCTGCCCGCGTGGCGATGGGCCTGGAGCCGGGTTACTGCCCGACGCTCGGCGGGCTGCTCGACCGCTTCGATGCGGCGGGCGTGGAGATGGTGGAGATGGTCGCCGCCAACACCGACGACTGGGACGCCTACCAGACCCCGCGCTGGTGGACCGGCCACCGCTGGCTGGAGGAACATCCCGACGACCCGGACGCGGACGCCTTCCGCGAGTGGCTGGAGGCCGGCAAGCGCGACTACCTGCTCTACGAGCGGCGCTGCCTGGGCTGGGCGGTCTTCGCGCTCAAAGTGCGGGGGTAGAAAAGAAGGAGACCAGAGGCCAGAGACCAGAGGCCGGGTGGGCTTTGTCTGCGCCAGGGGCGAGGCCAGCGCTTTCGGCCTCTGGCTGACCGCTGAAAGCTGACGGCTGCTTTTCATGGAGGAAGTCTGGATGTTCGACGCGATCGATCTGTCCGAATATGCCGATCCGGTGCTGTATGACAGCGAAAATACGGCCTTCGAGCCGGACGGCCCGTTCTACCTCAGGCGCTGCTGGCCTGCGTGCGCGAGCACCTGACCCCGGAAGGGCGCTTTGTCTTCAGCGCCTTCTTTCCGGGGCCGGACGCGCTGGAGAACGTGCCGGAAGAAAAGCCCTGGTTCACCTATACCGACCTGCGCGGGCGCGAAGTGCGCGTCAGCGGGACGGAGTTGTACGATCCCGTCCGGCAGGTCAAGACGGAGACGGCCTACCGCCGCTGGCTGGACGAGGCCGGGCGCGAGGTGCTCCAGGTCGCGCCGCTGGCCCTGCGCTATGTCTTTCCGCAGGAGATCGAGGCGCTGCTGCATTACAACGGCTTCGCGCTCGACGCCTGGTACGGCGATTGGGACGGCTCCCCCCTGGCCGGGGAGAGCCAGACGATGATCGTCGTCTGCCGGGTGGCGGCAGGCCAGGCGACATGAAAAAGGGGGGTGGGAACCGCGTCCCCACCCCCCTGCGAAAATGCGTGCGATCGGGGTCTAGCCGCCGATCCCGCAGACGGCCGGCGAGAAGATGAAGGTGTAGCCGTCCCGCCCGATGGCCTGAAGCTCACCGGTGCTCAACGCCCACAGGCTCACGTCCAGCCGCTCGGCGATCAGGATATTGCGGCCGGTCAGCACGGCCTGCGCCAGTTTGGCCAGGATGACGTTCTCGTCCGCCAGGAAGGCGAAGTCGCCGCCGGTGGGGATCACGCTGTAGGCGCTGACGCCGCCCGTGCGCGCGCCGTTGGCGTCAACGGCGCAGTACAGGGCCGCTGGCGCGGCGGTATCCCAGATGTTGATCCGGCCGTCGTTCAGGGTTGGCTGGATGCGGAACTGGACGATCACGATCACCGGCTCTTCGCCGCCGCCCGGTTCCTGGGTGGGTTCTTCGGTCGGTTCCTGGGTGGGTTCTTCGGTTGGCTCCTCGGTCGGGTCCGGGGGCGGGGACTGGAGCACGTTGAGCAGATCGACGAGCTGCTCGAAAGCGATCCACTCGTAGGTATTGCCGTTGATGATCAGCGAGCCGCCCAGGGGATTGGCCCCGGCGATGGCGCTGGCGATGCCCGGATAGTCGTTGGAGTACACCGTGAAAGCGAATCGCAGGATGTCGTAGCCATTGCCGCCGATCAGGACGCCTGCCACGGTCGCTCCATCGCGCAAGGTGAAGGTATCGTCCCCGTCGTCGCCCAGCAGGTGCCCGGTCGGGCCGCTGGTGTCGATGGTGTCATTGCCCGCGCCGGCGTTGAGCAAGCCGTTGATGGCGCCGGTATTGGTGATGGTGTCGTTCCCCGCGCCGCCCAGCAGCATGTCGGTGACCGTCCCGCTGTTGGTGATGATGTCGTCGCCATCGCCGCCGTTGATGTTGCCCGCCGTGCCGGTGTTGGTGATCACGTCCGCGAACGCGCCGGAGCCGCCCAGGATCGTCCCCACGACCGTGCCGTTGTTGGTGATGGTATCCGCGAAGTCGCCGCCGTCGATGTTGCCGCCGACGTAGCCGTCGTTGATGATGATGTCGCTGTAATACTCCGAGGTGATATTCCCGATCACGATACCGGTGCTGGTGTTGCGGATGCGGTCGATCCCATCCCCGCCGACGATGCTGCCAGCCGTGCCGTTGTTGGTGATGAAGTCATGGCCCAGGCCGCCGTTGATCCGGCCGATGACGGTGCCGTTATTGGTGATGTGATCCAGCATGGTGCTGCCGACGATGTCCCCGCCGACCGTGCCGTTGTTCTCGATCCAGTCGATGTCGTCGCCGCCGCCCAGGATCGAGCCGCCGACCGCGCCGTTGTTGGTGATCGTGTCGCTCTGGTTGCCGCCGTTGATGTCGCCACCGACGGTGGCCCCGGCCGCGTTGACGATCGTGTCCTGGCCGTCCATCCCGTAGATGTTTTCGCCCACGGCGCCGTTGTTGACGATCGTATCGTTCCCGGCCCCGCCGTTGATGTCGGCGTTGTTGATGGTGCCGTTGTTGGTCAGGGTGTCGTTGCCGTCCCCGCCGCGCAGGTAGCCCATCCCCGATCCGGCCGCGTTGGTCAGGTCGTCGTCGCCTTCCAGGCCGTCCCAGGCCTGACCGCTGCTGCAATTGTTGTTGTTGACCAGCGTATCGTTGCCGGAGGTGGTGGGCGGGCACTGGGCATAGACCACGCCGGGCATACTGAGAATGCCGCTGATCCCCACCAAAAGTGTAACTACGAGAATGACCCCAAGCAGTTTCATGATGTGTTTAAGTCCTTCCTCCCAAAATCTTTACGGCCACTCTCTATTCTCAGGCAGCGGCCTTACAACCAATAAACACAGGCTATTCTTTGCTTTGCAATTACCTTACAACCTTGACTTAGCGGTCCTGTTTCACCAAACCAAATCCATACAAAGGGGCGAATCGTCTTTTCGTGGCACATAGCAGCACCAACGCCGGGCATCTTCCCCCGCCGGGAACCATCTGCTAGACTGGAAGCATGGTTGATCTTTCCGCGCCGTACCTGACCTTCACCTTCACCTTCCTGCACGGCCTGGCCCTGTTTTGCCTGGGACTGTCCGTCGCGCTGGAGACTCGCCGCGCTCCGGCCGAGCTGCCTTTCGCCCGGCCGACCTTCTTGCTGGGCTTCTTCGGAATCCTGATCGCCGCCCACGTCTGGATGCGCATGATCATGGATCAGGCTGGCCTGCCGCCCCTGGACCGGTCCACGGCCCGCTGGCTGGAAGTTTCCCGGCTGATCTTGCAGGCGAGCGGCTACAACGCGCTGCTGGCCTTCGGGCTGCAACTGGGCTTTCTGGATCGCCTGCGGGGCGTGGGGCAGGTGCGCTTTTCCACGGTTCTGTTCGTGGGCTGGATCGCCGTGACCGTGGCGGTGGGCCTGCTGTTCCACCAGTCGCTCCTGCTGGCGACCTTCGACAAGAATCTGATCCGGCTCGATCACTGGATTCGGTACAGCCTGGCCGTGCCGGGCGGGCTGATCAGCGGGTACGCCCTGGGCCGCCAGGCCCGCCGCCTGCCGGCCCAGCAGGCCCCCTATGCCCGCTACCTGCGCCTTGCCGCCGTGTTGATCGTGCTCTACGGCGCGGTCGGCCAGATTTTTGTGCCGCGCTCGCCGCTCTTCCCGGCCACGCTGCTCAACGACGTGCTCTTTCAGGAAGTCTTCAACGTGCCGCTGGAAGCCGTCCAGACCATCCTGGCCCTCAGCCTGGCGATCGGCCTGATTGCCGCCCTCAAGATGTTCGAGATAGAGCGCCAGACCGCCCTGGAGACCGCCCAGCGCCGCGCGCGGGAATCGACCCAGCGCCAGGAAGCGATGCGCCGGGAGATGCTGCGCCATACCGTGGATGCCCAGGAGGAAGAACGGCGGCGCATCGCCCGCGAACTGCACGACGAGACCGGCCAACTGCTGACGGCCCTGTCCCTGGGCCTGGAGAACCTGCTGCGCGTTGACCCGGATCAGGTGCCCGCCGCGGTCGATGACCTGCGCCGCCTGACCGATTCGGCCACCGACGAGCTGCACCGCCTGGTGGCCGACCTGCGCCCCAGCCAGCTCGACCACCTGGGGCTGGCCGCCGCCCTGCGCGCCCTGGCCCAGCAGACCCGCAAATGCTCCGGCGTGCGGATCGAGTTGTCCTTTAGCGGGCAGCGCCGCCGCCTGCCGCCGGAATTCGAGCTGGCGATTTTTCGCATCGTCCAGGAAGCCGTGACCAACGTGGTCCGCCACGCCCAGGTCAAAACCGCCCAGGTCTGGATTGAATACACCGACGAAGGCGTCCTGGCGAGCATCAGCGACGACGGCGTGGGCTACGCCCCGGCCGGATTTCAATATAATCATGGTCAGGAGCCGCAGTCAGGCTCGGCCCATTGGGGCTTGCTGGGCATCAAGGAGCGTGTGGCCTTGCTGGGCGGCGTGCTGACCATCGAATCGGTCCCCGGCCAGGGCGCTCACGTGATGGCCTGGCTTCCGTTCGCGCTCGCACCCAACCCGGCAGAGGAACCCATCCGCCATGAGTGAACGAATCCGTGTCTTGCTGGTCGATGATCATGCCGTCATCCGGGATGGTCTGCGCCTGCTCCTGAGCGCCGAAGCCGATTTCGAGGTGGTGGGCACCGCCTGTTCCGGGGAAGAGGCCGCCCGGCTGGTATCCAGCCTCCAGCCGGACGTGGTGGTGATGGACATCACGCTGGAGGGCCAGGACGGCCTGGAGACCACCCGCCAGATCAAGACCCGCCACGAGGATCGGGTCAAGGTGCTGGCCCTGACCATTCACGAAGGGCCGGACTACTTCTTCGCCATGCTGGAGGCCGGGGCGGATGGCTACGTCCCCAAGCGGGCCGCCTCGGAAGACCTGATCCAGGCCATCCGGGTGGTGGCCGGCGGGGAGGTGTACCTGCACCACTCGGTCGCCGGCGTGCTGGTGCAGGATTTCCTCAACGGCGAGGCCCAGCCGGTCGAATCGCCCAACCCGGTCAATCTGGCGCGCCTGACCGACCGCGAGCGCGTGATCATGCTGCTCATCGCCGAGGGCCTGCGCAACCAGGACATCGCCGAGCAACTGACGATCAGCCCCAAGACCGTCTCCCGCCACCGCGAAAACATCCTGCGCAAGCTCAACCTCCGCACGCGGTCCGAGCTGATCCGCTACGCGATCAAGAACGGCCTGATCGAATGAAGGCCGCGGGGTGAGCAGATGAGCGACTCGCCATCCGGATCATTGCTCCGCCGGGCCAGTCCGGCCCCGCGCTCCGAACCGGACGCGCGGGCCACGGCGGCCCGCCCGCTGCGCACGGCCCAGGTTGCCCGCGCCTGCGGCGTCCATCCCAACACCGTCCGCCTGTACGAAGCCTGGGGATTCATCGGGCCGGTGCCGCGCGCCGCCAACGGCTACCGCCAGTACAGCCCGCTGCACCTGGACCAGATGCGCCTGGCCCGGCTGACGATGCGCTGCACGTGGGTCAGCGGCGAGGTGCGCCACACCGGCCTGGCCCTGATCGCCCATTCAGCGGCGGGGGCGATCGGCGCGGCCTGCGCCGACGCCGTGATCCTGCGCGAGCTGGTGCGCACCGAGCAGGCCCAGGCCGAGGCGGCGGTGCGCGTCCTGGAACGCTGGGTGCGCGGCGAGCGGCCGGACGGCACGGCCGCCCCGCCGGGTCCGGCCCGGCCGTTGAGCATCGGCGAGGCGGCCCGCCTGCTGGGGGTGACGGTCGACATGCTGCACAACTGGGAGCGCAACGGGCTGCTGGACGTCCCGCGCGACCCGCGCAACGGCTACCGCCGCTACGGCCCGGCCGAGATCGACCGCCTGCGCGTGATCCGCGCCCTGCGCCGCTCGCGCTACAGCATGATGGCGATCCTGCGCATGCTGCTGGCCCTCCAGCGCGGCCGGCGGGACGACGTGCGCGTCCTGCTCGATTCGCCCGACGAGCCGGACGCCGTCTACGTGAC
>JARKOQ010000260.1 GCA_029976005.1 Aggregatilineales bacterium | reverse complement strand
TATGACTGACCAAGAAGATCGAACCTATCGCGCGCTGGTGGTGAACTGGCCGGGCTGGCTGCCCTTCGCCATTGATTTCGGCCTGATCCTGGGCGCGTTCCTGCTGGCCCATTATGCCCGCTACGAGCTTCAGCTCCTGCGGCCGGTGGGGGAAGCCTTCCGCGCCCCCTTCGAGCCATTCGTCCTCTACGCGCTGATCTTCGCCCTGTGGCTGACCATCTCCCTCCAGCAGAACAACCTGTACCGCCACGTCCGGGAGCGCACCTGGGTCGGCGAGGTGCTGACCATCGCCAACAGCGCAACCAATGCCCTGGTGCTGGTCATGGCCCTCAGCTTCTTTTTGCAGCCGCTGGTGTTCTCCCGCCTGCTGCTGCTTTATGCCGCCATTCTGAGCATCCTGCTGCTGGCCGGGGTGCGCCTGGGGTACCGCGCCCTGCGCGAGCGTCAGCGGCGGCGCGGCATCGGCGTGGAGCGCGTCCTGGTCGTGGGCGCGGGTGAAATCGGGCTGGCGGTGATGCGCAACATGCTGGCCCGCCCGGAGTTGGGCTTCCAGGTGGTGGGCTTCGTGGATGACGACCCGGAGCGCGGCGGGGCCGACATCGGCCGGCTGCGCGCCCTGGGCCGCACGGCGAACCTGCCGCGCGTGGTGGCCGACGAGAAAATCGATCTGGTGGTCATCACCTTGCCCTGGGAACGGCACCGGGCCATCACGGACGTGGTCCAGGCCTGCGCCTCGCAGGACATCCAGGTGCGGATCGTGCCCGACCTGTTCCAGCTCAAGCTCAACCGGATGCAGGTGGAGAATCTGGCCGGCATCCCGCTGCTGGGGGTCAAGGACAACATCCGCATCTCGCGGGTGGAGCTGCTGCTCAAGCGCCTGCTGGACATCAGCGTGATCGTGGTCACCGCGCCGGTCTGGGGGCCGCTGTTCCTGCTGACCGCGCTGGCGATCCGGCTGGAAGGGCCGGGGCCGGTCTTCTACGGCCAGGAACGGGTGGGCAAAGACGGCCAGGTCTTTAAGGTGTGGAAGTTCCGCAGCATGATCCCCAACGCCGACCGGCTGAAGGCCCAACTCGTCACCCAGCAGGGCCTCGATCCGCGCCATCCCAAGGTCAAGAACGACCCACGCATCACGCGCGTCGGGGCCGTGATCCGGCGGCTGAGCCTGGACGAGCTGCCCCAGATATTCAACATCCTCAACGGGGAAATGAGCCTGGTGGGGCCGCGCCCGCCGACGCCGGACGAGGTGGCGCTTTACGAGCCGTGGCACCGCCAGCGGCTGGCGATCACGGGCGGGCTGACCGGGCTGTGGCAGGTCTCCGGGCGGAGCGACGTACCCTTCGAGGAGATGGTGCTGCTCGACCTGTACTACATCGAGAACTGGTCCTTGCTGCTCGACCTGCAAATCCTGCTGCGCACCATCCCCCACGTGCTCCTGGCGGAAGGGGCCTATTGAGACTCGCAACCGCCGCGCCCGATTCCGCGTAGAAGATCGAAACAGGCCCTGGGTTTTCCCGGCGCGCCGGGCAGGGCTTTGATGGGCTGTCCGCTGGGATTGTAGGATAAGGGGTGCCATGCCAGCTTCCAATTCGCCTTCTACTCCGCCACGGCCGCCCCGGCTGCCGGAGGAATCGCCCGCCGGCACGGGTGTGGGGACGCGCCGGATCACCGTCCGCCGGACGTCCGAGGATGCCGATCCAGACGAGTATATGTCCCCGCCGGTGCAGGCGGCCGCGCCGCGCGCCGGGCGCGGGGGGTGCTTCTACGTGAGCATGTTCGGGATTGTCCTGGTGCTGGCGATCTTCGGCGTGATTGCCCTCCTGATCCTGACCAGTTCCAGCGCGATCAGCAGCCTCCTGGGGGGCATCGGGAACGCGCTGGCTCCCGCCCCGGCCGCTCGCGTGACCAGCTCCACAACGATCATCAACAGCATCCAACCGCTGGGCGAGCTGGTCACCGTCAACGCCCAACTGGCCAAGGCCGACCTGCACGTCAGCATCACCCAGGGCGTGCTCAACGCATGCAGCTTCACGACCAGCTACGTGGCCCAGGGCTCGATCAACGCCGGGATCGACTTCATGGCGATCGGGGCCGAGGATATCGCCTACGACGAGGCGAGCAAGACCTACGCGATCACGCTGCCCGCGCCGCGCGTGCTGGGGTGCAGCATCGACTACATCGACCAGTACGCCAGCTCGACCACGCTGTGCTCGGTCGATTGGGACACGGCCCGCCAGCTCGGCCAGTACACCGCCCTCCAGCAGTTCCGGCGGGACGCCCTGGAAAGCGGCCTGCTCGACCGGGCCAGCCGCCAGGCGGAGCTGGTGATCGGCAACTTCGTGGCCTCGCTGACCGGCGCGCGCGTGGATATTCGGTTCGCCAGCCCGACGGGCGACACGGTGCTGCCGCCTTCCTGTGATCCGCCCTTACCCTTGAACTGGACCTATGACGATGCAAATCAAACCTGGACACCGACTCAGTGAGCGTGAGGTCGAAGACCTGGCCGACCTGCTGGCCCGCAACTACCCCGATCAGGACTTCGAGATCGTGATTGACGACAAGCCGCGCAGCCTGTCCGCGCCGCAGCCGGAGGTCGTGAAGAAACCCGGCGCGCTGCAAAACCTGGCCGTGCTGGCCGTGACCGCCTTCGCCGGGCTGTACCTGATCAATCCCGGCGCGGGCGTGATCGAATTCATTCCGGACGTGGTGCCGGTCATCGGCAATCTGGACGAGGCGACCGCCCTGGCCCTGCTGGTCAGCGGGCTGGGCTACTTCGGGGTCAATATCGGCTGGATCACGACCATCTTCGGGCGCGGGCTGCCCAAGCGCAAGCGGAGCGAATAGGCCGCGCGGCGGAGCCTGTTGCGCCGATCACGACGCTTCCACGCACAAGGCGGGACGACATGACCCGGAGGGGTCCGCGTCCCGCCTTGTTTTTTCTGGCCTCGGCGCAACCGGAGGTTGCGCGGCGCTACGCCAAGTCCTCTGCCTGGATGGGCACGCGGCGGATGCGCCGGCCCGTGGCGGCGCAGAGCGCGTTGACGATCGCCGGCTCGCTGGGCGGGCCGCTCATCTCGCCCATCCCGCTTGGGTTATCGGTGCGGGGCAGGATGTGCACCTCGACCGGCGGCATCTGGGTATGGCGCAGCAGGCGGTAGTTGCGGAAGCCGCGCTGCGTGACCCGTCCCTCGTCGAAGCGCACCCGCCCGTTCAGGACGTTGTTCAGGCCAAAGGCGAAGCCGCCCTCGATCTGGGCCTCGATCATGTCCGGGTTGATGGGGAGGCCGCAGTCCACGGCGCTCACCACCCGTTCGACTTTGAACTCCCCTCCGCTGACCGAGACTTCAACCACGTGCGCGACGTGGGTCGCGCCCCAGGTGGAATGGCAGGCCAGCCCCCGGAAGCGCCCATCCGGCAGGGGCGATCCCCAGCCCGCCTCGGCGGCGGCTTTTTCCAGCACGGCGCGCAATGGCGCGTCCTCGGCCAGCAGGGCCAGGCGCAGTTCCAGCGGATCGCGGCCGGTCTCGGCGGCGATCTCGTCCAGGAAGCACTCGTTGGCGAAGGCGTTGTTATTGTTGAACACGGCCCGCCAGTAGCCGACCGGGATCGGCAACTGGACCGGGTGGCCGCGCACCTGCTGGCGGAAGTTATAGGCGATTCCCTGCGCGCCATCGACCACGCCCCCGCCGTGGATGCCCTGCGCGGCGATGTGGTGCTCCCAGGTGACGGGCAGGCCGTCGGCGTTCAGCCCGGCGCGCATCCGGTGCAGGCTGCCGGGGCGGTAGTAATCGTGCTGGAGGTCATCCTCGCGCGGCCAGAAGAGTTTGACCGGCGCGCCCACCGCCCGCGAAATCTCGACTGCCTCCTGCACGTAGTCGACTTCCAGCCGCCGCCCGCTGCCGCAGCCGATCGGCGGCACGTGGACGATCACCTCGCCCGCGCCGCTGGCGTTGCGCGCGACCCTGGCCGCCGACTGGCGATCCTGGGTCGGGGCCCAGACCTCGCAGCGCCCGGCCGTCACGTCGGCCACGCAGGTCATCGGCTCCATCGTGGTATGGGCCAGGTAAGGCAGCTCGTACAGGGCTTCGACATAGCGCACGATCTCGCCCTCCGGCTGGGCCGGCTCCAGCTCGCCCAGGGCCTCCAGCAGCCTGGCCCGGATCGAGTCGTCGTCCAGGGCGGCGTTGGGGCCTTCGTCCCAGGTGATCTGGAGCGCGTCGCGGCCCATCCAGGCCGCCCAGGTCGACTCGGCGACCACGGCCACGCCATTGCTGATCTCGATCACGGCCCGCACGCCGGGCACGGCCTCGGCCGCGCTGGAATCCAGGCTGGCGAGCTTGCCGCCCACGAAAACCGGGCAGCGCGCCACCGCCGCGTGGAGCATCCCCGGCAGGCGCACGTCGCTGGCGTAGACGGCCTTGCCGGTGACGTAGGCCGGGTTATCGACCTGGCCCTTCCGCGTGCCGATGATGCGAAACTCGGAGGGGTCTTTCATCCGCAGATCGCGCCGGCCCGGCACGGGCAGCAGGGCCGCCGCCTCGGCCAGTTCGCCGTAAGTCAGGCGCCGGCCGCTGGAGTCGTGGATCACCTGGCTCAATTCGGTGCGGCACTCGGCCGGGTCGACGCCCCAGGCCGCCGCGGCCGCGCCGACCAGCATCGCCCGCGCCGCCGCGCCCGCCTGGCGCAGGGTCAGGTACGCGCCGGAAATGCTGACGCTGCCGCCCGTCACCTGGTCGCCATAGGCCCGGTCGGCCGGGGCCTGCTCGATCCTGATCTGGCTCCAGTCGGCATCCAATTCGTCGGCCAGGATCATCGGGATCGCAGTCTGGACGCCCTGGCCCATCTCCGAGCGGTGGGCGATCAGGGTGATCGTGTTGTCCGGCGCAATGCGAATGAAGCCGTTGGGGATGAATTCCCCGGCGGTCTGGGCGGCGGCCGTCTCGAAGGGCCGCACGCGCGGCGGCAGGGCGAAGCCCAGCACCAGCCCGGCCCCGACCCCGGCGCTCACTTTGAAGAAATCCCGGCGGCTGAGGTCGGTCATGAGGCGCCTCCCATCTCGTCGGCGGCGCGATGGATGGCGCGCCGGATGCGGTGGTATGTCCCACAGCGGCAGATCACGCCGTTCATGGCGTCGTCGATCTGCGCGTCGGTGGGCTGTGGGTGTTCGGCCAGCAGCGCGGCGGCGGCGATAAGCTGGCCCGGCTGGCAGTAGCCGCACTGCGGCACGCTCTCCTCGATCCAGGCCCGCTGGAGCGGGTGGTCGCCGTTTTCGGAAAGGCCCTCGATGGTCACGACCGTCAGCCCGGCCACGTCCCCGACCGGCGTGACACACGATTCGACGCGCGCGCCGTCCAGCAGGACGCTGCACGCGCCGCACACGCCCTCGCCGCAGCTATATTTCGTCCCGGTCAGGCCGAGCGTATCCCGCAGCACCCACAGCAGCGGCGTCTCCGGGTCGGCCTCGACCGTGACCGGCTGGCCGTTCAAGACAAACGCAATCGATGCCATGTGAAATCCCCCTTTTGGTTCCAAGACTCATTATAGGGGCACTCCGCCGAAAGGGCGCGAGTCAGGACGATGATCGACGGAAATCGGGAAAGGCAACGAAGCCGGCCTGCGGGTGGCACGGGGCGCGGGCGGG
>JARKOQ010000251.1 GCA_029976005.1 Aggregatilineales bacterium | reverse complement strand
GGCAGATCATCTCTGTGTGCCTGGGGCATCTTCCATGAGCAAGGTTTTCATCAGCTATCGCCGGATACCAAGCGCGATGCTGGCCCAACTGCTGGCCAAGGAACTCAAGCGGCGGCACATTGAAGCTTTCGTAGATACCCGCAGCGTCGATGGGGCGGGGCCATTCCCGGATCGGCTGCTGCGGGCCATCGAAGAGGCCGACGTTTTCGTCTGTCTGCTGGCCGATACGACCCTTGAGTCGGATTGGGTTAGGCGCGAAATCCAGCACGCCCACGACCAAGGCAAGCCGCTCATCCCTGTTTTCCAAGAGTCCTATCAGCCGCCTTCTGATCCGGATGCGCACGTCAGCGCCTTGCTCCAGTGTGACGGTGTGCACTTCTTTGATGTCAAAAACCTCTATATTGATGAGTCGATCAAACAACTCGCCGGCATGATCAAAAAGACACCCGCAGTGCAGAAATCTGCTGTGTCTCTGGTGATCCAGGCGAAAGACAATTCATCACCTCCACCCATGCCTGTTCGTCAGCACAGCATCGATTTGTTGCCATCCCCGTTTGAGTGGATTTTTGTGCCGACGGGTGTAGTAACACTCACCACCGAAAGATGGCAGGCCAAGAGCCGTAACTCTGAAGACGGCCCGAAGACGTTTGATGTCCCGGTTTTCGCCATTGCCAAATATCCAGTAACGACTGCGCAGTATGCTAAGTTTGTTGAAGCGGGCGGTTATAGCCAGCGGAAATGGTGGACGGAGGCTGGATGGGAGGCCCGGGAGCAGGGTATTGCATGGAACGGAAGCGAATGGAAGCCGACGGGTAAAGCGTGGAGTGAGCCGCTCTACTACCGGAATGGCCCATGGAATGGCGCGGATTATCCAATTGTGGGAGTGTCCTGGTACGAAGCGAGGGCTTTCTGCCAGTGGTTGAGTGCGATTACTGGCGAAAACATCACCTTGCTGACCGAGCAGCAGTGGCAGCGCGCGGCGCAGGGCGACGATGGGCGGAAATACCCATGGGGCAACGAACCACCTAGGGAACAACAGAGCAATTGGCACAAAAAGATTGGCCACACGACGCCAGTAACACAATACCCGGCCGGGGCCAGTCCTTATGGCGTGATGGACATGTATGGCAATGTCTGGGAATGGTGCCTGACAGCGCATTGGTCCGGTTCGCACATGCTTCAGACGGCAAGGGATACGTATGTGTTGCGGGGCGGATCTTGGCATTGGGATCACTGGTATGCCGGTGGCGCATCCCGGGAACTGGCTGATCCCTATATCAGAGAAGACGATATCGGGTTCCGGGTGTGTGCTTCTGTCCCCACTTGATCATCAGGCTTTTTTTCATGCTATAATCACCACCAATTGGATGACCAATTCGGAGTCCTCATGCGCTACCAGCCGGACCACATCCCCCGTTAACTCGTAGGCGTCCCCCGCCTACAACCCCATAGCTCGAAGCACCGCCGCGGCGCGGGATGGACTCGCGCCCGCGCGCCGCCGTTTGTCTCCTGCTCGATGGAATCTCATTGCGCTCGAAACCAACCAGGAGACACTCTCTGATGCAGCTTCAATCCTTGCTTCACCGTCTATCCATCCCCCGCCGGGCGGAGGCCTCCCCGCGCCTGGTGGGGCTGATGCTGGCCGCGCGCTTCCTGGACGAATGGGGCGTCGGCATGCTGTTTGTCCTCCTCCCCGTCCTCCGCGATACGCTGGGCCTCAGCTATGCCCAGGTCAGTCTGCTGCTGGTATCCTTCGGATGGGCGGACTGGGTCGGCGATCCGCTGACCGGCCTGGCCTGCGACGTGTGGCCGCGCCGCCCGATCCTGGTCGGCAGCGCCCTGGGGACGGCGCTCGTGTTTTTCGCCTTTAGCGGGGCGGAGAGCTTTGGTGCGGCGGCGTTCCTGCTCCTGCTGGGGATCTGCGTGGCCTATTCGCTCACGGTCACGCCGTCGGCGGTCATCGCCGACGCCGTGCTGGTGGAAACGCACCCGGACGCTCCCGGCCGGATCATGGCCCGCCAGACCCTGATCGACACGATCGGGGCGCTGCTCGCGCCGCTGACCGTCACCCTGCTGGCGGCGCTGGGGGTGGCCTGGCCGCCGGCCTTCCTGGGCGCGGGGGTGGTGTGGGCAGGATACGCCCTCCTGCTGGCCGGGACGCGCATCCCGGCTCAGGAGCGCCTGAACGGGCGCGGCGCGCCGGAAGCAGGCGACGAGGCGGAGCCACGCGGGCCGCGGGCCATGCTCGCCAATCTGCGCGCCGTGACGCGCCTGCCGGACGTGTGGCGCTGGCAGTTCTTCCTCTCGTTTGGGGACTTCATGACGGATGTCACGCTGAGCTTCCTGCCGCTGTTCCTGGCGGACGTGATCGGACTGGATACGGTCGGGCAGGGGCTTGTCCTGACGCTCAATATGCTGGCGGGCGTCGCCGGCCTGGCCCTGCTGGAGCCGGCCCTGGCCCGCTGGGGCGACCGGCGCGTCCTGGGCGCGGCGGTGATCGGGGTGGTGGTGCTCTTCCCGCTGTGGCTGTTCAGCCCGTCGCCGGCCCTGGCCGTGCCGATCCTGCTCGGCTTCACCCTGTGCGCCAGCGCGTTCTACCCGGTGGGTAAGGCCCGGCTGCTGGCCGCCTCCGAGGGCTACACGGCGACCGTCACCGCGCTGACTCCGATCGTCGCGCTGCCGACGAATGTCGCGCCGCTGATCGTGGGCGCGGTCGCCAGCGCCGCCGGGCTGCGGGCGGGCATGGCCCTGCTGCTGGTCGCGCCGCTGGTGATGATCGGGCTGCTGAGGGCGGAGGCCGGGAGACCAAAGGCCAGGAGACCAGAGGAAAGCGTCGAAGCGGCAAGCGTCTAGGCGTCGACTGCGGAGGCCAGTGAGGCCAGAGACCAGAGTCCAGGAGGCCGGAGAAAGGCGGCGGGATGTCGCCCTCCGCGCCTTGACTGGCGACTGTGAACTGTCGGCTGTTGACTTGCCTTCGCGTGCCAGTGGGGGGACAATGCGAATGGATGTTCGCATGTGTTCTAACTGATGGCTGACCGCTGCTATTCGAGGAGGTTGCCATGTCCGCCTGGAACCCCGTACCGGGGGTGCTCGACTGGCTGTTGGAAGCGGACGAACCGGCCGTCCGCGCAATGGCCCTGCGCGACCTGCTCGATCGTCCGGCCGACGATCCCGAACTGGCCCAGACGCGGGTCGAGGCCCACCGGCGCGGCCCGATCGCGACCCTGCTGGACGCCATGCACCCGGAGGGGTACTGGGAGCGGCCCGGCTTCGGCTACGGGCCGAAGTACCGCAGCACGGTCTGGGCGATCATCACCCTGGGGGCGCTGGGCGCGTCCGTGACGGCGGACGAGCGGGTCGCCCGCGCCTGCGCCTATGTGCTGGATCACACCGTGCGGGTGGCCGGGCGGCGCGATCATGCCCTGCTGGATGACACTCAGCCCAACTGGGACTGTTTGCAGGGCAACCTGGTGGCGGCCCTGCTGCGGATGGGCTGCAACGATCCGCGCCTGGAAGGGGCGATCGACTGGACGGCGCGTTCCGTGACCGGGGAAGGCGTCGCCCCGGCGGCGGACAAATCCGCGCGGCTGCGCTATTCGACCACCGGCAACCTGGGGCCGCTGCGCTACTCCGCCACCGCCAACAGCGGGCCGAACTTCGTGTGCACCTCGAACTGGAACTTGCCCTGCGCCTGGGGCGCGGTCAAGGTGCTGCTGGCCCTATCCCTCTGGCCGGAGGCGCGCCGCACCCCGGAAGTCAACCACGCGATCATCCAGGGCGCGGCCTTCCTGCTGGCGACCGATCCCCTGAAGGCCGAGTACCCGACCCGGACCAGGCCCGATCCGCGCTGGTGGCGGTTCGGATACCCGCTGTACTACGCGTCCGACCTGCTTCAACTGGCCGAGGCGCTGGCCGGGCTGGGCTACGGGGCCGATCCGCGCCTGGCGGGCGTGCTCGACCTGATCCGGAGCAAGGCGATTGATCAAGGCCGCTGGCCGCTGGAAGTCCCATCCTACGGCAAGCGGGAATGGATCAATTGGGGCCGCAAGGGCGCGCCCAATAAGTGGATCACCCTGCGCGCCCTGCGCGTCCTCAAGGCGGTCGATGGTTGAAAGCAGGAATAGGGCACGGATTTCACGGATAAAGCACGGATTGGCACGGATAAAACCGATTCTTGTTTCTATCCGTGAAAATCCGCTAAATCCGTCTCATCCGTGCCCCATTCTTTTGACAGGTCGCCCCAAGTCCGCCTATACTGCCCTCGGATCATCTGGCGACTCGTGAGGAGGCCGTGTGTGAGAACCCTGGCGCGTCGGCGTCTGCTGTGGACGCCGGGACTCATTCTGGTGTGCGGGCTGGCCGTGATCGCGGCGCTGGGTGGGGTGGGGCGGCTCCTGGCCCAGGAGAACCCGCCCGCCGCCCAGTTCGGCGATCCGCCCCTGGCCGAGCGAATCACGCTCTCGGCCCCGGACGAAGCCGGACTGGTGACGATCGAGGGCCTGCCGGGGGCGGTCTTCCCCGGCGCGGTGGTCGGCGTGCGCAACCTGTATACCGGCGAGGCTGTTTACCAGCGCGCTGAGCTGACCGGCGCGTTCATCCTCCAGATCTACGGCCCCGGCAATACGCCTTTCTGGATCAGCCCGGCTGAACGGGTTGACCCGGCCGAAGCGCTGGCCGCCGGATCGATTCCGGGCGGTCCCGGCCTGATCCTGACCGCGCCGCTGCCGGACGAGGTGCCATCGCTGCCCGATCCACCCGAAGCGGAATGGCCCGCCACGCCGATCGTGATCGACGGCGACGCGGGTGAATGGGCCACCCTGGCGATGACGTTCCCGGTTGACCTGGGGGAGGGGCGCGGCGCATGGGTTTCCGCCCTGGCCAACCGCCAGAGCCTCTACCTGGCCCTGACCCCGCAGAGCGGGGAGGCGCCGCTGCCGGAAGATTACGGGCGGCTGGAGATCGGGCTGCGGGTGGAGGAGCAGACTTTCACGGTGGTCATCGATCCGGCCCGCCGCGACGGAGGCCGCCTGATCGCGGCCGACGGCGGCGACCTCGGCCCGCTGGCGGCGCTCTCCGCCCAGGGAAGCGCAATCGAGCTGCGCCTGCCGCGCCTCGCTTTTACGGGTTTTCCTTCGCCAATCACGATGGAGTCGGTTCGATTCACACCAGTGGAGGGGACGGCGAATGTCCCGGCGGCGCTGGCCCTGGAAGCGGCCGAGCGCGACGAGGTCGACGCCCCGGCGCAGGCCCTGGACATGCCCACTGACGCGGCGGCCTTCACGCTGGCCGGGCCGGTCGGGGGCGGCAGCGGCTCCTGGTATGCCACCGGGCGGGTCAACCGGCTTGGCCTGCAATCGGGGGAGATGCTCCTGGTCGAGATGGCGGTTACGCTGGACGCGCCGGGCCGGGTCAGCGCGGGGGACGACCTGCGCCTGGGGGCGCGGCTGCGCCTGGAGCCGGTGCTGGACGCGACCGGCGCGCAAACGGTCGCCGACCGGGCGACGGGCAACGGCTGGAGCGGCCAGCTGACTCCCTCCGGACTGGCGATCCAGAACGTGGCCGGGGGCTATGACCTGGGCACGACCCCGGCCCAGAATTTGAGCATCGTCGACGACCGGCTGACTTTCGTGCTGCAATGGCAGGCGCCGCTGGACGGCACGCTGCCCGGCGGGACATACGTCCCGGCGCTGGAAGGCTTTGCGGCCGTGACCGGCGTGAGCAGCGCGTGGGGCGAGTCCGGGGTGCTGGGCAGCAGCCAACCCCAGACCCAGGTGCCGGACGTGCCGGAGGCGCGCCTGCCGGTCACGCTCCACGTGGGCGCGCGCAGTGGGGAGCCGGGGCGGTTGCTGACCGCGCTGTTTTACGACCATCCCGCCGGGGATGGGGCGCGCGGCCTGCTCCCCCAGGAGGAGGTCGGGGTAACTGCCCTGGGCAGCCGGGTGGCCCACCCCAGCCCGATGTACGTCCTGCCCCGCCTGGACAGCCTGGGCAACCCGATCGCCTACCCCCTGGAACCCTACCTGCCCGCCATGCTGGGCAACAGCTTCAGCCAGACCCTTGGGCCGCTGCTGGCGCTCGACCTGCCGGGCGGGGAGCTGACCGTCTCGGTCACCGGGCCGGATGGCACTGTGGACGACCTGGGGACGCGCCCGATTGTCCAGAACCGGCTGTCCAGCGTCACCCGCAGCGAGGCCCAGGCGTTCGGGACGACCTCGCCGCTGGACGTGTACCGCCTGACCACGCTCGACCCGGCGCTGGCGGCCTATACCTTCCAGCAGGACGGCCACTACGTCGTCCGCCTGTCGTTCACGGTGGCCGACGTGTGGGGCAATCCCTATACCGGCGGCGGGACGTATGATGTGTGGGTCGGCGATGCCCTGGTCTTGCGGCCCGGCGTGCTGACCGGCACGCCCTTCGAGGTCGGGGATGTCTTCAACCCGGCCCTGACGGTTGCCCCGGCCTTCCCGGCCGAGGTCAGCATCCGGCTGATGGTCTACCCGCTGGACGGCGGCGATCCGATCGCATACGCTGCTGAAGGCACGGCCAGCCGCTTCGGGTTCTTCCTGCCGGAGGATGCCCGGAATGGCTGGATTCTGGACACGCCGGGCGAATACGTGGTCGACACCACCGCCCGCTATACCGATTCGCAGGGGCGGCTGTGGCTGGGCAGCCGGCGCGGGGCGGGGGTGATCGCCTCGCCGGAGGGCAGCCTGATCGCGCGCGGCGGGCGGGGACTCTCCGGCCCGGCGGCGGAAGACCGGCTGGCCTGGTACGTGGCCGATCGCCACCTGGCGGAGGTTCGCTCGGCCAACCCCGCCGCCCAGGTGCGCTGGCCGTATCACAGCGGCGACGTGCTGTGGGCGCGCGACGGCGGGCCGGGGATCGCGGCCATGCTGCGTCTGACCGACACGCTGGGCGGTTATGCGGCCTGGCTGGTGGATCGGCTGTCCGGCTGGACGGCGGAAGACGGCCTGGACGCGGCGGCGCTGGCCAACGAGGACGAGCTGCCCCTGGTCACCCCCGGCGGTTCCGATGCGGCGGACAATTCCGTCCATGCTTACATCAGCGCGGTCCGTCCGGGGATCAGCGTGCGCCAGCTCGTGCTGGGAGACGAGACGGCGGGCTGGATCGAACCGGGCTGGAGCCTCAACGATCCCTACAACAGCCAGCCCGGCAGTGGGATCAACGGCGATCTGCCGGGCGACATGACCTTCCTGTTCGGCGGGGTGATCGTCCACAACGCCGACCTGAACTTGCACGAGGCGGCGATTTACGGCGCGCTGGGGCTGACCGTGGCGGCGGGCGATCCCGGCGGCGACCGGGTCTATCCGCCCCTGCGCGGCGCGGCCAACGGCGCGGACGGCGGCCCGCTGCTCACCGTGCGCGGCGAGGCGCTGACCATGACCTTCACCCCGACCGGCTTCCAGCCCGGCCAGGTGTTCACGGTTGGCGACACGCTGGCCCTCAGCGGGCAGGTGGCCCCCACGCTGCCGGCGCGGGTGACGGCCGAAGTCAGCAAGCCGTCCGGTCTGACCCTGGTGACCCGTGGGCAGGCCAACGCGGTCGGCTACTACTATGACCCGGTGCAGAACCTGCCCCTGGATGAGCCGGGCGTGTGGCGCATCCGGCTGCGGGTGGACTACGACGGCCTGACTTCGACCGGGATGGTGCAGCCACCGGCGGCGGGCGCGCCGCTTTCGTATGGGACGCTGCCCGGCGGGACGGTCCTGGGCGCGGTCGATTCGACCTTCGCGATCTACGTCCTGCCGGAGGGCGGCGGCGTGATCCAGCTCACCAACCCCATGATCGTGGATGGGCGGGTTCCGGCGGCGCAGCCGTTCAACGTGGTAGCGGCCGTGCCGGAAGGCTGGACGAATATCCAGGCCGAATACACCGTGACCATGCCGGGCGTCATCCTGGAAGAAGGCCAGCAGCCCGCCCTGGGCGGCATCTTCGCCTACAACTACGACCCGCGCCGGATCAACCAGGTTTTTCCCAACCTGGACATCAGCGCGCCGGGCGGGACGCCGCTGTCGGTCGACACGGTGACGATTACCTTTGTGCTGCGCGGCACCGACGCCGAGGGCCAGCCGGCCATCGGCGCGCGGGTGGTGACTCTGCTGGGTGACCGGCTGGTGACCCTTTACGATGGCTGGCAAGTGCCTGAATCTTGAACGGAGTGTTGAAATGCATGTCGTCAATCCTGTGATCCCCGGTTTCTATCCCGATCCCAGCCTGTGCCGGGTGGGGGAGGACTACTATCTCGTGACCAGCACGTTCGCCTATTTCCCCGGCGTGCCGGTCTTCCACAGCCGCGACCTGGTCCACTGGCGCCAGATTGGGCACTGCCTGACGCGCGACTCCCAGCTTCCACTGGCGGGCGTGGCCAGCCGGGGCGGGATTTACGCGCCGACCCTGCGCTACCACGCGGGGCGCTTCTACATGGTCACGACCAATGTGCGGGACGGCGGCGGACACTTTTACGTGTGGGCCGACGACCCGGCCGGGCCATGGTCGGAGCCGGTGCAGGTCGACACGCGCGATCTGGGCCACTCGATCGACCCGTCGCTGCTGTTCGATGACGACGGCACGGTCTATTTCACCTGCAACGGGCGGAAGGGCACGCCGGGCATCCACCAGTTCCCGATCGACATCGCCACCGGGCAGCGCCTGGGGGAGATCCGCTTCGTGTGGACCGGGACCGGGGGCAGACATCCCGAAGCACCACACCTGTACCACATCGGGGATTGGTACTATCTCCTGATCGCGGAGGGCGGCACGGAATACACCCACATGGTGACCCTGGCGCGGAGCACCAGCCCGTGGGGGCCTTTCGAGGCCTGCCCGCACAACCCGATCCTGACCCACCGCGGCCTGCTCGATCCGATCCAGGCCACCGGCCACGCCGACCTGATCCAGGCCCCGGACGGGCGCTGGTGGCTCCTCTGCCTGGGCATCCGGACGCACGGCTACCCGATGGTTTACCACCTGGGACGGGAGACGTTCCTGGCCCCGGTCACGTGGGACGCGGACGGCTGGCCGCACGTGGGCTGGGAGGGACGGCTGCGCGCCGAATTCGAGGCCGAAGGGTTGGTGGCCCATCCCTGGCCGGAGCCGCCCGCCCGCGATGATTTCGACGCGCCCGAACTGGGCCTGGACTGGAACTTCCTGCGCAACCCGCACGCCGAGGACTGGTCGCTGACCGAGCGGCCCGGCTGGCTGCGCCTGCATGGCTCCCCGCTGACGCTCGACGCGCTGGCCTCCCCGGCGTTCGTCGGCCGCCGCCAGCGGCATTTCGCCTGCCGGGCGGAAGCGCTGCTCGACTTCGAGCCGGGCCAGGAGAACGAAGAGGCCGGGCTGACCGTGTACATGAACGAGCACCACCACTACGATCTGGCCGTCACGCGCCGCGCCGGGCTGGGCCGCTGCCTGATCGTCCGGCGGCGGATCGGCAGCCTGGTCGCGGAAGAGGCGCGCGTGCCGCTGGCCGCTGGCCCCGTCCGGCTGGGGATCGAGGCCCGCGAGGAAGCGTACACGTTCCTGGTCGCCCAGGGCGACGCGGCCTGGCAGCCGGTGGGCCAGGGCGAGACGCGCTACCTCTCCACCGAGGTGGCGGGCGGATTTACCGGCGTGTACTTCGGGATGTTCGCCAGCGGGCGCGGGGGACGCTGCGCTGTCCCGGCCGACTTTGACTGGTTCGAGGTCGTGACCCTGGACGAGGCGTGAGTGCGGCCGGCCGGATTCGGAAGGAGCAAAGGCGCATGGCGAAACGATCGGGATTGCTGCTGAGTGGGGCGGGACTGGTGCTGCTGGCGCTGGTGGGCTTGTGCCTGACGGCTGCGCCGGTCACGGCCCAGGGTGGGGCCACGCCCACGCCGCGCCCGCTGTTCGACGTGCCCGATCCCAACGCCACGCGCACCTACCAGAGCGGGATCATCGCCCTGGCCGCCGGGCAGCGCTGGCTGGTCACGGCCAACACCTTCAGCGGCACGGCCTCGGTGATCGACATCGCGGCGCGCAGCATCCTGACCGAAATCCCGGTCGGGGCCGATCCGCGCGCGCTGGCGGTCGCCCCGGACCAGACCTGGATGGCGGTCACCTCCCGCCAGGAGGGCACGCTCAGCCTGATCGACCTGGAGACGTTTGAGGTGACCGGTACGGTCTATGTCGGGCTGTGGCCGTGGGGCGTGGTGACCGACGGCAGCAAGGTTTACGTGGCCCTGGAGGGTCAGGCGGCGGTGGCCGAGGTCGATCCGGTGGCGGGGCGCGTCCAACGCCTGATGCCCGTCCCGGAGCAGCCGGCCGGATTGGCGCTGTACGGCGACTTTCTGTACGTGAGCCATCTGCGCGGCGGGGCGCTCAGCCTGCTCTACCTGCCAACCGGGCAGGTTGCGGCGAGCGCCCCTGGCACGCCCGATTCCGGGCTGTCGCCCGCCGTGTGGCTTAACCCCTACGATGGCACGATCTATGTCCCGGCCACGCGCTACAACGCGGCCAACCCGGCCCTGACCTTCGACACGACCGTGTTCCCGGTGGTGAATGTCTTCCGCATGGCCGACATGACCGTCCGGGCCAACCAGCGGATCGTGCTCGACGTGGGCGACCGGCCGGTCAATATCCCCTTCGACGTGGCCTTCGATCGGGCGCGGCGCTGGCTGTGGGTGGTGAACGCGGGCAGCAACGACGTCTCGGTGATCGACACCACGACCGGCCTGGCGCGGGCCAACATCAAGGTGGGAGCCAGCCCGCGCGGCCTGACGCGCTACGCTGACTGGAGCTACGTCTTCGTCTACAATGCCCTGGATGGCACAATCTCCATGATCGAAACGGCCTTCATGGAGGAGGTCGACAAGCTGGCGGCGACTGAACTGGGCCTGCCCATCGACCTGCTGATCGGGGCCCAGCTCTTTTACGGCAGCGCGGACGATCGCCTGTCCGAGGATCACCGCCTGAGCTGCGCAACCTGTCACTTCGACGGCCTGAGCGACGGCCACACCTGGGCGGACTATCCCGGTGGCCCGGTGCGGACGCCGATCCTGCTCGGCGTGGCCCAGACCGGCCCCTGGGGGCCGCAGGGGCAGTATGACGAGCTGGCCGATTACGACTGGCTGGTGCGCCACGTCCAGCATGGCGGCGGGCTGATCGAGGGCAACCTGACGCCCGCCAATGGAGGGCCGAACGCCGGGCGCTCCCCGGACATGGATGCCCTGGTCGCCTATCTGGGCACGCTGGCCGGGCCGGGCCGCAATGCCCTGGAAATCGCGCCTGAAGTGATCTTGCAGGGGGAGGCGGTCTTCCAGGCGCAGGGCTGCGCGACGTGCCATCCCGCGCCGCTGTACACCGACGGCCTGACCCACGACCTGGAGGATGGCTCAGGCAGCGGGGCGGTCGACACGCCGTCGCTGCGCTGGCTGTGGGCCTCCGGGCCGTACTACCACGACGGCCGGGCGGCCACGTTGCAGGCGGTCTTCGCGGCGGACGGCGGCCCGCACCAACTCCTGGGGGAGATTCCCTACGGCGATCTCGATCTGCTGATCGCCTATCTGCGCAGTCTGCCGCTGGAAGACGAGGAGTAGGTGATTTGTAGTGGGCGGTTCGTGGTGATCGGTCAGGCAGGTTGGGCGCATGGCGTCGCATTGACCAGCAACCACCAACCATTCACCCCGTCCCCTTGATTTGGAGACGGGGAGTCTGCTACAATGATCGGCATGGTCTACATCGGTCACTTTCTCACGCTCTCGTTTGCCCTGATGACCTCCATCTCCGGGCGCTCCTTGAACAGGTGCGCCGGCTGACCTTGTTGTAATACACTCGATAACATCGTCGCAGCTACGGCCATAGGCGCACCCGCCCGTGGCCGTTTTTGATTCAAGCGTCGAAGCGGCAAGCGTCAAAGTGAAAGACAGAGGCCGGAGACCAAGAGGCCGGAGACCAGAGAAAGCCAAACCCGTGGGGCCGGACGCGCTAAAGCCAGGAGTGGTCAGGTAAGGTGAGTTCACCCGGTGGGTCTGTTTTGACCACGAACCAAAAACCAAGCACCAATCACCGTTTTTGAGGAGTCTGCCATGCACATCATCCATATCGATCGCCTGACCATCAACCACGCGGGGCGCGAGATTTTCCGTGACCTGAGTTGGGCCATCGACGATCACGACCGGGTCGGGCTGGTCGGGCCAAGCGGGGTGGGCAAGTCCACGCTGCTCAAGGCGATCCTCGGCCAGGTCACGCCGGAATCCGGCGCGGTCACGATCCAACGCGGGATCAGCCTGGGCTATCTGCCCCAGGTGGTCGAGCTGACGCCGGGTCGCACCCTGCTTGACGAGGCCATGCAGCCGCCGGAAGGGCTGGCCCGCCTGGAAGCCGCGCTGGCCAGGGTCGAAGCCCAGTTGGGCGATCCGGCGGTCTACAACGACGAGGCCGCGCTGACCAAAGCCATCGATCGCCAGGCGCGCCTGCTGGCTGAATACGACGCGGCGGGCGGGGCACGCCACGAAAGCCGGGTGCGCGAGCTGCTGGCGATGCTGGGTTTCATGGAGGCGGACTACGCCCTGCCGGCGGAGACGCTCAGCGGCGGGCAGAAGAAGCTGGTGCTGCTGGCCCGGCTGGCGGCGGAAGGGCCGGACGTCCTGCTGCTGGACGAGCCGGACAACCACCTCGACGTGGCCGCCAAACGCCGCCTGGAGAAGGTCATCACGGCTTATCCGGGGGCGGTGGTGATCGTCTCCCACGACCGCTACCTGCTGGACGAAGTCGCGCTGCACATCGCCGAGATGGACGGCGGCCGCTTGACAGTCTACCCCGGCAATTACACGGCCTATGCCACCGCGCGGGAGCTGGCCCGCCTGCGCCAGCAGCAGATGTATTCCGCCCAGCAGAAGGAGATCCAGCGCATCGAGGCGGCGATCGCCCGCTTTGAGCAGTGGGCCAGCATCGTCGTGGATGAGCGCCACATCCGCCAGGCGCGCAGCCGGCGCAAGATGCTCGATCGGATGGCGGCCAACGGCGAGATCATCGAGAAAGTGACCGAGCGCCGGACGATGGACTTGCAGCTCAACGGCTGGCGCGGCTCCAACAAGGCGCTGGAGATCAAGGGGCTGGCGATGGCCTTCGGCGACGACCTGCTCTTCACGGACGTCGACCTGCTGGTGCGGCATGGGGAGCGCGTCGGGCTGGTCGGGCCGAACGGGGTGGGCAAGTCGGTCCTGTTCCGGGTGGTACTGGGCGAGCTTGAGCCGCTGGACGGCACGGTCCGGGTCGGGCCGAGCACCCAGATCGGCTACTACGCCCAGGAGCATCAGACCCTGGCCGCCTGGCTGGATCGTACCCCGCTGGAGCGCATCCGCGACATCCGGCCGATGGCCGAAGGCGCGGCGGTGACCTTCCTGCTCAAGTTCCTGTTCAGCTACGAGCAGCTTCGCCTGCCGATCCGGGCCATGAGCGGCGGGGAACGCAGCCGCCTGCAACTGGCCGGGCTGATGCTGGAAGGGCCGAACCTGCTCCTGCTGGATGAGCCGACCAACAACCTGGACATCCCGGCGGTCGAGGCCCTGGAAGCGGCCCTGGAGGAGTTCGAAGGGGCGATCCTGGTCATCTCCCATGACCGTTACTTCCTCGACCGGGCGGTCGACCGGATCGTGGAACTGACGCCGGACGGCCTGATCGGCTACGAGGGCGGCTACACGGATTACCTGGCGGAATCCGGTCGGGAATACTGAAAAACAGAGGCAAGAGACAAGAGGCAGAGAGGCAAGAGAAAGCGTCAAGGCGGCAAGCGTCGAAGCGTCAAAGACAAGTGGGCAGGGGCCGCGCAGCGTCACAGTGCTGCGCGGTTTGTTTTGGCTGAGGGCTGAAGGCTGATCGCTATCGTTAGCGATTCATCAGAAATCCAACAAAAGGATTGACTCTGGCCAAAACAGGCGTATTGTTAGTTAGCTAACTAAATAACTGGACGGGGAGAGCATGAAACCAGGTCGTTTTCCGCAGATGCTGGGAGGGGAGACCCTCCTGAGCCAGGTGTTCCTGACGGCTCACGCCCTCGGCCGGGCCTTTCAGTCGGCTGCGGCCGCCAAGGGGGTCAGCCGCACCCAGGGCATGATCCTGGGCCAGCTGGCCAGCCATCCCGACGGAGTCACGGCCACGCGGCTGCGCCAGTGGATCGGCATCACGGCAGCCGGGATGAGCACCGCGCTGACGGATTTGGAGCGTGACGGCCTGATCGAGCGCACGCCCAATCCGCACGACGCGCGCTCGCTGCTGATTCACCTGTCCGAGCAGGGCTACCGGCGGCTCGAGGAATTTCCGCGGGTCGTGCAGGCGATTGATCAGCGTGTGTTTGCCGGCTTCAGCGAGGAGGAACGACGCTTGCTGAAAGACTTACTGGAACGGATCCGGCTGAACCTGGGGGATGATGGGCGCCCGGAGTGCCCGAACGAGGCGGACATGGAAAATGAACGTAAGGAGGAGCACATTGACTGAGCAGCGTGGACGAGGCAAGAGACAGGGCGGCGCGGACGGCGGCATGAAGGAGCTGGGCCGTGCCATTCGTTACCTGGGCCGCTACAAGGGTGTGGCCGGGATCGCGTATGGCAGTATGGTGATTGGTACGCTGTCCCTGCTGGCGATCCCGCAGTTGATCCAGAATATCATCGACGCTATCACCAGCGGTTATGTCGCCAATCAGGTGTTGGCGCTGCCCCAATTGGCGCAAGGGTTGGCCGCGACCGCGATGGGCAAGACCCTCCAGCAGATTCAAACCGACGCGGACACGGCTCTGGGCGCGCTCTTCGGGGCGCTGGCGGCGATCGTGCTGTTTTCGATCGCCCGCGCGCTGTTCTCCTTCCTGCGCGGCTACTTCTCGGAGAAGCTCTCGCAGAATCTGGCGTACGACTTCCGCAATGAGTTGTATGAGAAGATTCAACGCCTGTCGTTCAGCTATCACGACCGCAACCAGACCGGCCAGTTGATGATCCGCGCCACGGACGACGTGGAGAAGCTGCGTATGTTCGTCGGGCAGGGTCTGGCGATGATCCTCGAATCGCTGATCATGCTGGCGGCGACGCTGCTGATCCTTGCCCTGAGCAACTGGCAGCTTACCCTGGTGGTGCTGCCGACCCTGCCGGTCGCGCTGATCCTGTTCATGGGCTTTGGCGCGATCTCCCAGCCGCTGTTCAGCGAGCTTCAGAAGCGCCTTTCCGCGCTGAACACCGTGCTGCAGGAGAACCTGGCCGGGATCAAGCTCGTGCGGGCCTTCGTGCGCGAGCCGGAGGAGCAGCAGCGCTTCGAGGGCGCCGTCGATTCGCACCTCCAGCAGGCGCTCAAGGTGGCGAAAATCTTCTCCTTCCTGTTCCCGGTGGTGTTTCTGATCGCCAACCTGGGCCAGGCGGCGGTGCTGTACTTCGGCGGCCAGCAGATCGTCTACGGCACCCTGACCGTGGGTGAATGGCAGAAATTCAGCCTGTACCTGATGTACGTGTTCTTCCCGTTGGGCATGCTGGGCATGATCATCTCGCTGATGGCCCAGGCCGCGGCTTCAGCCAAGCGTATGTTCGACATCCTGGACGCCAAGAACGAAGTGGTCAACAAGCCGGGGGCGATCGAGATGCCGTCCATCACCGGGCGCGTGACCTTCGAGAACGTCGATTTCCGCTACTTCAATTCCGGCGATCCGGTGCTCAGCCAGGTCAGCTGTACGGCGGAGCCGGGCCAGACGATCGCGCTGCTGGGCGCGACGGGCAGCGGCAAGACCACGATCATCAACCTGCTGCCGCGCTTCTACGACGTGACCGGCGGGCGCGTCCTGATCGACGGTCATGACGTGCGCGACGTGACGATCGAAAGCCTGCGCCGCCAGATCGGCCTGGTGCTCCAGGAGACGACCCTGTTCACCGGCACGATCCGGGACAACATCGCTTTCGGGCGGCCGGATGCCACCCAGGAAGAGGTCGAAGCGGCGGCGAAAGCGGCCGCTGCCCACGACTTCATCATGGAGTTTCCGCAGGGCTACGATACGCCGGTTGGCGAGCGCGGCTCTACCCTGAGTGGCGGGCAGAAGCAGCGCGTGGCGATTGCGCGCGCCCTGCTGCTGAACCCGCATATCCTGATCCTGGACGACTCGACCAGCAGTGTGGACGTGACGACCGAGTTCCACATCCAGCAGGCGCTCGACCGGCTGATGAAGGATCGCACCAGCTTCGTGATCGCGCAGCGGATCAGCACCGTGGTCAATGCCGATCAGATTCTGGTGCTCGATCGGGGGCGGATCGTGGCCTCCGGCAAACACGAGGACCTGCTGGAAAGCAGCGAGATTTACGCGGAAATCTACAGTTCGCAACTGGTGGAAGACACGGTACTGGAAGCGGATGATGCGGCGGTTCTGGCCGCCGATGGGGAGGTGGCGTAATGGGGTTCATGGGTGGCCAACACCGGATGTTCGGCCAGGAGGTCAGCAAGCCGCAGAATCTCGGCCAGACTCTCCTGCGCTTTGGCTCGTACTTCAAGCCGTATTGGACGCGGCTGCTGCTGATCGTGGTATTGGTGCTGGTCAGCACATGGATGCAGGTGGTCACGCCCGATCTGACCGGCCAGGTCTTCGACTGCTACGTCACGCCGCGCCTGATGAGCGGCGCAAGCGCCGCGGCCTCGGCCCTGATGGGGGGCGGCGAGAATTCGCTGACCAGCTCCAACTGCTGGTACACCACGGCGGTCACGGCGGAGACTCCCGCTGCGGATGTGGTGGCCGGGATGGGGCAGTTGATCCTGCAGATCGCGCTCCTGTATGTCCTTTCGGCGGTGCTCACCGGCCTGCTGTTCTACATCATGCGCTGGATCGGCGCGTATGCCCTACGCCAGATGCGCGTGGACCTGTTCGGTCACCTCCACCGCCTGTCGATGAACTACTTCGCCACGCACGAGGCGGGCGACCTGATGAGCCGCATCACCAACGACGCGTCGGCCATCGAGCAGGCGTTCAGCTTCGCCCTGGTCAACGTCTTCAGCAGCGCCGTGCTGATTGTCTGGGTGGTGTATACCATGCTGACCAAGAGCGTGGTGTATACCCTGGTCAGCCTGTTGATGATGCCGATCATGGTGATCGTGACCGTGTACTTCTCCAACCAGGCGCGCAAGGCGTTCCGCCGCGCCCGCGTGGAGATGGGATCGGTCAACGCCGACCTGCAGGAAGGCATCGCCGCCGTGCGCGAAGTCCAGGCCTTCAGCCGCGAGGACGAAAACATCGAGCAGTTCAAGACCTCCAACGCGGCCAACCGTGACGCCAATATCCGGGCCGTGGCCTTCACCAGCGCGCTCAACCCGCTGCTGGAATCGCTGGGCTACGTCTCGATGGCGCTGGTGATTGGCGTCGGCGGGTGGGTGCTGCTGGCCGGGGATGGGACTCTGGCCGGGGCGACGATCTCGCTCGGCCTGATCATCACCTTCCTGCAATACGTCCAGCGCATCAACCAGCCCGTGTCGCAGATTTCCGTGCAGTGGACGACGATCCAGAACGCGATCGCCGGCGGCGAGCGCATCTTCGGTATCCTGGATACCGTGCCCGACATGCAGGACAAACCGAACGCGATCCAACTTCCTCAGATTGAGGGGCTGGTCGAATTCGAAAACGTGAGCGCGGAATACAATCCCGGTGAGCCGGTGCTGGAAGGCGTCAGCCTGCGGGCCGAGCCGGGCCAGACCGTGGCAATCGTCGGGCCGACCGGCGCGGGCAAGACCACGATCATCAACCTGATCCCCCGCTTCTACGACGTGACGGCGGGCGCGGTCAAGATCGACGGGCACGACGTGCGCGATGTGACGCGCCGCAGCCTGCGCCAGCAGATCGGGATCGTGCTTCAGGATACGTTCCTGTTCAGCACGACCGTGATGGAGAACATCCGCTACGGCGACCCGGAGGCGACCGACGAGCAGGTGGTCGCGGCGGCCAAACTGGCCTACGCCCACGACTTCATCGAGCGCCTGCCGGATGGGTACCAGACGATACTGGGCGAGCGCGGGGCGGGCCTCAGCCAGGGCCAGCGCCAGTTGATCGCCATCGCCCGTGCGGCGCTGGCCGATCCGCGCATCCTGATCCTGGACGAAGCGACCAGCAGCGTGGATACCCGCACCGAGCGGCTGATCCAGCAGGCGCTTTCGACCCTGCTCAAGGGCCGCACCAGCTTCGTGATCGCCCACCGGCTGAGCACGATCCGGAATGCCGACCAGGTGCTGGTCATCCAGGACGGCCAGATCGTCGAGCGTGGCACGCATACCTCGCTGCTGGCGGCGGAAGGCTTCTACCACGGCCTGTACATGAGCCAGTTCCGGCGGCAGGTCGATCTGTTTGGCAACGGCAACGGAGTCAAAGCACCGGAGGCCCTGCCTGCGGCAGGCGGGCGGTAGAATCTCGCTTTCGATCGCCACGCGGAGCGCCGGAATTGCTTTTCCGGCGCTCCTTTTTTATGATTGGGGACGCTGTGATCCCGGAATGATCAAAGGAGCCGGACCGTGCGCCTGTTCATCTCATACGCCCACGACGACGAAGAAGCCGTGCGCGCGATCGTCGATCTGCTGCGGGTTGGTGGGCACGAACCCTGGTTCGACGCCTGGCTGCTGCCCGGCCAGGACTGGCAGGCCGAACTGCTCAAGGCAATCCAGGGCTGCAAGGCGTTCGTCTACATGCTCAGCCCGCGCGCGGTGGAATCGGCCTGGTGCCAGTGGGAGTTCGGCAAGGCGGTCCAGATGGGCAAGAAGGTGCTGCCGGTGCTGCTGGATGCGGGCACGCCCCTCCCGGCGGTGCTGGGCCGCACCCAGTTCGTCGACTTCAGCATGCCGCCCGGCGACATGCGCTACGCCCGCGCCACGGCCCAGTTGATGGGCGGCCTGACCCGCGTGGCCGTGACGGTGGACGAGCAAGCCCTGCCCCCGCTGCCCGATCCAACCGGGTTCGCCACCCATTCCAATATTGTGCGCTCGGTGGACTATGATCCGGAGGCGCGCGTCCTGTCGGTGGGCTTCCCCAAGGGGGCGCTCTACCAGTACAACGACGTGCCGCCGGAAGTCTACCGCGACCTGGCGGCGGCTAAGTCGCGTGGGGCTTACTTCAACAAGCACATCCGGCCGGTCTACCGCTATCGGCGGCTGGCCTGAGCCGGAGCCATCTGCCCGGATGATTATGGATCGCGTCGCCGCCTTCCTCCATCTCAGCCGGCCGCATTTCCTGGTTTTTTCAACGCTGCCCTACCTGCTCGGCCTGCTGGTCGCGTGGCGGGAAGGCACGTCCCTTGATGCGCGGATCGCCTGGGTCGGGCTGGCGGCGCAGCTCCTCGTCCAGCTCAGCACGGCCTACGTCAACGACTATTACGACCTGCCCAGCGACCGGCTCAACCGGCGGCGGACCCTGCTTTCCGGCGGCAGCGGCGAGCTGGCGCGGGGAGTGCTGCCGCCGCGCGTTGCCCTGATCGCGGCGGCGGTCTGTCTGGGCGGGGCGGCCGGGCTGGGGCTGATTCTGATGACATGGGGGATGGACCCGGTGAGCTGGGCCGTCCTGGGCGTGGCGATGCTGGCCGCCGTGTTCTATACCGCGCCGCCGCTCCGGCTGTGCTGGCGCGGGTGGGGGGAATTCGCGGCCGCGACCGTCGCGGCGCTGGTCGTGCCCCAATGGGCTTACAGCCTCCAGACCGGAGCGCTCGGCGCTGATCTTGTCCGGCTGGGGCTGCCCGTCCTGCCGCTGATCGCGGGGATGCTGCTGGGCATCGCCACGCCGGATTACCCGGCCGACCTCCAGGCCGGCAAACGCACCCTGGCGGTGCGAGTCGGGGCGGAACGGATCGCGGGCCTGTACCTGCTGCTGGTGGTTGCCGGGGATGGGCTGGCCCTGCTCCTGCTGGGGCAGGTTGGGGCGCTGATCGCGCTGGCCGGTCTGCCGGTCGCGGCTGCCGCCGGACTGGGCCTGCGCCATCATTCGAGTTGGAGCGGCCTGCGCCTGCTGCTGATGGTGGTCTGGACGGCGCTCGTCCCGGCGGTGGCGCTGGTTTTCCTGGCCGGGGCGGTGCTGGGCGGGGCGGTGTAGCCCGGCGGGCTTTGTATCAGAAACGTTGTACCCCAGGGCACGGACGACACAGAGAAAGGCATTTCTCTCGATATTGTTCTGCCTCTGCGCCCTCCGCGTTCTTTGCGGTGAGATGTCTTTGATCCGGAGTGATTGCCGGGGTGCTCCACTCTTTACCGCCTGCGGCCCGGTGGGTATAGTAACGGCAGACTCTGATCGGGAAGGTAGAGACCGGGTGCGGCGCTGGATGCGGTGGAGCAGGTGGGCGGTATGGCTGGCGGTGGCCGTGCTGACGGCGGCCGGCTGGCCGGTCGAAGCCGATTCGCCGCGCCAGGATTCCACCGTGACCACCCTCACGGGCGAACTGACCATCCTCCAACCGGCCAGCGATATTCTGCTGCGGGTGACGGCCAACACCCCGGTTTCGGTCGGCCTGAGCAGCGAGACCTTCGACGCCACCCTGACTCTGTACGACGCCATCGGCCAGATCGTGGCCGAGAATGACGATCACGATCCGCTGTTCGGCCTGCCCGCGCGGACGGACGCGGCCCTGGTCTACACCCCGCCGGGCGGCGACCTGCTGTTGGTGCGGGCGGCCAGCCTGGGCTGGCTGGGCAGCGGTCCCTATACGCTCACCGTGCAGGGCGCGACCGTGCTCAGCCAGAACCCGTTCAGCATCGTGGAGACGGCTCCCGGCCCGACGATCGAGGGTGAGTTGATCCACTTCCCCGGCCGCGAGCCGCGGGTGGCGTATGCCTTCCAGGCGCGCTCCGACGGCAACCTGACCATCACCCTGACCAGCGCCGATTTCGACGTCGTGCTGGCGATCTACGATTCCTCCGGGGCGTTCATCGTCGGCAACGACGATCACAACCCGGCCTACGATCTGCCCAACCAGACCGATGCCGCGATCCAGTTCGGGGTGCCGGAGGACGGCGAGTACGTGGCCCTGGTGCGCAGCTACGACCCGGACAGCGTGGGCCGCTACAGCCTGCGCATCGACGGGGCGGTCTTCCCGGCGGCGGTGGGCGCGGTCACGCCGGCTCCCGGCACGGGAGGGAGTTCCCCGGCGACCCTGCCGGGTGCGGTCGCCTGCGCGCCGCTGCTGGGCGGGGTGGTGGCCTCGTCCTCGTCCTTCAGCACGGAATACCGTGCCGACAACCTGATCGACTCCAGCCTGAACACCGGCTGGTCGTCGCGTGGGGATGACGCGGCCCCGTACATCATCTTCGAGGTCAGCAGCGCCCAGCCGGTGGCAATCGGCAGCGTGGTCTTCGATGGCTTTTCGGCCTCGCCCGGCTTCGAAAGCGACAGCATCCAGGCCTTCAGCGTCGGCGTGGCCGAGGTCCTCGTCCCGCCGGATCAGTTCACGACCGTGCTGGAAGCTACCGCGCCGCAGGACAACCGGCTGGAGGTGTTCCCAATCGAGGCGGTGGAGGGGCGCTATGTCCTGCTTAGCCTCCAGAGCAACTATGGCGGGCGCTACTTCCAGGCGACTGAGTTCAACGTGTGCGCGGCGTCGGATGATGGGATGGGGGACTTGCAGGGCGCGGAGCCGCCCTTTGTGGTGGCGGGTGTGCTGCCGGTGGACGCAGCCTACCTGGAATACCGGGTCTATGCCCTGGAAGACGCCGACGTGACCTTCACCCTGACCAGCCGGGAGTTCGACCCGGTGATCGAGGTCTATGCCGCCGACGGGCGGCTGCTGGGTGACAACGACGATCATCCCCCGGCGATCGCGCTGCCGGGCTTCTCCGACGCCGGGCTGCGCCTGACCTTCGCCGTGGCGGAGACGCTGCTGGTGCGGGTGCGCAGCTTCGCGCTGGGGGGGGCCTTCGTGCTGACGATCGACGGGACGGGCATCCAGCTTGAGCCGCCGGAAGCGCCGCCGCTGCCGGCCTGCCGGGACGTGTCCTCGGCGGCGATGGGCGGGACGATCGCCCGCTTTTCGAGCGAGTTCACCGGGCGCTGGTTGGCCGACTACCTGATCGACGGGCACAACGAGACCGGCTGGGCGTCCGCGCCGGGGACGGTCGCCGCGCGGCGCGAATATGTGGTGATCGACCTGGCGGGCGGGGCGCAGACGATCCAGGGTTTCCGGATCAACCCGTCCGCGACAGGCGGCGACAGCAGCGCCAACAATACCAGCCGTTTCGCCGTGCTCGTCTCCAACACCGACCTGCGCCTGGAGTCGTTCCAGGAGGTCTTCTCCACGCTGCTGACCGAACGCACCGCTTACACCCTGGCCTTCGACCTGGATCAGCCAGTCGAGGCGCGCTACGTCATGCTGGAGACGCGGGACAGTTTCGGCGGGCGCTGGCACGAGGTGGCAGAGTTCACGGTCTGCGCCGTGCCGCGCTAGCGCGGCGCGAATTTTGAATTCTTAATGTTGAATTTTGAATTAAAGGCAGTTCTCCGGCTTTTTGTCTTTAATTCAAAATTAAGAATTCAAAATTCAACAGTGTCTTCAGGGTTTGAGGTCGAGGGCGGCAAGCAGGGTATCCAGGGCGGCGACCGTCTCGCCGGGCGCGCCGTTGTTGAGCAGGGTGTAGTCCGCGATGGCGATCGGGCCGCCTTTTTCCAGGGCTTCGATCTCGGAGATGTCGCGCTGCTCGGCTTCCTGTGGGGTGAGGGGGCGCTCCGGACGGCGGCTCAACCGGGCGTAGCGCAGCGCGCGGTCGCAGGTGACGGCCACCACGACCAGCGCCGCGCCGAATTCGGCCTTGAGGGTTTTGTACTCGCTGAAGCTGTACAGCCCGTCGATGATCACGCTGGCGTGGGTTCGCAGGGACGCGCGCAGGTAGGGCAGCGAGCGGCGGGCGTAGGCATCCATGCCCTCCATCTCGCGGATTTGATTGCGGACGATGCGCTCGTTTTCCGGGTTGACTTCCCAGCCCCGGCGCACCACCTCGTCGATCGTGATCTGGCCGAAACGCACCGTCGGGAAGCCCCGCGCGCGCAGGTGAGTCGCCAGCAGCGACTTGCCCGCGCCGGGCATGCCGACCAGGGCCAGCAGGCGGACGCGAGACTCCGCGCCGGAAGAGGAGACGGGGCGAGAGGGTGCACCGGAAAAGGTCATGCGCGTGCTCGAATCGTCTAATGGATCGGGTGGTTCGGTCGAATGGGCCGGGCCGCTGCTCAGGCCAGACCGTGGGCCATTATAGCGGCCGGGCGCGCGACCGGCTATGGCGAATTTGCCTGCCCACCGCGTTAGTGGGAACAGGATGGCGGGGAAATAGGGCACGGATCACGGATGGAACACGGATTTTCACAGGATCAGGAATCCGGTCTTGATGCGCTGGAATCCGTGTTGATCCGTGCCTGATAGGAACATCAACGCGCACCCGATTTGCAGTCTACTCCCCGCCCTGGCCCACTTGACGGCGGCCGTCGGCCTGCCTACACTGGCAATGCACGCGATGAGGAGCAGCCATGTCCAATCCGTACCAGTACGAGTCACCCACCACCGAAACCGGGCGTTTCGCCGGGCGCGCGGAGGCTTTCGCGTTCATCCAGTCTCACCTGGTCGGCGGGCCGCAGACGCGCGCCCTGTCGATCCTGGGGCCGCCCAAGATCGGCAAGTCGTCCCTGCTGCGTCACCTGCCCCGCCACCTGGATTCGCGCTACTGCCCGATCCGGCTCTCACTGCGGGTCAGCAGCGTCGCGGGGGAAAGCGCCTGGCTGCACACCCTGGCCGGCGCGGTCCCGGATGTGCTGGCCGATCTGGACATCCAGTCGGCGCGCCTGCCGGAGCTGCCGGGCCAGCCGGCCGACCTGCGCGACGCCCTGCTGGGCGAGTACATGGCCGAAGGGCTGCGCTCGATGCGCCGCGACCGGCATCTGCTCCTGCTGGTGGACAACGCCGACCGGCTGCTGACCGCCGTCCAGCAGCACAGCCTGCCGCGCGACAGTTTCGCTTTTCTGGGCGAGATGCTGGCCGCGCATTCGCACCTGGACATGATCATGGCCTTCGACTCGCGCCACGAGTCCGACCTGCTGACGGTGGGAGCGCCCTTCGACCCGGCGCTGATGTACCGGCTCGGCCCCTTCCCGCGAGAGGAGATGGAGAGCCTGCTGTGTCTGCCGCCGGAGGAAGGCGGGCTGGTCTTCGAGCCGTTCACGCTGGATCGCATCCACGACCTGTCCAACGGCCACCCGTACCTGGTGCAACTGCTGGGCTGGCTCATCTACGAGCGGATGAGCGAGCAGAAGCGGCTGGACACGCCGGTGACGCTGGAGGACGTGGAGGCCGTCACGCCGGCGGCGCTGGTCATGGCGGGCGATACGCTGGGCGCGGTCTGGCAGCATGGCAGCCCGCACGACCGGCTCGTGCTGGCCGCGTTGAGCGCCCTGGCCCCGGAGGAGCCGCCCCAGCCGGTGCCCCACGAGGACGTGGGGGCCTGGCTGATCGCCGCCGACCGGGAACTCGATCCCCGGACGGTCAACGCGACGTGGCGGCGGCTGGAATATGAAAACGTGCTCCGGCTCCAGGCCGATGGGCGGCTGCTGATCAACGGCGGCCTCCAGCGGCGCTGGCTGCGCGAGCACATCACCCTGCCCAAAGGACCGGGGCAGGGGCGTGGGATGCGCTGGCGGCAGATCGTGATCGTCCTGCTGGCGGTGCTGATCGGGCTGGCGCTGCTGGTGGGCCTGCTCGCCACGCGGCCGGAGGCCGTGCCGGGGACGGTCGCGCCCGATGTGGAGCCGACCATCACCCTCGGCTCGGAGCTTCAGGCGACCGGCGAGGCCTACGACGCCACCCAGGCGGCCGCGCCCTGAGGAGGAAGCGGTTGCCTACGCCATAAAGGCTGAACGCAAATTCGCCCATTGTGCCAAACTGAATAGCCGGGAGGTGAAAATCGTCAATCGGACTCACGGAGCCCGTCATTGTGCTGCTGGTTCGCGCTTGAATGCGAATGGCCCATCATTGCTTCCCAGGGAGAGTCGATTGAATGTTGGCTGACTACAATGCAGTCATGGCCGATATGGATGTCTTTTTTCGTCTTGCCGTGCTGCTGGCTGTGTTCATGGCGGTTCTTTATCTTGTCGTCCGGGGATTTATCGGCCGCGTGCACGTCTCGCATGGACTGATCCTTGCCGGGATTGCGCTCATGGCGACTCTGTTTGGCCTTTCGGCGCACGTCATGTCTTACGACGAGGCGTTCACGGCGGCCATCACGGACCTGCCCCTGGATCAGATTGTGCCCGCGACCATCGGTGGCGTATATCCCCCTGCCTATTATGTGGTTATCCGGGTGATGCGGAGCCTCCTGGGCGATTCAGAGTTCGTCCTCCGGTTGTGGTCTGCGCTATGCGCGGGGACGGCCGTCGTCTTTGTTTACCAGATCGGCTGCCGGTATCTCGATCGCCGGCGTGCTCTGAGAGCCGGCTATGTGGCCGCTCTGCTGCCAGGGTTGCTCGCCTTCGGACAGACGGCCCGCATGTATTCGATGCTGGCTGCGCTGGTCCTGATCGCCTTCTGGGCGGCGCTCAACGATCGCTGGCTGTTGTTCGTGGGCGCGGCCGGACTGGCTATCTACACGCACAACTATGGCTGGTTGTATCTGCTGGCCATGACTCCCTTCTGGATCACCAAACCTCGGGGGAGGGTGGCCGCTGCGGCGGTGGTCTGTTTGTGCCTGCCCTGGTTGGTGGGGGGATTGCTGAGGCAGCTTGCCCACGTTGATCATGGTTTCTGGATCACGCCCATCACGTTCTGGCGGCTGTTCGAACCCGCGCTGATGCTGGGAACGGGGTACAATGCCCCGCCGCTGGTGACACTGGGACTGCTGGCAGTGTTCCTGTTCCTGACCGGGGCCGGTTTATGGTCGATACACCCGGCCCACGTCACGGGCCTCCATGAAGCGCTCTCTCAGCGGAAACTGCCGCGCTGGGCCAGACGCCGGGCGACTTTGTGGTCTATCCTGGTCGTTCCCATCCTGCTGGCGGCGATCGTCTCGATCGTGTTCCGTCCGGTCTATCTGTCCAGGGGATTCATCCCCGGTGTTTACCTGCTGCCGATCTGCTGGGTGATGTGGCTGGCGCACCGGCCTGTCTGGATCAAGGTCGGGGCGGCCGTCGCGCTGACTGTCGCGGTCGTGTACGTGGTCTACCCGGCCAGCGCGGTTCTGGACATCCGCGATCTGGTCGCCGAGGCGGACATCCAGCCCGACGATCAGGTTTATTACGTGGAGATCGCCAGTCTGATCACCCTGGAATACTACGTGCCTGAGGCCGATCACTATCTCTTTCCGTATACGGTGGACCCCTCCCAGACCTTTGCCGACGAGACGAGATCCATCCTGGGGTTGCGATCGGTGGATTACGACGACCTGCCGGAGCCAGAAGGCCGCCGTTTACTGGTCGTTTGTGAGACGCCCTTCACCACGCTGGAACAGCAGGCGGAAATCGATCGGCTGGTCGGCGAGCCAGGGATGCGGCGAATCGCTCAAATCGGGGATAGGTCGAGGAATTTTGTCGTGTACGAGGATACCATCCCCGGTCGCGGTTGAGGCGTCTGCCCGGTTCTTTCCAGATCGAACGAACGAAGCCGGGGATTTTCCTCGGCTTTGTTGCATCCAATTATGCCGCCGGGGCGTTATCCGGCAGCGGCAGCCAGAAGCCGAAGGTGCTGCCCTTGCCCGGCTCGCTTTCGAACCACACCTGCCCGCCGTGCATTTCCACCACTGCCTTGACCAGACTCAGCCCTAACCCCGTGCCCGAA
>JARKOQ010000247.1 GCA_029976005.1 Aggregatilineales bacterium | reverse complement strand
GCTTACCAGGGCATGGAAGACACGCGCGCCATGATCGCGACGATCGGCAAGGCCAAGACGCTCGGCGAGCGCTCGCTGGGCCATCCCGATCCCGGCGCGCTGTCCACCACGATCATCCTGAAAGCCATGGCCGACTACGTGGCCGGCCTCTAGCCCGCCGCGTCAGGCTGGAAATAAAAGCAAATAGGGCACGGATAACACGGAAAGGACACGGATTTACACGGATTCAAGCCTGAGATGAATAATGTGCTTCTTCTCGGTTTAAATCCGTGTCTATCCGTGCTTCATCCGTGTTATCCGTGCCCAATGTTTTATATCCGCGGGCAGGGGGAGCCGTCGGGGAGGGCGCAAAGGGGGGACGCGCCGTTGGGGATGGGACAGCCGAGCCGGCCGAGCAGCGCGGCCACCTCGCACAGGGGGAAGCCGACCACGTTGTTATAGCAGCCCTCGATCCCGGCTACGAGCGCCCCGCCGAGGCCCTGGATCGCGTATGCCCCCGCCTTATCCAGCGGTTCGCCGGAGGCGGCGTAGGCCGTGATCTGGGCGTCGCTGGCGTCAATCATCGTCACGAAGGTCGTTACCGCGCCGAGGGCAAGCTGGCCGCTGGCGGCGTCGATCACGGCCACGCCGCTGATCACGCGGTGCGTCCGGCCGCGCAGCAGGCGCAGCATCCGGGCCGCGTCGGCCGCGTCGGCCGGCTTGCCGAGAATCTGCTCATCCAGCACCACGTCGGTATCGGAGCCGATGACCAAGCCATGATCGAGGGTCGCGGCGACGGCCTCGGCCTTGCGTTGGGCGAGCTGGAGGGCGGCTTCGACCGGGTCGATGCCGGGCGCGACATCTTCCGGCACGCCGCTGGTGACGGTCGTGAACGGCAGGCCCAGCGCCGCCAGGAGTTGCCTGCGGCGGGGCGAGCCGGAAGCCAGGATGAGGGCAGGCTGCGGATTGGGCATGGCGTGCGTTCAGTCGGTGTCGGCGTGCTGGTAGCGCTCGTAAAGCTCCTCGCGCCGCCGTTCCAGCACCACGCTGGCCCAGTCGGAAGGGGCCTCGTAGCGCCAGAATTCCGGATGGGCGCGGTCGGTGAAGCGGGTCAGGTCGGTCTCCGCCGTCCAGGGCTTGCCGTCGGGCAGGATGGTCGTCCCGTCGAATACGGCCCCGGTCAGTTTGGCGCCTTCCAGTTCCGCGCCGCGCATGTCCACCCCGCCCAGGTTGGCCTGGCGCAGGTCGGCCCCGTTCAGACTGGCGCGGAAGATGCTGGCTCCGGTCAGGTTGGCTCCGGTCAGGTCGGCCCCGTTCAGGTAAGCGACCCGCATCCGCGCGCCCTGGAGGTTGGCCTGGGCAAGCTGGACGCCCTGCATGTTGGCGTAACGCAGGCGGGCTTTGTTGAGATTGGCCCCGCGCAGCACGGCGTTGCGCAGGTTGGCCGAGTGCAGGTACGCCTCCTGGAGGTTGGCCTGGAGCAGGCTGGCCCCGTCCAGGTTGGCGTCGGACAGGCTGGCGTTGCGCAGGTCGGCCCAGGCCAGGACGGCGCAGTCCAGGTTGGCTTCGACCAGGCTGCACCGCTGGAGGTTGGCCCCGTCCAGCATCGCGCCTTTGAGGTTGGCTCCGGCGAAGTTCTGCTCGCACAGGGCGCCGTCGGTCAGCCAGCCGTGTTCGCGGAGCTGATCGGTGGCTTCCAGGGCCACGTCCTTGACGCGCGATCCCATCTTGGCGATCAGCCGGTCCTTGAATCGGTGGGCGCGCTCGCGCCGCCGGGCCAGCCAGTCGACGATCAACACGATCAGGCCGATGCGCGCGGCTTCCACGAGCAAAAAGATCAGTGGGTTGGATGTGTCCATAGGGCACCGCCGTCTGTTGACTGGATGGCACAGGCTGGGGGTGGGCGTCTGACCCGGATGATTTCTATTCTACCCTGGCTATTGGCTTTTGGCTGTTTGCTTCTGGCCAGGAGCTAACAGCCCAAAGCCAATAGCCGCCCTTTTCATTGGTGCCAGTCGGGTGGATGGTGGCGCAGCCGCCAGCGCCAGCCGGCCGGATACCCGGCCATCTTGGCCAGGTCGCCCACCACGCGGATGACCGGAATCCACAGCGCGGCCTTGATCCGGTCAAGCTGAGTAATCGGCTCCGGGCCGCGATACCAGCCCCACACGGCCGGCAGGCGGCGGACCGCGCCGCGCAGGTAGACCGCGCCGCCGACCAGCAGCAGGCCCCACAGCAGCGGGTGGATCAGCGCCCCCAGCAGCAGGATGCTGGGCAGGGCGACCAGGTAGGTGGCGTAGCGGATGGCATGTCGCTTGCGCCACAGGTCGGCCTTGCCGTCGCCGCGCGCGTAGCGGTAGTACTGCCGCCAGAACGCGCCGAGGCTCGGGCGCGGCCGGAAGGCCACGCACGCCTCTGGCGCCCAGCCGAACGGCGCGAAACGCGCTTGCAGCCGCAGGTCGAAGATCAGGTCCTCGCAGTAGTCGATCCACTCCGGGTAGCCGCCCACGGCCTCCCAGGCGGCCTTGCGAAAGGCCACGCTGCGGCTGCTGGGCAGGAAGCGGGCCGGGTCGATCTCATCCTCCAGCGGCAGGACGGCCGCGCCCATCGCCACCTCGAAGGGCGTGTGCGGGTCGGCGTGGAAGAAACCCGCGCTGACCATCCGGGCCGGGTCGGTTTTGAGGGGGGCGACCAGGTGGCCCAGCCAGTCTGGAGCCAGGCGCGTCCCGGCGTCGGTGGCGGCGATGATTTCGCCCCGCGCCGCCTGGATGGCCGTATTGCGCCCCTGCGAGATGTTCGCCCCCGGCTGTTCCAGCACGATCAGCGGCAGGCTGGCGGTGGCTTCGCGCAGGATGGCGGGCGTGTCGTCGGTCGAGCCGCCGTCGACGATCACAATCTCGTCCGGGGCGGGGTCGAGCCGGGCCAGCGACTCCAGCACGGCGCGCATCGACTCGCCCTCGTTGAAGACGGTCATGATCAGCGAAACCGAAGACGAATGTTGAATGTTGAATTTTGAATTTTGAATGGGCGAATCGGTCACGGTGGAGTCCTGGCGGCGAGTCGGGTATTGGGGGAATTGTAACATCAAGCTCGTGCCGGGGGCAGCGATGGGGATCAGCGGGAAGCCGGGACGATCGCCAGGCCGGTTTCACGTTCGAGGGTCTGGATCAGCGCCTCGTAACCGGTGTGCGTCCCGGCGCTGAGGCCGAACAGGGCCACGTTGCCCAGCCCGGCGATCCAGGCCACCAGCCGGAAGCGCGGCGGCAGCACGCCGCGCACGATGACCCACACACCCTCGCGTGGCCCGGCGGCGCGCCGGCCGTACAGCATCTTTTCCAGGCCCTCATCGGCGGGCAGGAGCAGGTGCGGGCGCAGCGCCGCGATCGCCGTCCAGGGCACATCCACCGGGCGTCCGAACATCGGACGTACAACCAGGCCCTCGGCGGTGGTGCTGACCGGCGGGTTGAGGCATGTCCCGATCCACAGCGGCAGGCTCAGGATGGCCGTGAAGAGCATGATCAGCGGCAGGAGGGGCAGCGGCGCGCCGCCCAGCAGCAGGAGGGCCTGGCCCAGGAGTGCCAGCCCGATCAGCGCCAGCCCGGCCCCGATCATGGCCCGGCGCAGGCGGTACAGGCGCGGGCGCGGGGGAAAATGCTCGGAAAGCAATGTTGAATTTTGAATGCTGAATGTTGAATTGAAAGGCATGGGGCGATTATAGCGCGGGGCGAGGGTGGCGGGGGAAGATGCGTTATACTCCCCGCCGGGAGGACGAGGATTCTATGGCATCCAAGAACGACGATCTGATCGAATTGGAACTGACGGCGGCGGTGTATGGCGGCAAGGTGATGGGCAAGCACCACGGGCGGCCGATCTTCGTGCCGTATGCCCTGCCCGGCGAGCGGATCACGGCCCGCATCACGGAGGACAAGCGCAGCTACGCCAACGCGGAAGGCGTCACCCTGCTGGAAGCCTCCCCCGACCGGGTGCGGCCCCAGTGCCCGCACTTCGGCCCCGGCCGCTGCGGCGGCTGCCACCTCCAGCACATGAGCTATCCCGCCCAGCTCACCTACAAGCGCGAGGTCGTGTTCGATCAGCTCCGACGCATCGGCGGCTTCGACCGCGCCGACCGCCTGATCCAACCGACGATCCCCAGCCCGGAGCCGTGGGGCTACCGATCGCGGGCCACGTTCCACGTCAGCCCGGAGGGGCGGTTGGGCTTCGTCAGCACCGATCCGAGCCGGATCGAGCCGGTCGAGTGGTGCTACATCCTCGACCCGCGCGCGATGGGCCTGCTGGAAGCCCTGAGCCTGGATTACGAGCAGATCACGGAACTCCAGGTCCAGGTCGGCTCCGACGGACAGGGGATGTTCATCCTCAGCACGCGCGACGATCTGCCGCCGGAACTGGAGACGGACATGCCGCTCAGCGTCAACCTGCTCCTGAGCGACAACGAGCCGGTCAACCTGATCGGCAACGCCATCTCGACCTACGAGGTCAAGGGGCGGTCCTTCCGGGTGACGGCGGGCGGCTTCTTCCAGATCAACCTGCCGGTGGCGGCGACCCTGGTCGACCTGGTGCTGGAACGGCTCGCCCTCCAGGGGCATGAATCCGTGCTCGACCTGTACGCCGGGGTGGGGCTGTTCTCGGCCTTCATCGCGGAGCGGGCCGCGCTCGTGACCGTGATCGAGAGCTATCCCCCGGCCGTGACCGACGCCGACGAGAACCTGGCCGAATTCGAGCACATTGACCTGTTCGAGGGTGGGGTGGGGCCGGTGCTGGCCGACCTGATCGAGGAGCAGGCCGGGCCGTACGACGCGGCCGTGCTCGATCCGCCGCGCGCCGGACTGGAACCGGAGGTGATTGACGCCCTGGGCCGGCTGGCGCCCGCGACGCTGGTCTACGTGAGCTGCGACCCGGCCACCCTGGCCCGCGATCTCAAGCGCCTGGGTCAAAAGGGCTACACCCTGCGCAGCGTCCAGCCGGTGGATATGTTCCCGCAGACGTACCACATCGAGTGCGTGGCGCACCTGACGCGGGGGGCATAGGCGGCGCGGTAAACCCATCGCTATGGGATACCTGGCCGATCGGCCAGGATTGGAACTGGCCGGGGGGCAGATGTCTCCCCGGCCGTTTTATGGGACGATACGGGCATGACCTCGACTTTACCATCCATGCAGGCATGGCGAGTCGGAAGCGTCATTGAAGGGGTTTCTGGCTGTTTAGCGGAGGCAGTCGGAAACAACAGCAGCGGATGCCTCATGGGACGGGCGTCCGCTGTTGTGTTTTCAGGGGGCAGACGCCCCTATCCGGCGACCTGGCCGTTTGGCCGGGGGGAAGACTGGCCGCCGGTGGAAAGGCAGGACTGGCCCTCCGGCGGAGGCCGCGCGGCCCGATCCGTGGCACACTCTGCTTACAACGGTTGATCAAGACTCTCCTTTGTTGGCTGGCTCCCGCCGGTGTACTACGCAGGTACACCGGCGGGCCGCGTTTCAGGGGCGGGCGGGCCAGACTGGCCGTTCGTCCAGGGGGCGAACTGCCCGGCCGGTCGATCACGCCGGACGCGATTTCTGGCATGATCAGGACTGGTATCCGGCGCGGCTGGCAGTGGGTTGTGTGGAACGGGCGGGGTAAACTCCTCTGGATCAGTCCGAGCGCAAAAGGAAGACCCTGTATGCTCCACACCATTCGCGATGCAGCCGAGCAGTTCGCCCGCGCGGCCGGCGCGCTGCTCCTGGACCATGCCGCGCGGCCCCAGGCCGAGGCCAAGAAGTCCAACCCGATCAACCTGGTCACGGCGGCCGACAAGGCCTCCGAGGCGTACCTCGTCGGCGCGATCCGGGAGCGCTTCCCCGATCACTACATCCACGGCGAGGAGGGGGGCGGCTACGGCCCGCTGGCCGGCGCGCCGTACCGCTGGTACATCGACCCGCTGGATGGCACGACCAACTTCGCCCACGGCTTCCCGTGCTACTCGGTCAACCTGGGTGTGACCGACGCGAACGGCGAGCCGGTGGTCGGCGTGACCTATGACCCGAACCTCGACGAGCTGTTCTCCGGCATCGCCGGGGAAGGGGCGACCGTCAACGGGCGGCCGCTGCGCGTCAGTACGGCGGCGACGCTGGTAGAGAGCCTGCTCACGACCGGCTTCCCGTACGACAGCCACACCGCCGTGGACAACAACACGGCGGCCTATGCCGCCTTCGTGCGCCGGACACAGGGAGTCCGGCGGGCCGGATCGGCGGCGCTCGACCTGGCTTACGTGGCCTGCGGGCGGGTGGACGGCTACTGGGAAAACGGCCCGATGCCCTGGGACATCACCGCCGGGATCGTCCTGGTGCGCGAGGCGGGCGGCGTGGTGACCAACTACGCCGGGACGCTGGAGGGCCTGTATGGCGGAGGGCGGATCGTCGCCAGCAACGGCCTGATCCACCGGGCCATGCTTGACGTGCTGGCCGAAGTCCAGGCCAGTTTTGGCCGGCTGTCTGCCTGACCGGCGGCTGGCGGTTGAGTGTCAGCCTGGGGTCAGGTAACGCGTTCGGGAGCATGGCACAATCAGAGTGGCTTATTGCTTTCTGCGAGGGGAATGTGGAGAAGGGGGAGGCGACCATGTTTAACCTGACCGTCGCCATTTTGGACACAGACTTTTACGCACTGCAGGCCATCACCAGCTATCTGGCGCTCGACCGCCGGACGCGCGTGGTCCACGCCACCGACCGGCTGAACCAGCTCATGGCCTTCCTCAAGACCAGCTCCGAAGCCGAGCTGCCGGCCGTGATCCTGATCGACGCCGATCACGTGGGCGGCGCGGCCGCGCTGGGCGACATCATCCGCCGCCTGCACGACCTGGCGCCAGAGGCGATCGTCGTCGCGCTGGCCCAGGGGGTCGACGCGGCCCTGATCGAAGCAGCGGCCAAGGCCGGCGCGCGCGGTTACTTCCTCAAGGGCGATCTGCGCTACCAGATCGGCTGGGCGATCATCTATTCGCTGGAACACGATTTCGTGGTGACGCGCAGCATCCACAGCGGGGCGACCGAGCTGTTCAACGGGCGGCTGTTCCGGGCCACGGTGCTGCCGGAGCCGCGCCGCTACCCGGAACTGACCGAGCGCATCCGCCAGGCGATCCGGCTGTGCGTGGTGGAAGGCATGCCGGCCCAACTGGCCGCGGACGAGATGGGCATCAGCCCGCACACCGTGCGCAGCTACATCAAAGAGGGCTACCGCATCCTGGAAGCCTACAACGACCTGGAATTCCCGATCGACATGACGGCCCAGGAGCGCGCCTTCTACCGCTTCACGATGCCCGAAGGCTGGCACGGCAGCCTGCTCTCGCGGCGGTTGGTCGCCATGCACGCCATGTAATCAGATGCCCTGAACCCTCCGAACCCCGGCCCGGCCGGGGTTTTTGTTCTTCTGGGCTATTGGCTGTTGGCTTTTGGCCAAAAGCAATGTCATCGCGGCCACGCTTACGACGCGACGTCCCCTCCGCTTCTTCCTTTACTGACCACTGTGAACTGACCACTGAGAACTGTTTTTAATGCCTCGGCCCGGTTTCTTCGTAGAGGGCCATGATCTGGCGGTGGGTGGGGATGGTCAGCAGGTAGCGGGCGCGGCGCTCCGGTTCCAGAATCTGGTCGGCGCGCTCGATGAGCAGGTCGTAGGCGGACTCCAGGATGGACCGCGCGCGGATGTGCTGGCCGTAGGCCGACAGCACATCGACGCAGATCAGGCTGATCGTGAAGGGGTAGGGAAGCTGGGCGAGGCCGTAGTACTCGATCACTTCCAGCGCGCTGTGGATGTGGGCCAGCGCGACTTCGCGGTTGCCCTGCTTGAAGGCGGCCAGCCCCCAGCCGGCGAACTGGCTGGCGGCCAGGGTGGACTGGCCCAGGCTCTGGTCGGTCGCCAGCGATTCCCCGAAGAGTTTTTCGGCTTCGAGCACGTTCCCCACGAAAGCTTCCACCAGCCCCAGGTTCATCAGGGTGATGCTGATCCCTTGCCGGTTGCCGATCGCGCGCCGGATCGCCAGCGCTTCCCGCAGGTAGGTGCGGGCCGCGTCGTACTCGCCGCGCTCGAAGGACAGGCGGCCCATGGCGTTGAGGGTCGCGGCCTGGCCTTCGCGGTCGGCGGTGGCACGGAAGTCTTCCCCGGTGGCTTCCAGGTAGTACAGGGCCTCTTCGTAGTTGCCGGTTTCCAGGGCGACCGTCCCCAGACAGCTCAGGGTCTCCGCCGCACCCTGCCGGTCGCCGGTGGCCTTCCGGATGGTGAGCGCTTCGCTGTACAGCGCCTTGGCCTGCTCGTACTCGCCGCGCGCGGCGTAATTGTCGCCCTGATGGTGCAGGACGCGCGCCAGGGCCGGGCGGTTGTTGCTGGAACGCGCCTTGGCCAGCGCGCGGACGTAGATTTCCTCGGCTTCCTGGAAGAGCTTCATCTGAGAGAGCGTCAGGCCCAGCACGTCCAGCCGCCAGGCGTCGATCTCCGGATCATCGGAGGCCAGGGGCTGGAGCAGATGGATGCTGGCTTCTTCCAGTTCGCCCAGGTGCATCAGCCCCAGGCCCCGGTAGATGCTGGCCTGGGCCATCAGCCGGATGTCGTGCAGGCGCTCGGCGGCTTCGAAGGCGCTTACCGCCGCCTCGATGCACTCCGGGTAGGCGGCCACGCTGGCCTGGTAGCGCGCCCAGGCGATTCCGGTGGTGGCGATCCAGGCGTCGTTGCCTGTGGCCTCGGCCAGGTCGGACAGCCGGTGGAGCGCGTCGAGCTGGGGTTCGCGCTCACCCCGCAGGTGGTAGAGGTTCTGGAGCCGGAGCAGGAGGTCGTAGATCACGGCCTGGTCGGTGAGCTGGGGCAGCTCCAGCGCCCGGCGCAGGTGGCGGATGGCGTCCTCGTTGGCGTACTGGGCCGCCGCCTGGTAGCCCGCCAGGAGCACGTAGTGCAGCTCCTTATCCGGCGATTCGGCCTCGCGCCAGTGGTGGGCCAGCAGGGGATAGTACGCGCTCAGGTTCCCGGCGTGCTCCTGCTCGTACCACTGGGCGATGGCCTGGTGAATCTTGCGGCGCTGGGAGAACGAGAGGGTATGGTAGGCGACGTCGCGCGTGATCGCGTAACGAAAGCCATACACGGCCTCGTCCTCGCTCGTCCCGCCCAGCCGCACCAGATCGAGGGCTTCCAGCGCTTCCAGGTTGGCGCGCAGGGTTTTGTCATCCAGGCTCAGGGGCTGGATTTCGCGCAGGGCGCGGCACTCGAACTGAAGACCGAGCACGGCGGCCACCTTGAGCAGGGTCTGCTGGTCGGGCGGCAGGTGATCGATCCGGTTGCGGACGACGCCTTCGATATTGTCGGGAAGTTGGAGATTGGCCGGATCGCCGGTGATCTCCACTTCGCCCCCGGCTACCCGGATGATCCCCGATTCGACCAGAACGGTGATGATCTCCTTGATGAAGAGCGGATTGCCGCCGGTTTTCTGCATGATGATCTGGGCGATGGGATCCGGCAGACTGCCGACGCCCAACTGCTCGGCGGCCAGCAGGGCGCAGTTTTCCGCGTCGAGCTTCTGCAGCTCCAGCCGGCGCGTGTTGTCCTGTTCCTGGATGGCCTTGAACTCCTGCGGCGGCTCCGTGTCGAAGGGGCGCAGGGCGATCAGGAGGGCCAGCGGGCGGTGGGTGATCTCATGCGCGATGCGATCGGCCAGGTCCCAGGAGAGCGCGTCCAGCCATTGGGCGTTGTCCAGGATGATTGCCAGACCGTCCTCGGCCAGCCAGGCTTGCAGCAGGGTGATCAGCAGCCGGACCAGGACGCCGTGGCGCTGGGCCGGTTCCAGGGCGCGGGTCAGGTTGGTTTCGGGGATGCCCAGCGGCAGCACGTCGTTGAGCAGGGGGAAGTTATCCACCATCTCCGGGGCGACGCTGGCGACGCGGGCCAGGACGGCCTCGCGCTGGGCGGCCTGGCCCGCGATCCGCCCCAGGTCGAAAAAGGCGGAGAAGATGTCGCGCCAGGTGTGATACGGCACCTGCTGCTCGATGCTGCGCCCGCTGCCGATCAGGGCGGTGATACCGTTGGCCTGAAGCATGCCGATGAACTCGCCCAGCAGGTGGCTTTTGCCCAGGCCGGGCTGGCCCTGCATGATCAGGGTGCGCGTCTGGCGGATGCGGGTGGCATCCAGTACCCATTGCAGGGCTTCCATCTCCCGCGCGCGGGAGACGAATCCGGCGGGGGTAGAGGTGGGCAGGTCGGGCTGGATTGCCTTGTCAAGCAGGCTGTAGACCCGCACCGGGGCGATTTTGCCCTTCACCCGGATCGGATCAAGCGGAGTCCAGGCCACCTCGTGGGCCATCTCGCAGGCGCGCGCGTCGGCCAGGATTTCGTCCGGCCTGGCCTGGCTCATCAGCCGGGCGGCCAGGTTGACGCTGTCGCCGATGATGGCGTAGGCGCGGCGCATCGGGCTGCCGACCGTCGCCGCGAAGAGCCGGTCGCAGGTCAGGCCGCAGGAGACGGACTGCACGTGGGGCAGGCTGCCCCGCAGCGCGAGCGCGGCCTGGGCGGCCCGCAGGGCCGGGTTCTCCTGGGCGATGGGCGCGCCGAACAGGGCCACCAGCAGGCTGCCCTTGTCGTCCACCCCCACCTCGTTCAGGAATCCGCCATGCCGGGCGACGATGTCCTGGGCATGGCGGACCATCTCGTCGAGTTTTTGGGCGGCATCCGGCGCGGCGTCGTCCAGCCCGGTGAAGCGCACGAATAGCGGGCTGGCCAGGCGCTGGTCGGCGATGTAGCCGCCGCTGCCGCCTTCCAGACGCTCGTAAATCGGGACGGGCAGGTAGGGGCGGCAGGCGTCGACCAGCTCCCAGGCCCGGTCGATGTGGTTCAGCCAGCGGATCGACGGCCAGCGCCCGCTTTCCGAGGGCGCGCTGGCGAAGATGGTGGGCAGGATGATCTGGTGGCCGTCGAGCAGAGGTCGCAGGGTGAACTGGCCCGCCACCGCGCGCGCCGTCTCCGGACAGATCACGATCCGGCCCGGCTCGGCCAGGCCTTCGGCCTCGGCCATGCGGGTGATGGCCGGGCCGATCAGGACGTCGAAGACGCCCATCGACGGATCGCCGGGCAGAAAGCGGCGACCCAGGCCGCTGCCGATGCCCACCTTGAGGCGCAGATCGGGCAGCACGGCCGCGACCGCGCTCATGACGGCCTGCATCGCCAGCGCGGCCGTCACCGCGCGGGCGGCATGATTCGGCCCGGCGAACCACACCGTCAGCGCATCGCCGCTGAAGCGCAGCACGCTGCCCCGGTAGCGGTCGGTGGCGTCGATCAGGCCGACGAAGGTGTAGTTGACCTGGGTGTTCAGCTCCTCCGCGCCGCGCTCCTGGCCCAGCTCGCGCGACAGGCGCTCCGCCAGGGCCGTGAAGCCGCTGATGTCGGCGAAGAGGGCCGAGCCTTCGATCTCCGTGGGGATGGGCTGGCCGACCAGCAGGGCATGCAGGCGATCCACCGGCAAAAAGGGCGCCAGATCATGCAGCAGGGCCAGACCGTCGAAACCGTTCTTGTCCAACGCACATCCTGACTGAAATGCGCAGATCAACTCGCAGGCAGCATAATGCATCCCCGCGCCCCGCGCAACTGACGAGATCAATCCGGTCGCAAAGCCGATGCCTGGAAAGCCGCCGCCACCTACGAGGCCGGAGGCTCGGCTCCGGCCGGCGCGACGACGACCCGCGCGATCTCGGCCCGGTCCCCCTGTGGGCCGGACAGGCGCGCGGTTGGGTCGGCGTCGTCGTACAGGCCCACCGCCAGGGTGTACGTCCCTGGCGGCAGGTCGGCGGGAATCGGCAGTCCGTGCCGGTCGATGACCGTCTGGCCCGGCGTCCAGTCGATCGTCGGGTACAGGCCGCCGCCCGGTTCGCTGTCGTGCTGGGCTGGAGGCGGAGCGGCCGGGTCGGCGTACAGGTGGACGAAGACCTTGTAGCGGACGTCCAAAGGCGAGTCCGTTGCCCAGAACAGGGTCAGGGTCAGCGCGTCGCCGGGGACGTACGCCGTCCGGTCGAGGGCGTACCCGACCAGGGTGATATGCTCCCCGAAGCGCAGGCCGAGCGTTCGATCGGGCGCCGTGGCCGGTTTCCCCGGCGCGGCGTAAACCACGAAACGCACGTCCCCGTACCACGCGCTGTCTACCTCGAATGCGCCGCCGTCCAGGGTCGTCTCGACCACGCGGTTGGGGTCGCGCTCCGCCTCGCCCCAGAACAGGACGAAAATCCGGCGGTGGTCGCCCAGGATCGCGGCCATCTCGGCCTGCGTGGCGGAGTCATCCCCGCCCAGGGCGCGCGGCAGCGGGTAGACCGGCGGCCCGGCTTCCCCGGTGTAATACGACCAGACCTCGCCCTGGCCGGGGCCGTTCAGGATCACGGCATCGCCGGGGCGCGTTTCGGCCAGGACGCGGGCGGCCATCGCCCGGTAATCGCTGCGCGCGAAAGCCGGGTCCGCGTACAGCGGCGGCAGCCCGCCGATCAGGGCCAATCCGATCAGCAGACTCCCCGCGACGGCCAGCAGGCGGTAGGTCAGGCAGCCTTCCCGCCACAAGGCCGCCGCGCCCATGCCCAGAATCAGGGCGGCCGCGCTGGCGGCGGGGGTGAGCTGTTTGAGGTCGTCCGGGGCCAGTCCCAGCAGCAGGAAGCCGCCCGCCGTGACAGCCAGCCAGACCGCCGGCAGCAGCCGGACGGCGCGCGTCCGGGCCGCCCACAGGCCCCCGGCCAGCAGGATCAGCCCGCCAAACAGCACCGGCCAGGCGATTCCCGCCCGCGCGGTGAGTCCCAACCCGACCACGTTCAGCAGCGCGCCCGGATCGGTGCCCGTTCCGGTGTTGGGCCAGCCGGTCACCTGGCGGAGGGCCGTCCCCATCCACGGCGCGAACAGCAGCAGCGCCAGCCCGTTGGCGGCGACGTAGCGGGCCAGCAGGCCCCGGTCGCGGTGGGGAATCCAGACGGCGAGAAAGACGATCCCCTGGGCGATCATGCTGAGCGGGTAGGCGTACTGGGTGTACAGGCCGGCGGCGTTGATCAGGGCCAGGGCGAAAAACGGCCAGAACCGGCGTGCGGTAGGGACGTTCAATTGAACGTCCCTACGAACGTCCCTACGCTGGGCCGGCGTCAGAATCACCGCCAGGGCCCACATCCCGGCCGTGGCGAGCAGGCCCAGCAGGGCATACATCCGCGCCTCCTGGGCGTAATAGATCGCGAAGGTGTGGGCGGCCAGAATCGCGCCTGCAATCAGCCCGGCGGGCCGGTCGAGCAGGCGGCGGCCCAGGGCGATCACCAGGGCCACACTGAGCACCCCGGCCAGCGCGGAGAGCGCCCGCAGCGCGAATTCCGAACGGCCGGTCAGGGCCGACCACCCGGCCAGGAGCAGGTAGTAACCCGGCGGGTGGATGTCGGCGGCGCTGTTGGCCACGATTGCCGCCGGGGCGCGGAGGGTCATGGCCGCGCTGGCCCCTTCGTCGTTCCACAGGGATTGCGTCCCCAGCCGGTGCAGGCGCAGGCCCGCCGCCAGCAGGATCACCACCAGCGCCAGAATCAGGTAGACAGTGCGGTTACGCGTCATCGACATCACAACCCGGCTTCCCCCTCGTGAGCGGCCTGTTTTACCAGAGGTTGGACGGTTGTACAATGACGCCGGAGGCCAGAGGCCAGAGGCAAGAGACAGGAGGAAGCGGTCTGGGCTGCTTTGGCTGACGGCTGATCGCTGTTTAAGGAGGGGAACGATGCTGGACACCTGCTTCAGGACTTTGTGCGATTACAATTACTGGGCGCACCGCCGCGTGTGGGCGTGCGTTGCGCAGCTCGACGAGGCCCAATTCACGCGGACGCTCGGCCCCGACCAGACCTCGGTGCACGCCCAACTGGTGCATGTCGTTGAGGTGGAATGGCTGTGGGTCTGCCGCCTGCGGGGCGTTGATCCCGGCCGCTTCCTGACCACGGCCGACCTGCCCGACCGGGCCGCGATCCGGGCGCGCTGGGACGCGGTCGAGGCCGAGGTGCGGGCCTTCGTCGGCGGGCTGGATGACGCGGCCCTGCTGGGCGAGGTTATGTATACAACTACGAAAGGCGTCCCCCAGCACGACGTCTGCCACGAACTGCTGGCCCACCTGTTCAACCACGGCACCGATCACCGCGCCCAGATTTTGGGCCTGATCGGCCGGTTGGGCGGGCCAACCGTCGAGCAGGACATGCTCTACTACGTGCGGGAGCGGCGCGGCGAGTGACTCGTTGCCGAAGGCGGGAATTGGTCAAGGGGTGTACTTCCCTGCGGAGAACTGATGGCTGCTTCCCCTCTAGGCAATCTCCGGCGGGTCTGTTAAAATGCCGACAGTCTTCGTCCAGTAAGGCGAGTGCAGGCAGGCGGACCGACCGCCTGACGAGGTGAACTGCGTTGAACAACATCCTTCGGTAGCAGAGGCGTTTGATCGGCGGCCCCGTGGCGGGGGCGGTCGAAGCGGGCGGCCGGAATCCCCGGCACGGCCCGGCTTTGCCGTTCCTGCGGGCGGTGAGCATCGACCTCGTGCTGCTGAAATGATGTTTTGAGACGGAGTACACCCCATGCAATCGCGTTTGACCGGACTCTGGCGCCACCCGGATTTCCTCAAGCTGTGGGCGGGCCAGACCATTTCCTCCTTTGGCTCGCACATCACGCGCGACGGGCTGCCCCTGCTCGCCGTGCTGACCCTGTCCGCCACGCCCCTCGACATGGGGCTGTTTGCCGTGTTCGCGGCCGTGCCCGTCCTGATCCTGGGCCTCCCCGCCGGGGCCTGGGTCGACCGGCTGCCGCGCCGCCCGGTGCTGATCGCCGCCGACCTGGCCCGATTCGGCCTTCTGCTGACTATCCCGTTCGCCGCCCTGACCGGCCGCCTGAGCCTGGGGCTGCTGTATGGGGTGGTCGCCGTGTTGGGCGTGCTGTCACTGGTGTTCACGGTGGCTTACCGCGCCTACCTGCCGGGCCTGGTCGGGCGGGCGCACGTGCTGGAGGGCAACAGCAAGCTGACGGTCAGCGAGTCGCTGGCCGAGATCGGCGGCCCGGCCGTCACCGGGCTGCTGGTGCAGTGGATCACCGCGCCGCTGGCGATCGCGCTCGACGCGCTGTCCTTCCTGATCTCGGCGATCAGCCTGGGGTTGATCAAAACCCCGGAGGCCCGGCCGGAATTCCGGCCGGAATCCGCGCCGGAGGCCTCCGGCCTGGGCGCGCTGCGGCGGGAGATCGGCGACGGGTGGCGGCTGATCGCCGCCGACCCGGTGCTGCGCGCGCTCGCCGCCGGACAGGCCGGGCACGCGTTCTTCGGGAACGCCATCGGCGCGCTGTACGCGCTGTATGCCATCCGCGAACTGGGGCTGTCTCCGGCGCTGCTGGGGGTGGTGATCAGCGCGGGTGGGATCAGCGCCCTGGCCGGGGCGGTGCTGGCCCCCTGGCTGACCCGGCGGCTGGGGCCGGGCCGCGCGCTGACCTGGACTCTACTGGCAGCCGGGCTGACCAACCTGACCATTCCGTTGGCGGGTGGGTCTCCTCTTCTGGCGGCGGCGGTGCTGATCGCCGGGCAGCTCACCAACGATGGGCTGATGGTCGCCTACCAGGTTAGCGAAATGAGCCTGCGCCAGACGCGCGTGCCAGATCATCTGCTCGGCCGGGCCAACGCCAGCTTTGAGTTTCTGCCGCAGGTGATTGGGCCCGTGGGGGCGCTGCTGGGTGGGACGCTGGCGGGTGTGATCGGCGCTCGGCTGACCCTGCTGATCGCGGTGCTGGGCATCCTGGGCACGGCCGTGTGGATCGCCGCCTCGCCCCTGCGGACGGCGGTGTTCGAGCCAGCCGGGGAACCGCTCCCGGCGGGGGACTGAGCGCGGCGCGAAGGCTCAGGAGGCGGTCCGCTGCAGGATGCGGCGGGCGGCCTCCTGGGCCTCGCCCTGGGCCAGGACCAGCAGGGAGTCGCCTTCTTCCAGCGTCATGCCGCCGGAGGGAATCGTCAGCCCTTTCTTGCGGCGCAGCAGCACGACCAGCGCTCCGCTGGGCAGCCCCAGCTCCAGAATTTGCTTGCCGACCAGCGGCGAAGCGGGTGGGAGGGTGAACTCCTCCAGGTAGTTGACCATCGCCGGTTCCCCGGAGGCGATTTCCAGCGGGAAAGGCGGTGGGACGGGCGTCTTATCCTCGACCCCCAGGTAACGGGCGGCGGGCGCGATGAGCGTGCCTTGCAGCAGCACGGACGTCAGCACGATGAAGAACACCAGGTTGAAGATCGTCTCGGCTTCGGGCAGGCCCGCCAGCAGTGGGAAGGTCGCCAGGATAATCGGGGCCGCCCCGCGCAGGCCCACCCAGGCGATGAAGACCTTCTCCCGCCAGGGCTGGCGAACCGGTAGCAGCACCAGAAAGACGGCCAGCGGCCGGGCGATGAAGATCAGGAAGCCCGCCACGAGCAGCCCGGTCGGGATGATGGCGGGCAGCTCCGAGGGGAAGACCTGGAGGCCCAGAGTCAGGAACATGGTGATCTGCATCAGCCACGACAACCCGTCGTGGAACCGGATCAGGCTGCGCTGATGGATGAAGGGCCGGTTGCCCATCACGATCCCGGCCAGGTAGACGGCCAGGAAGCCATTGCCACCCAGGACGGTCGTGCCGGCGTAGCTCAACAGGGCCAGGGTCAGGGTCAGCACCGAGTACAGCCCGTCGTATTCCAGGTGCAGGCTGTTCAGGAGGCGCACGCCGAGCCGCCCCGCGCCATAACCGGCCAATGTCCCGACGGCCATCTGCTGGATGAACATCGGGATCAGGTCGATCTCGCTGCGCCCCGGCTGGGTGATCAGCGCGATCATGCCGATGGTCAGGAAGACGGCCATCGGGTCGTTGCTGCCCGATTCCAGTTCCAGCAGGGATTGGACGGGCTTCTTCAGGCGCAGGCCCCGGCCACGCAGCACCGCGAACACGGCCGCGGCGTCGGTGGAGGAGATGATCGCGCCGAGCAGGATCGCTTCGCGCAGGGGCCAGCCCAGCACCAGGTGGCCGAGCAGCCCGACCGACAGGGCGGTGATCAACACCCCGGCGGTCGCCAGGGCCACGCCTTTGCCCAGCACCGGCCGGATATCCGGCCAGTGGGTATCCAGGCCGCCGGCGAACAGGATCAGGGCCAGGGCGATCACGCCAATGGATTGAGTCAACCAGGGATTATCGAAAAAGATGCCGCCCGGCCCGTCCGCGCCGGCCAGCATGCCCACGCCGAGGAAGAGCAGCAACGCCGGGACGCCCATCCGGGTGGCGAGCTTGCTGGCCAGGATGCTGAAGATGATCAAAAGGGACGCGGCAATGAGGATTAATTCGATGCTGGGCATCATGGCCTCCGGACGGTGACAACCAGACTCATGGGCTGTCTCCTTCAAATGGGTGCGCGGCGATATAGGCGCGCATGGCGTCGTAGACGGGCAGGGGGGTGAAGTCCGGCTCGACCATGCGGAAGTAGTAGTAGGCCTGGTTGATGTCGGCTTCCGAAGCCTGCTTGAAGTACCAGAAAAAGATCACGCCCACCCAGGGCCACTCGTCCTGGGCGCGCTGGTAGGCCAGCGGCACCCAACGGGCCTGCTGCTCCAGCGTGACCTGCCCGTAGTTCATCCGCCCGATCACGTCCGGCAGCTCGTCCTCGCCGGGAACCGGATTCCAGTTCATCTCGCTGATCCAGATCGGCTTGTCGGCGTCGCCATTGTTGACCATGATCTCGCGGATCCACTGGTTGCGGCCGTAGTTAATCGACACCGGGCGCATGCGTCGGTCAGTGGGGCCGCTGCGCAGCCCGTAGCCGTTGACGGCCAGCACGTCGAAGCAGCCCTGCACGCCCGCGTCGTACATCCGTTGGAGGAAGATCACGTCGGTCATGTTGCTGCCGTCGATGGCGGCGGTGGGGGCCATTGCCCCGCTGACGACCACGATCTCCGGATCGACCGCTTTCAGGGCGGCATACGTCCGGCACAGCAGTTCGGTGTAGCCCACCGGATCGACCGCCTGATTGCCCCATTCGGGGTAGATGTTCGGCTCGTTCCAGACCTGGTAGGTGTGGATGCGGCCCCGGTAGCGTTCGGCCACCGTCACCGCGTAGTTGACGAAATCCTGCAGGTCGTCGGGCGGGGCGAAGGTCCCGTTGGCCTCGCCGGCGGCGCGGCTCCAGGCGGGCGGGGTGCTCAGGCGGGCCTGGATTTCCAGGCCGAACTGCCCGGCCAGATCGACGATCTGATCGTACTTCTCCCAGGCGCTGCGGGGCGGGTCGTTGCGCCGGTCCTCGAAGTCGCCGCGGGCGTGAATCTCGATGTCCTGCCAGGGGAACTCCTGGCGAATCCAGTGGAACCCGGCCTCGGCGATCATCTGCACCTGGCGCTCGCGCTTGGCCGGCTCGACCTCCTGCTGCAAAAAGGTATTGATGCCGTAGGGGTTGACCTCCGCCAGGGCCGGGACGATGTCCGGACGGGTTTCCGGCAGGCGACGGGTGAAGGTGCCGAGGTATTCCAGCGCGCCCTGGAGCTGGCCGGGGATCGACTCCTCGCCGGTCACGCTCCACAGCGCCTGCCAGACCAGACCGTGCGCGGCCAGGTCGGCCAGCAGCCCGATTCCCAGCAGGACGAACACGATCGCGGTCAGGCCGGCGGCGCGCTGGCGGCGGGAAACGAAGTGGGTGAGCGAGTGGATGGTCTTCATGGGCGGGGATTATACCCTGCGCTTCACCAGATCAGGCGTAATTTACGCTATAATGGAAGCACAAAGCTCGTCGGGAAAGGGGAGTCTATGAGCAAAAAAGACGGAACCCAGGGTGTGGAGGAAAACGTCGAGCAGATCGCGCAGGACGTGCGATCGCGGGTGGAGCAGGCGACCGAGCAGGCCCGCGAGGAGCTTGCCGACGTGCAGGATCAGCTTCGGGGACTGCGCCGCGAGCTGGTCAACCGGGCGCTGACCGCCAAGGATCGCGTGGTCGAGGAACTGATGTCGGCCGCCCAGCGCATCCGCCACGAGGCGCAGGAATCCCAGGACGCGGCCACGGTGGACAAAGCGGCCGAGCTGGCCGAGGACCTGGAGCGTACGGCTCGCTACCTGGATACCAAGAACCTGGAGAAGGTCGGCGAAGAGATCAATGTGGCTGTGAAGAGCAACCCCTGGCAGGTGATCGGGCTGGCCTTCGGGGTGGGGCTGCTGATCGGCCTGCTGGTTGGGCTGCTCCGCCGCCGTTGAGTCAGCCCCTGACTTTCGAGGATGGGTGACGCGCGCCCCGGCGCGCGTTGCTTTTTGTCTGGAGGATCGCCGCGCGATGATCAAGCTGACCATCCTGTTTCGCAAGCCGGAGTCGGTGGCCGACTTCGAGGAATTCTACACGGCCAGTCTGGCCCTGATGGAGCGCCTGCCGCACGTGATCCGCCGCCAGGCCGGTCTGGTGGTGGGCGCGCCGGGCGGTGAATCGCCCTACTACCGGGTGCTCGAGCTGTATTTCGAGAATCTGGCGGACCTGGAGAGCGCCATGCGCGGGCCGGAGGGCGAAGCGGCCGGCCGCCATCTGATCGAGCACGCCGCGGCCCTGGTCGAGATGTACTTCGCGGATGTCTACGAGGAGCCGGGGGGAGCCACCCCCACTCAGAACCCCGCGCCGGTCGAACGTCCGGCGCCGCCTGCCTGAGCGAAGGCGCCCTATCCCAGCGTGGATCACGACCCGCACTGCCGGGAATCAGAAGGACGCCGGAGTCGCGGCGTCCTTCTGGTTACGCAGGGTTGGAAAGGGCTAGCCCTTCTTGCGGATTTCGGGTCCCTGGATGGGTAGTCCGGCCAGCGGCGCGAACAGGCAGAAGTCAAAGATACCCGCGGCCAGCGGGATCAGGCCGATGATCACCAGGATGATCCGGGCGGCGTCTTGCAACGCGACGATGCCGATGACGATCAGGATGATCCCGGCCACGATCCGGACGATCCGGCCATTGGTGCTGGCCATGAATTGGATGAACCCGCTCATGCTGTGCCTCCCTTGATTGAAAAACGCAAAGTCTGTTGTGCTTTACTAATCTGGATGAGGTGAGGGCGCGAAAAGTTACAACGAGGCTGCGATTGGGTACGATGATCATCCGGCGGTCACGCTCATTATCGTCCCAACAACGGGGAAAGCCAAGCGTCCCAGGGCAATCGCATCAAATCGCAAAAGGCATCTCACCACAGAGGACACGAAGGACACAGCGGGCAGACCAGTTGATCGGCTTTCGATTCGCGGCTTCAGTGGTGCAGATTTTCCTGATTTTCGCTTGTCTCTGCGTTTTTTCCTGGTGTTCCTGGCGTTTTGACGGTTCATTTTGTTTTTGATGCGATTGCCCTGCCAAGCGTCCCGGCGCAAGCGCGAAAAAGGGCGCTCCCCGTGTGGAAAATTCCACCGAGAAGCGCCCCGGTCAGATCGATCAGACGCGCCCTGGCTTACTTCAGTTCCGAGGTGCAGTGCGGGCAGCGGGTGGCCGCCAGCGGGATCGCGGTAGCGCAGAAGGGGCAATCCTTGGTGTTGGGCGGAGCGGGAGGCGCTTCTTTCTTCAGGCGGTTGAACTGCTTGACGATCAGGAAGACGACGAAGGCGACGATGAGGAAGTTGATGACCGCGTTGATGAAAGCACCGTAGTTGATGGTGGCCGCGCCGGCTTCCTTGGCGGCGGCCAGCGAGGGATAGGCCGTGCCGGTCAGGTTGATGTACAGGCTGGAGAAGTCAATCTGGCCCAGCAGTTGGCCGATGGGGGGCATGATGATGTCGTTGACGAGCGAGTTCACGATCGCGCCGAAGGCCGCGCCGATGATGATACCGACGGCGAGGTCGAGCACATTGCCGCGCATGGCGAATTCTTTGAACTCTTTCAGAAAACCGCTCATATCTCCTCCCAAAAGCTGTATGCAAACCCGACGAGTAGAACAGGATTTCTCTGTTTGTTGATCTTATAGCATAGAGTCCATTGGATAACAAGTTGTGAGTGGGTCAGTGACAGGAGAGGTGGAGCCAATGCAGGGCGATCCGATCCTCGCGGTGCGCCGGTTCTGGCGGCGGGCCGCGCCGAAATTCGGGCTTCCGGCCGAACTGGACGAGGCGACGGTGCGCGCGTCCAGCCCGCGCGCGATCGTGGTGATGGTCCGCGCCGGGGAAAAGCGGATGATCGCGCGCTGGCCGCCGGGGTCGCTGCTGCGGGTCGATTCGGAAGCCGTGCGCGCGGCGCGGCTCCAGCTTTTCGTGGGGGAGACCGGCCTTGGCCCGCGCGTCCTGTTCTGGGAGCAGGGCGCGCTGGAGCTGGACGGCCAGCCGGTGGTCGTCAGCGAGGCGGTGGAGGGGCGGAAGCCGGATCGGGACTGGTTTCGCGACAACCTGCGCCAGGCGGCGGCGATGCTGGCGCGGCTGCACCGCGACGCCGACCTGGGCGAAGCCCTGGAGAACCAGGGCCGTGGCGATCCACGCGCGGATTGCCTGGCGATGGCGCGCGCGGCGCGGGCCGACCTGGAAGCGCGCCTGGATCGCCTGGCCGGGCAGGACTGGCCGCCGGAGGCGGCCGCGCTCCTGCCCCGGCTGGCCGGACACCTGGCCTGGTTCGGGGCGCAGATTCAGCCGCAGCGGGCGGCCTTCAGCGGGGTACGCGTCGGTCCGGTACACGGCGATGTCAACGATTCGAACTGGCTGATCGATGGGGCCAACCGGGCCTGGCTGATCGACTGGGACGGCTTGCGCCTGGAAGACCCGGCCCTGGACGTGGGCATGCTCCTGCACTGGTACGTGCCGCCCGCGCTGTGGCCGGTGTTCGCGCTGGCCTACGCCGAAGGCGGCGAGTTCCGGCCCGATCCGGAGGCGCTGCTGGCCCGCGCCCGGCTGCGCTACCCGCTGCACGCGCTCCACCTGGGCCTGTACGGGCTGGAAGCCTTGCGCGCGGGGCAGTTCACCCTGGCCGAGGTGCTGGCCTTCGTCGAGCCTTTTTTGTCCGACCTGGACCGGCTGCGTGGCGGACGGTTTGGCGTCTGAACCAGGCAGCGTCCGCGTGGCGCGTCCTGTGCTACAATCCCCGCCAGATGATGGGGGGCTTTTGACAGGTCGCCCCGGTCTGTCTACACTGCATGCTGTCTGATTGGCTGCGCGCAAAGGCTGCCTGGCAATGGGCGAACTGGACGGCAGGGTCTTCCGGACCTACGAAATTATCCGCGAGCTGGGGCATGGCGGCATGGCCGTGGTATACCTCGGCCGCCAGACCACAATGGATCGCCTGGTGGCGATCAAGGTCATCCTCAGTTCGTATTCGCGCGAGGCGGATTTTCGCGCCCGCTTTGACCAGGAAGCGCGCACCATCGCTCACCTGGAGCATCCCCACATCCTGCCGGTCATCGACTACGGCGAGGAGGATTTCGGCGCGTACCTGGTGATGCGCTATGTGGATGGCGGCACGTTGGAGACCCGGCTGCAATCCGCGCCGCTGCCTTTCGAGGAAGCCTACGATATGCTGGGCAAGGTCGCTTCCGCGCTGGACTACGCCCACGGCAAGGGCATCGTCCACCGCGACCTCAAGCCGGCCAACATCCTGCTGGACGAAACCGGCAACCCCTACCTGACCGATTTCGGGATCGCCAAAATCCTGCAAGCCACCACCCAGCTCACCCGCACCGGGGCGACGGTCGGCACGCCGGCCTACATGGCCCCGGAGCAATGGAAGAGCGAGCCGGTCGGCCCCTACACCGACCAGTACGCGCTGGGGGTCGTGCTCTACCAGATGATCACCGGCGACCTGCCGTTCAAAGCCGACACGACCTTCGGCTACATGCACAAGCACATCTACGAGCGCCCGGAGCCGCCCGACCTGATCCATTCCGGGCTGCCCTCCGCCGCCAGCGAGGTGATCCTGCGCGGCCTGGCCAAGGACCCCGCCGAGCGCTATCCCACCGTCCGGCTGCTGCACGAAGCGTTTGGCGCGGCCCTGTATGGCGAGCACGCCGCCCCAACCAAACCGGCCGCCGCCGAGGGCGCGACCGTGGTCGGCATGGAGCAAGGCGCGTTCGACAGCGGGATCGCGTCGCTGCCGGCCACGCGCCGGGCGCGCGGCGTGGGCGGCGCGCAGGCCCTGCCGGAGGAAGCCACCGCAGCCCTGCCGGGCCGCCTGACTCCGCCCCCGGCGTCGGTCGCGGCGCGGCGCGGCAGCGGCGGGCTGATCGCGCTGGTGGCGCTGCTGACGGTGATCCTGCTGAGTGTGATCGTGTTCGGCGGGCGGGCGCTGCTCGGCGGTCCCACGTCCACATCCACGCCGACCGCCACGCCGCCGATCGAGGTGGCGGCCGCGCCCACGGCCGCGCCGACCGTGGTCGAGGAGATCATGGCTGCCGCGCCGCAGGAGCCTTCGGCCACGTCCGAGCCAACCGAGGCGGATACGGCAACCGCGACCGTGATAGTGACGGCAACGGTGACGGACACGTCGACGCCGACTGCGACGAAAACAGCGACGGTGACCGCATCCGCAACCGAGACGAATACCGTGACGGCTACGCCGACCCTGACGCCCACCGCGACGGATACGGCCACCGCGACGGCTACATCCACCGAGACGCCGACGTTTACCCCGACGGCTACCTGGACGCCGGACGCGGGCGCGACCGAGGACGCCGCGCTGGCGGCGACCTCGCAGCGGGTGGCCCGCGAACTGACCGCCACGTCCAGCGCCCTGATTTTCGAGCTGGCGACTCAGCAGGCCGCCCAGGTGGGGACCAAGATCGCCGTGTCCAGCTTTACGCCGACCGCCACGCCGACTTTGACTCCAACGGCCACCATGACCTCCACGCTGACGCCCACGCGCCGCCCGCTGCCGACCATCACGCCGCGCCCGGCGGTGATTCTCGCCGCGCCGACTTCGACCCCGTACCCGACGAACACGCCGGAGCCGGTCTCCTGCCCTGGGCTGCTGCCCTCGCGCCTGCTGGTTGGGGAAATGGGCGTGGTCAGCGACGAGGACCCGCGCCCGGTCAACCTGCGCAGCGGGCCGGGCCTCGCGGCGACGCGCATCGGCCAGTTCCCGGTGGGGACCGCTTTCACGGTGCTGGAAGGGCCGGTCTGCCAGAACAACTACGCCTGGTTCCGCGTGCGTGAAAACGCGCCCAACGGCCAAAGCGGCTGGGTGGCCGAATCCGGGGAAGGGGTGTACTACCTCGATCCGCGGTCCGCGGGCGACGCCTGTCCCGGCTCGCTGCCGAGCCGGCTCCAGGTGGGGGCGGTGGCGCTGGTCGATACCCCCAACGGCGGGCCGCTGCGCCTGCGCGGCGAAGTGGGCGAAGCGGGCCGCGTGATCGCGCTCATCCCGGAAGGCGTCCGCCTGGAGATGCGCGCCGGGCCGGTGTGCGAGGCCGGGCGGAACTGGTGGCAGGTGCGCCTGGCCGACGGCCGGACGGGCTGGGTCTCGGA
>JARKOQ010000126.1 GCA_029976005.1 Aggregatilineales bacterium | reverse complement strand
CCTCTGGTATGTCCGATCTCGCCCTGCTGCGCGCCTGCGTTTGCCATATCCTTGCCGCCTTGCAGGGTTGTCGCATGGGCAAAAGCAAGACTGCCCCGCGCACCTTCCAACGCCTGGCGGCCTTAACTTGACGCATATTGGACGTTCAATTGAACGTCCCTACAAAATCCCGTATCTGGCGGTGATCGTGTAGCGCCGGAATTGCAGTTCCGGCGCTACCGTGTCCGACCGCCAATGCGACTGCCGCGCCGTCTTCTGCTTGCTCGCCCCCCGGAAGCGCGTTCGGCGGCGGAATGCGATTGATGCGTGCGGACGGGTCGGTGACCCGTCCCTACTGACGACTGTGAACTGTCGACTGTCGACTTCTTCACCCCTTCAGCGGCAGCACCAGTTCCTTGTGCATCGGCGTCAGGCTGTGGATCGCGCCGTTCTCGGCCACGTAGAGCGTATCCTCCACGCGGATGCCGAAGCCGCGCTCAGGGTAGTAGACGCCCGGCTCGATCGTGAACACGTTGCCGAGCTGGATCACGTCGTCGTCGCGCAGGTGGGTGAACGACGGCGACTCGTGGACCTGGATGCCCAGCCCGTGCCCCAGGCTGTGGGTGTAACCGTCGGTGGTGCCGGGGTGGCTGCGCCCGGTGGGATGGCCGCATTCCTCCAGCACGTCCAGCACGATCTCCTGGTAGCGGCTGGTTTTTTCGCCGACCTTGTAGGCGCTCATGGCGGCGTTGAAGGCGGTCATGACCTCGTCGTACGCCTTCTGGACTTCCGGCGCGGCGTAACCGATGCTCCAGGTGCGCGTCATGTCGTGGAAGTACTTGGTCTTCATGTCGCGCGGGAAGAGGTCGAAGACGATCGCTTTGCCGAGGCGCAGGGGTTCGGCGTCATTGCCGTGGCTGTGCGGAAAGCCCGCGTCGCGCCCCTGGGCGAAGATCATGCCCTCCGGGTCTTCCAGCTCGTATTCCAGCAGCTTGATCCGCACGAAGCGCTTGACGTCGCCGATGGTCAACGGAGCGCCGTCCGGCTTGACGACCGTGTCGCCGTCGGCCCGGTGGCCGCCGATGAAGTCCCAGGCGGCCTGCATGACCAGGTTGGTGCGCTGGCCGATGTCCTTGAGGAGCTTGATCTCGTCCGCGTCCTTGGTGGCGACCGCGACGTCGAAGATCGTCTGCTGGCGCTCGCCCACGAATTCCAGCTTGGGGAAGTGCTGGCTGAGCAGCTTAAGCGTCTCCCAGGACGCGCCCAGGCTGCCGAAGCCATACACGCCCACGCGCCCTTCGCTGAAGCCGAAGCGCTCGAAGTAGCGCTCCCAGATTTTGACGAGCTGCATGTCGCGGTCGTCGCGGTACTGGGCCCACAGCTCGAAGATCTTCAGCTCGTCGTAGGTGATGACGTCCAGGCCGCTCTGCCGGGCGTTCTCGATCTCCATCGAGTTGGTGAGCATCACGGCCGGCCGGCCGCGCTTCTTGAAGATCGTGCTGTTGGCCTCGTGGCCGTGGGTCAGGTAGATGCGGTGCGGGTTTTCGGCCTCACCGCCGAAGACGATCAGGGCGTCCAGGTTGCGTTCGGCCATCAGGCGGTCGATGTCGGATTTCATGCGGGGGCCTCTTTCTGGAAGACAGTGGTCAGTTTTCAGTTATTAGTTTTCAGTAAAAACATAAGCACGATCGTGGTGAATGATCCGTGCTCAATTGTAGCGCGGCAGGCAACGGTCGGGGCGATACACGCAGCATCACAGTCTGATAGTTTTCATGATTCTTGAAAGTCAATCTGTGTTCATCCGTCCAATCCGTGCCATCTGTGTTGAGTTGAGCCGTTGTGAACAGCCCCACCCGTCACTCTGCGGCGGCCAGGGCGATCGTGCCGCGCACGGCGGCGACCGCAGCGGCCGGGTAATCGGCCAGATGGGCGCGCAGGGCGGAATCGGCGATGTCCAGCAGGGCGTCGGCCGCGCTGGGCGTATCCAGGGCCAGGGCGGCATCGAGCTGTTCCCCCAGGGCCGGGAAGGCGAACTCGAAGCGGCGCAGCGGGTCCAGGTTGTCCAGCAGGCCGGGCCGGTCGGTGGGAATGTATTTGACCAGCAGGGGCAGCAGGTGGCCGATCGCCTGCCGCCGCACGAAATCGTGCCCGGAGAGGTGCTCCCCGCGCGCGTGGCGGCCTACCCCCACCAGGAGGTTGGTCAGGAACTGGCCGAACAGGTAGGAGTCCGATTGTTCGGCGCGCCGGGCGGCTTCGGACACCGTCCGGGCCTGGAGGGCGGCCAGCCGTCCGGCAAGGTTGGCCCGGTCGATCAGCAGCCGGTAGCTGTTGATGCGCACCACGTCCATTTCGGCTTCGTCGAAGACCGCGTATTCGATCAGGTGGCCGGTGTCATAGAGCAGCTTGAGGCCATGCTGGGTCTCGCGGAAGGCCAGCACCAGCCGGGCCGAATCCGGCAGCCAGTCGAACACGGTGCGAAAGTGCTCCTGCGCGCCGGGCACGGTCACGATCCAGAAGTCGTGGTCGGACCACACGTCGGGGGCATGATCGGTCTGGGCCATCGACCCCGCCGCGATCAGGCCGATCACGCGCGGATCGGCGGACAGGTTGCGGATCAGGGCTTCGGTGAAGGCGGCGTAGGCTTCGGGTTTCAAGGCAAGACCTCCTCGGCTTCAGCAGGGCCGTGCACGTCGAACAGGATGCCTTCATGTTCGCGTAGAAAGATGGTTTGCAGGTCGATCCGCTCGGCCCGATCCATCAGGGTCGAGGTGATCACCTGGCCCTCGCCCAGCGGGGGCAGGCTGACCACGCGGGCCGTGTCGGCCAGGTTGAGCACGATCAGCAGGCGCTCCTCCGGCGTCTCCCGCAGGAAGGCGAAACACTCCGGGCTGTCGGTATCCAGGCTGCGATAGGTCCCCTGCTGGAGGGCCGGGCTGCCGCGCCGGTAGCGCAGCAAGAAGCGGTACAGGCTGAGCAGCGAGCCGGTATCCGCCCGCTGGGCGGCCACGTTGCGGTGCTCGTAATCCGGCCCGATGGGCAGCCAGGGCGGCGTGCCGGAAAAGCCCGCGTTGGGCATGCTATCCCACTGCATCGGCGTCCGCCCCGGATCGCGGGAGCGATTGGCCGGGCCGCCGTCCGCTTCGTTGGGCGGGCGGGCGCTGCGGACCCGGTCGCGGCGGGCTTCCGGGGGGATCGGGGCGTCCAGCATCCCGATCTCGTCGCCGTAGTAGATGAAGGGCGTGCCGCGCATCGTCAGCAGGAGCAGGGCCGCCGCGCGGGCCTGGGCCGGGCCGATCCGGCTGGTCAGGCGCGGCCGGTCGTGGTTGCCCATCACCCAGGTCGGCCAGACCTCCGCGCCGAAGGCGGCCTGGGTTTTGTCCGCGCAGGCCCGCAGGTCGGCCGCCCGCCAGGGCAGGCTGAGCGGGCAGGGCGTGAAGGCCAGGTGCAGGCGGTCGGGGCGGCTGTAGACGGCCAGCGTCTCCGGTGGAAAGTAATCCGGCATCTCACCCACGGCGATTCGCCCAGGGTACGTATCCAGCAGGCGGCGGAAGTGGCGCAGGACGTCATGCACCTCCGGCTGGTTGTCCGCGTAGACGGGCAGGCGCTGGTAGCGCGGATTGTCCCACTGCGGATCGAAATCCGGATTGGGCGGCTCGTCGCGGAACTGGACGTCCTTGACCAGCAGCGGCACGGCGGCGATCCGGAAGCCGTCCACGCCGCGCTCCAGCCAGAAGCGCATCACGTCCAGCAGGGCGACCTGCACTTTGGGGTTGCGCCAGTTGAGGTCGGGCTGCTCCGGCAGGAAGGTGTGCAGGTAGTACTGGCCGCTGGTTTCGTCCAGCGTCCAGGCCGGGCCGCCGAAGTGGCTCAGCCAGTTGTTGGGCGGGCCGCCCTCCGGCGCGGGGTCGCGCCAGATGTACCAGTCGCGCACCGGGCTGAAGCGTGAGGCGCGCGATTCCTTGAACCAGGGATGCTGGTTTGAGGTGCAGCCGGGGATGAAATCCACCAGGACGCGCAGGCCCAGCGCATGCGCCCGCGCCAGCAGCGCGTCGAAATCGGCCAGCGTGCCATAGGCCGGATCGACCCCGGTGTGGTCGGTCACGTCGTAGCCGAAGTCGACCATCGGGGAGGGGTAGAACGGCGAAATCCAGACCGCGTCCACCCCCAGCCAGGCCAGGTACTCCAGCCGGGTCGTCAGACCCGCCAGGTCGCCGATGCCGTCCCCGTTGCTATCTTGAAAGCTGCGCGGATATACCTGGTAGATGACGCCCGTTTGCCACCAGTCCATGTTTGATCTCCTCTGAAAAGCATTCACCGCAGAGGACGCAGAGCGCGCAGAGAAAAGTATGAGAAAGCGAATAAAGGGTGCCTAGAGATGATGGGCCGCTGCGTACCTGTCGCTTTCCTCGATTATAACCGTAATGAATTGCAGCGTGGCCTGGAAGTCGTCCGGGTCGGCGCGGGTGCGGACCGAGGTCGCCGGGTCGGGGCGGCAGGCCCATGTCCGGTCGATCAACCCACGCCAGTCCGGATCGAGGGTTGCTTTGGCCCAGGCCGCGCTTGTTCGCTTGGAGCTGATGTCCCCTACGATCAGGTCGTGCAGCATCCGGCAGTAATTTAGCACGATGAACCCCTGGTAGAAGCGGTTGTTGAAGTGGTCGGGATTACTCAGAATCTCGCGGCCCCAATCGTGGATGACGGCCAGGATTTCCCGGCGCAGGGCTTCGACCGGGATGGGATCGACCAGGGTTTCCGGCGGCGGCCCGGCCAGGGTCACGCCGTGCTTGCGCACCGTCCAGCGTACGACGAGCGTGTTGCAGTGATCGGCCTGGATCAGCGACCGGCTGCCGTGGTCGAGGTACCACAGTGGCTCGCCGACGCGGGCGGCGCTGCGCAGGACGGCTGCCGGGAAGTAAGAGCCTTCCAGATGTTGCGCCCAGGCGATGGGCAGGTCGTGGATGCGGGGGTGCATGGCCTGGAGCGCCTCGACCTGCCCGGCGCTGAGTTCCTGGCGGGCGGCAACGATGAAATCCACGTCGCTGTGCTCGTCGAAGTCGCCCACCGCGAACGAGCCTTGCAGGTACGCGCCGATGAAGTTCTCACCCAGAATGGCCTGGATGCTGCTGACCATCTCGCGCAGCACGCCGTTCAGTTCCGGGTAAGGGGTGGGGCGGTCGGTTGATCTCATGTCGGATTTCCAGTCACAGTCTGCAACGGATTTGTCGCCGGGACGCGCCTTTCTTGGGAAACAGGCGGCTGCGCGTAGGGGGATTGCTGAGTGCGCGTCAGAGAGCTTTATAACAGCATTCCTATACTCAAGGCAAGCCGTTGCGACAACGCTGACCTTGCATGCGTCGCTTGATCCCCCTTGATCACCGGAACAAAAATACTCACCCCACCCGATCACATCCGGATCGGGTGGGGTGACGTGGGTCAAGAAAGGGCCGGATGGCGCGGATTGGCTAGCGATCCGATTCCGGCACGGTGAAGGTCATCTCCCACGGGCCTGAGAGGGTCTGGCCCAGGCGGCGCTGAATCTCCGCACGCACCTGCTCGAAATCGACGTCTTCCGGGATAGAGGTGGTGTACCAGAACCCCTCGTCGGTGCTTTCGATTGCGATGCCGTACTCGGCGAACGCAGCCTGAAATTCCTCTCCAAAGACCGGCGGAATTTCAAAGTGGCTGAGGACGATGGTCCAGCGCTGCTCGGTGCCATCATACGCGGCGGGAAAGACCAGCTTGAAGCAGGCGCGGTCTTCCGAATCGTTCAGGACATCGGAATCGTCGAGCGCGATCGTGTCGTCGTGGGTTTCGAGCGCGGCGACCGGTTCCCACGGCGCGGAGGCTTCCGGCAGGCCGCTGGCGCAGACTTCCGCGTGGGTCATCGATGGCGTGATAGAGACCCCGGCAAGTGTCATGCTGACTCCGTTCGCCTCGACGGTCGTGTTGGGCGTGAGCTCAAGCGCCGGGTAGAACGGCACGCTGAAATCGAACACGAAAGGCCCAACCGCGCGATCCATCCCGAACGGGAGATCGCTTTGGGTGCTCTCATCGTCGGATGCGGCCTCTTCCGATCCGTCGAGCGACTCAGGCGGATCTTCGAGGCCCACCCGGATTTCGTAGTGGAGCTGGAGCGCGGCGGGTGTGTCCTCGAGTCCGCTGGGATCGTAGCTCGCGCTCGCCCCGGTCAGCATCGTGATCGTGGTCGTCTCGCCGTCTCCACTTCCGGACATCATCGGAAAGGTGTGGCCCTGGTCATCCACGAGCAGGCCGGGGAACAATGGGGCGGGCGGAAGCGGCGCGGTCCCAGGCTGATCCCCCTCGGTGTAAGGGCTGTGGCCTTCGATGTCGTAGTTGAGCGCGATGCGGTGCGCGTCGGCGTAAGCCCAATTGAGGGTTACGGTGATGTCGTCGATCGTGACGCTTTGGCCAATGAAAGTGACCAATTCGTCGTCTTCGATCTGCTGCATGCCGGGATCGCCGTTGTCACCGTGCAGCACAAAGGCATAGGTGCCGGCGGCGAGGGTCAGCGACAGGACGAGCATTGCCGCGATCCACCCGATCCGTGTGAGCCGCAGGATTGGGCGGCGTGATGGGGGTTCGAGTTGGCGGCGAAGTGCGGGCCAGAGGCTTGGCATGGGTTCTGGAATCTCCTGGTGTGTGATTTCCTGAAGAAGCCGTTTTTTCATCAGGCGGTCATCCATTGCGTTACTCCTCGTTCCAGCCGAAGCGCCACAGCAGGCCCTGGAGGTGCTTGCGCGCGGCGTGCAGCCGCCAGCGCACCGTGCCAGGCGGTATGCTGAGTCGAACGGCGATTTCGTCGTCGCTGTAATCCAGGTAGTAGCGCAGCACGATCGTGGCGCGTTGTTCTGGCGTGAGTTGTTCCAGCGCATCCCACAGCTTTTGCCGGAGATCGGCGTGTTCGGCTTCGTCGTCCGGGCTGGGGGCGCTGTCGGTCAGCAGGGCCGCGAACGTGACGCCGTTGTCCGAGCCGGGAACCGGCTCATCGAGCGAAAGCTCGCGCTGGCGGCGTTTGGTCGCCTGGATGGCGGCATTGACAACGCTGCGCATGAACCAGGGTGCGAATGGACGGTCCTGATCGTATTGATCGATGTGCTGGTAGGCGCGCAGGAACGCGCTCTGCGCGACATCTTCCGCCAGGGCCCGGTCGCGGGTGATCAGAAAGGCCGTGCGCACAGCCTCGACCTCGTAGCGCCGCACGAGCGCCTCCAGGCCGCTGAGATCGCCGCGTTTCATGCGTTTGATGGCCGTTTTCTGGTTCAAAACGACTTCCTCACAAGTGGGTAAAGTGTGAGCCTCACCCAATAACTACGTTTGAGCGTGCCGATCTGTTTGAAATTGAGGGTTGGCCATAGGGTGAGCACAACAATAGGCGCAGTCCGGTCGTACAGCTCGATCCGGCCCTGATCGGTCTGGCAACCGGCCAGATCGTGCGCGGGTGGTGGGCTGTCGCTCTGCGTTCGATCCGAGGCTGGCTGGCGGCCGTGATCCCAGGATCATCCCTGGGGGATACACATCAGAGTAGCGCTGACCGGCTGGTTCCTGCGGCGGCGGGCGTCAATCCGGCTGAGCGCCTCCGTGCCCGATCCCCCACTCGCAGAGGAGCGTCTCCCCCCAATTCAACATCAAAACTAGCCGCTCGCCAGCGCGGCCTTGATTGCGCCCAGCAGGGCCTTATCCTGCCCCGGCAGGACGGTGCGCGGGTCGAGCAGGACGCGATCGGCCGCGATACGCGCGATGACCGGCGGATCGGCCCGGCGCAGGCGGGCGGCGAAGGCGTCCGGTTTGGGCACGTCCAGGGCCAGCAGCCAGGTGGGCAGGGTTTCGCCGGGCAGGCTGCCGCCGCCGACGGTGCTCTCCCCCGCGATCACCGCGCCCGTCCCCAGGGATCGCCGCCAGCGCTGGGCGCGCCGTTTGATCGCGCCGGGGTTCGCGCTGATCATCTGCCACACGGGCAGTTCGTCGAGGGCCGCGCCGCGCCGGTAGCTCTCCAGCGTGGCGACCAGCCCGGCCAGGTCGAGCTTGTCGGCGCGGACGGCGCGGGCGAAGGGGTGCTTCTTGAGCGCCGCCACCCGATCGGCCCGGCCCGCGATCAGCCCGGCCTGCGGGCCGCCCAGCAGCTTGTCCCCGCTGAAGGTCACCAGGTCGCATCCGGCGTCGAGCGCCTCCTGGACGGTCGGCTCGTGGGCCAGGCCGAAGGGCGCGGTGTCCAGCAGCGCGCCGCTGCCCAGGTCATAGATCAGCAGCAGGTTGTGGGAGTGGGCCAGTTCGGCCAGGGCGCTCAGCTCCGGCTGCTCGGTGAAGCCGACCATGCGGAAGTTGGAGGAATGGACGACCAGCATGATTCGCGTGGACTCGGTGATGGCGGCGGCGTAATCGTCGAGCGTGGTGCGGTTGGTCGCGCCGACCTCGACCAGGATCGCGCCTGACTGCCGCATGACATCCGGCACGCGGAAGCCGCCCCCGATCTGGACAAGCTGCCCCCGGCTGATCAGGGCCTCGTGCCCCTGGGCGAAGGCCAGCAGCACCAGCAGCACCGCCGCCGCGTTGTTGTTGGCGACCAGGGCCGCTTCCGCGCCGGTCACGTCGCACAGCAGGCGCTCGGCGTGGACGTCGCGCTTGCCGCGCTGGCCCGGCTCCAGGTCGTATTCCAGGGTGGAATATCCGGCGGCCACGGCCTGGATGGCGGCGATGGCCGCCGCGCTGAGCGGCGCGCGGCCCAGGTTGGTGTGGATCACGACCCCGGTCGCGTTGATCACCGGGCGCAGGGTTGGGGCGTGCTCGTGGGCCAGGCGGGCCGCGGCGGCGCTCAGCAGGGCCGCCGGGTCGGGAGTCGTCTCTCCGTTGCGGATGGCGCGCCGGGCGTTTTCCAGCGTGGCGCGCAGCGCATGGAGGGCGGCGGCGCGGCCGTAGGTGCCGGTCAGGGCGGCCGCTTCGGGCCGGGCCAGCAGGCTGTCAACGCTGGGCAGGGCGCGCAGGCGGTCGTGGACATCAGCCGTCAAGTCAGCCTCCTCTCAGGCGGGGCGGGATGGGATGCGGCAGCGCTGGAAACGGTCAGATTTCGCGGTCGGCGGCGCGCTCGCGCAGGCGCAGGTAGACCTCGATCACGAAGAAGCTGAGCGCCAGGAAGAAGGCTACCGGCCAGCTCAGGACGCGCGGGATTTGCAGCCAGGCGCACGTCACCGCGAACAGGCCGAACCAGATGCTCTGGCGCAGGATCACCCCGGCCGGCGCGACCGGGTAGGCCGGATTGGTGAAGCGGATGTTCAGGTAGCGCACGAAGGGCAGGGTCGTGCCGGTGACGGCGAAAAAGAGCAGGATGAAGAACAGCCAGCGGGGGAAGGCCAGCGGCAGGGTGCGCGTCACCAGCTCGTACAGCCCGACCCAGCCGACCACGATCATCAGCACCGCCGCGATCAGGATGCCGCGATGATTGGGGATGTTCTGATGCTGGGCGGGTGGCGTGATCATGGGCGTCTGGCGTGCGGTTCAAAGCCGGCCGAATGGCGAGGATTATAGCCGGATATCCACCGGGGGAGCAACCCGACAAAGACCGGTTGAACCGCCAAAGCGCCAGGAACGCCAGGGAAAAGCCGGAGAGGAGCAAGCGTCCCGCGACGTACCGGCCCGCCTGTGAGTCCCCGCGAGATCGGCGGGCAGTCTTTCCAGCCGCCCCCGGCTGCCCTATAATGAGGGTATCCCCCTCGCAGCGCGCTTCCGGCGCTCCTCCGGGGCTTAGGCTGAGGAACGAAGCCCATGACTTCCCAAATACCGACCAAGGATGAGACGAACCTGAACCATTCCGGGCCGCCGCCCACGCCCACCCCGGCGCGCCGGACGTGGCCGGAGCGGATCGGGGCCTGGGGCTGGCCGCGCCGCCACGTGACCCTGATGATCGTGCTGTTCGCGGCCTGGGTCGCGGCGGCCCGCCTGCTGGATACGGGCAAGCATTTCAATCATGGGCTGATGATCGCCCTGATCCTGGGCCTGATCGGCTTGCTGCTGCTGATCGTGGTCCTGCGCTGGCGGTTCACGGAGCCGCTCCCCAGGATTGCGGCGGCCGTGGTCGGGCCGGTGGCGGCCTGGCTGATCGGGCTGCTGGTGATCGCCGCGCTCTTCCAGTTTCGGGATTGGACGCAGTACGTGGTCGCGGGCGGACTCCTGATCGCCGGGCTGGGCGGCCTCCTGCTCTTTCTGCCCTGCTGGTGGATCGTGCTCGACCCGGGGGATATCTATTACGTCCGGCGCATGGTCGCCCCGGCCCATCAGTTTCACCTGGTGACCTACGGCGGCCCGCGCGTGACCGGGGCCGTGCTCGATCGTCTGGTCGCGCTGGGGATTGCCCGCGCCGATCTCGATCGCTTCCTGGAATATGGCGGGGTCGAAGTCGGCCTGCGCCGCCTGCGGATGACCTTTACCCACGATCCCCGGACGCGCGCCGAACTGCCCCCGGAGCAGCAGAACCGGGATGGCCTGGCCTGGCTCGACGAATTGGAACGGCAGGTCAACGATCCGGCCAACCAGCGCGAGACGGTGATCTGGTTCGCGCCGCTGGATCACGTCTGGCTGCTGTGGAACCGGCGGGAGACCGTCGACATCCGGCGCGACATCACCGGCCTGGTGACGCGCGGGCCTGGGGCGCTGGAGATCGAGCTACAGTTCAGTTGCGAGTTCAACCCGATGACGGTCACGGCGGTGGAATTCTACCTGGGGCTGTCCAACCGGCGCTCCGTGCAGGCCGTCAAGGACGTGGTGCGGGCGATTATGAGCCGGGGGGCGGAACGGGCCGCGATCACGTTCTTCGTGGAGCGGACGTTCGAGGACGCCCTGACCGAAGCCTCGATCACCGCCTTCCGCGATTATCTGTTCAACTCCCTGGCCTGGGCGGCGGTCTTCCTGGGCATCTCGATCGAGCCGTTTTCCTTTCAGTGCCGGCCGCTGGTGCCTTATCCGGTGGCCCAGGCCCAGCAGCGGCGGCTGGCTTCCCAGGCGCAGACGGACGCCGAATACTACAAGATCGACGCCCTGATCCAGCAGGCCAAAGCCAACAACATCTCGGTGGAGATGGTTGGCCGCCTGCAATACCTGATCCAGGAGATGGATGGCCTGCGCCGCCCGCCGCAGGACCTGTTCACCCAACTGCCTGCCTCGGCTCCGGCCCCACGGGCGATTGGCAGCGGATCGGCGGCGGGGGGCGGGAGTATCCCGGCCTCCGGCTCGGCGGGCGGTGCGTCAGCTTCGGCCGGGTCTGGCTCGACCGCGTCCGCCCAGGCCAACCCCTCCGACGGGTCGATCGACTACGACGCGATCCCGCTCTTCCGCGATAAGGACGGGGTCTATCGCCCCAGGGAGTAGGTGCCCAGGCGCTTCGCCTACCCCAATAACAAACGCTCCCCACGGTCGGGGAGCGTTTGTTATTGGAACGGAGAAGGGCTACAGCGGCGGCTGGGGACGGTCCGGCTCGTCCAGGGTGGCCACGTAGCGCTGGAGCAGGGGGATGGCCACCTGGGGCTTGGGACTCAGGACTTCATCCCGGAACACCAGCTTCTTGGTGATCAGGCGATCCAGGGCCATGCTGCTGGTGACCGGATTGCCGAGCGCAATCTGGCGGATCGCTTCCTGCTCGGCCGGGGGCAGGCTGTCGTAGATGATCCCGCATTCCTCGTGCACGCCGTTGTCGCGCAGCAGGGGATTGAGCAGCCGGTCGGCGGGGTAGTTGCGCTGGGTGGAATCGCCCAGGTAGCCGACGACGGACAGGAAGGATCGCCGGGCCAGGCCGATGTGCCCGCCCGTGACGAAGTACAGCGCCTCGATGAGCTGGTGCTTCTTACCCTCCGTGAGCGAAGCCACGTTGTAGCGCTTGATGAAGCGCTCCACGGCGTTGTACAGGTTCTCCCGGTCGAACAGGCAGACGTAATGGGTGTGCTCGTACAGCAGCTCGGCGAAGCCTTCGATGACTTCCTTGTAGCGCGCGTCCGCGCTCCATTCGGTCTTCGCGTAGTGCTCGACCAGTTCCTGAATGTCCTTGCGGCTGGTGGTCACGTACGACACCCGCTGTTTGTAGTCGTCCCGCAGCCCGCGCAGGGACTGGAAGAAATCCGCCGGGAGGACGGCCATGAACTCCTCGATCTCGTCGAACAGGAAGGCGACCTTCCAGCGCTTGTCCAGGGCCATCAGGCCCGCGATCGAATCCTCAAGCTGGCGGATGCCGGTCTGGGCCAGCAGGGGGTTGTCGCTGAACAGGCGCTGGTAGCGCCGTTCCGTTTTTTCCACCAGGGAGTCGTTGACATTGGCGGGTACGGGGATCAGCCCCTTGGACTGGGCCTCCCACAGCGCCCGGTGCAGGCCGCTGAGCATCAGCTCGTAGCCGGGCCAGCTCGGCCCGCCGATCTCGCGCGAATTGCTGCCCAGCCTGATCAGCTTGTGCGGGTCGAGCAGCACCGTGATCAGGAAAGCGGCTTCCTCGCCCAGGTATTCCAGCTTGACTTCCGGCCGGTGGAGCGAGCGCAGCAGGTTACTTTTGCCCACGCTGCCGATGCCGACCAGGGCGCACGATTCACCCGCCTTGAGGATGCTCATGACAAACAGGGTGTCTTTGTCCTGAAAGTTGGTGGGGATCGTGGGTTCGTTTGGCGCGGACTGCTGAGTCATAAGCCGGCTCCTTCTGGTCAGGCGGGCAGTACCCGATCGCGCGGGCGGTGATACTGACTATCCCTATTGTATCAGTT
>JARKOQ010000122.1 GCA_029976005.1 Aggregatilineales bacterium | reverse complement strand
GCGGTTCGCGAACCGCCCCGGACGACCGCCGGTCGTCCCTACAACCGTCCGCAGCGTTACCGGATCAATTTGTTAACCTTCATCAATCCGCGACCCGGCGCTGACACATCCGTGTCATCAATTTCGCACTCTTACTGTGTTGAATTGATACCCGGTCGAACCGAAAACCCCTCTTGACAGGCGGCCGCCAACTGGCGTACACTGATCCCGGTCGCGACGCGGTCTGGATGATCCGGGCCTGCCTCCGATCTTCGTCCTCGAGTCACAAGGGGTTCGCATGGAAATCGCCAGCAACAACCGTTAGTCCCGAACAGGAGACTGCTCTGTTGCTGTCGCGTGCCACCCCTGGGCCATGATCGGCCCCGCTTATCCACTGGTGTCCTGACGCCACGCAGAGTCGTCTCTGGTGGCGTTTTTGCTTCCCGCGAAAACGCCGCCACGCCGCATGATTCCATCCGTTGCATTCAGGCGAGAAGAGACACCCATGGCATTCCTACGACTTGAGAACCTCTCCAAATCCTACGGCGACCGCCCGGTGCTGCACGGCGTCTCGCTGACCCTGGGCAGCGGCCAGCGCTTCGGCCTGGTGGGCGCCAACGGGGTCGGCAAATCGACCCTGCTGAAGATCGTCGCGGGCGAGATCGAGCCTGACGGCGGCGCGGTCACCCGATCCCCGAACGCCCGGTTGGGCTATCTGCCCCAGACCCTGGCGACCTTCAACGGCCAGACCATCGACGGCCTGCTGGAAGCGGCCTTCGCCGAACAGCGCGGCCTGGAGCGCCGCCTGCGCGCCCTGGAGGATCGCATGGCCGCTGCCGATGGTGATCTGGACGCCATCCTGGCCGAATATGGCGAGCTGGCCGAGCGCTTCGAGCGGTTGGGCGGCTATGACCTCGACCACCGGATCGAACTGGTGCTCGACGGTCTGGGCATCGCCCACCTGCCCCGCCAGCGGCCGATCGAGACCCTCTCCGGCGGGGAGCAGGCCCGCCTGGGGCTGGCCTTGCTCCTGCTGGCCGGGCCGGACATCCTGCTGCTGGACGAGCCGACCAACCACCTGGACGCCGCCGCCCTGGCCTGGCTGGAGTCGGTTCTGGCCACCTACCGGGGGGCGCTGCTGGTCGTCTCGCACGACCGGGCCTTCCTCAACGCGGTGGCGACCGTCATCGTCGCGATCGACGAGCACGACCATACCGCCACCCGCTACACCGGCAACTACGACGCCTACCAGCGCGCCAGGGAGCAGGCCCGCCGCCGCTGGGAGGAGGACTATGCCCGCCAGCAGGACGACATCCGCGCCCTGCGCCTGGAGATCAGCAATTCCTCCCGGCAGGTCGGCCACCACCGTCCGGCCACCGACGGCGACAAGTTCCTGCGCGCCTTCAAGAAAGGGCGTGTCCAGGGGACGGTTTCGCGCCGGGTCAGCGCCGCCGAGGAAAAGCTGCACCGGATCGAATCCGATCCGATCCCGGAGCCGCCCAAACCGCTGCGCTTCGACCCGGACTTCGACCCGCAGGCGCTCAAAAGCCCCTGGCCGCTGTCGGTCTCCGGGCTGGGCAAGCAGTACGGTGGGCGCTGGGTGCTGCGCGACGTGGCCTTCACCCTCGACCGGCGCAGCCGGATCGTGATCACCGGGCCGAACGGCGCGGGCAAATCGACCCTGCTCCGCCTGCTGGCCGGGCGGGAAGCGCCGGATAGCGGCACGATCGTGGTCTATCCCCAGGTAAAAATCGGCTACCTCGACCAGGGGCAGGCCGAGGTGAACTCCACCCTGACCGTGCTGGAAGCCTACCGCGCCGGGCGGCCGGGCGAGGAGCGGCACCACATCACCGATCTGCTGGCCTCCGGCCTGTTTACCTACGCGGACGTGCGCCAGCAGGTGGGCCAGCTCAGCACCGGGCAGCAGCGCAAGCTCCAGATCGCCCGCCTGATCGCCGAACGGGCCAACCTCCTGCTGCTGGACGAGCCGACCAACTTCATCAGCTTCGACGTGCTGGAAGCGCTGGAAGACGCCCTGCGCGCCTTCCCCGGCCCGGTGATCGCCGTCTCGCACGACCGGCGCTTCATCGAGCGCTTCGGGGGCGAGCGGTGGGCGCTGGCCGGCGGGCAGTTGATCCCCCAGGCCGCCGGGCCGGTCCCGGCCTGAGCGACCCGGTAAACGCACGAGCGCCGGAGGTATACGCCTCCGGCGCTCGTGATGCGGTCTTTTCGGTTGGGAGGGGCCGCCGCGCTCAGATGCCGGCGACCTGGCGCAAGTCGCCCACGAACGAGTTGATGTCGATCGGCTTGGCGAAGTAGGCGTCGAAGCCCGCCTGGATCGCCTTCTGGGCCACCTCCACGCTGTGGTAGGCAGTCACCGCCACGCACGGCACCCGATCCAACCGGCGGTCGCGCTTGAGCGTCTTCAACAGGCCCCAGCCGTCCATCGCCGGCAGGGACAGATCAACGATGATAGCCTGCGGGGTCATCGACTCGAGGACGTACAGGGCCTCCTCGGCGGTACCGGCTACCCGGCATTCCAGCCCGTGATACTGCAACAGCCCGCGCACGACTTCCTGGCTGTCCAGTTCGTCCTCGACGACCAGCACTTGCAGGGTCTTTTTGTTCACCACTCACCTCATCTCCACGCCGGCGGCAGCCCGCCCGGCGCGTCTAGGATACCGCCGCCTCGCCGGAGAGCGAGCCTGCGGGACGCAACTGCGCGGCGCGCAGCCGCGCGGCCAATGCCTGCCCTTCGACCAGCGCGCGCTGAATGTTTTCCATTAAGGACATGATCTCGATCGGCTTGGACAGGTACCCATCAAACCCGCCCGCCAGGGCGCGCTCCATGTCCCCGGCCATCGCGTGCGCCGAGAGCGCGATCACCGGGATGGAAGCCGTGTACGGATTGGCCTTCAACTGCGCGCACATTTCCCAGCCGTCCATCTGCGGCATCGAAAGATCGAGCAGAATCACGTCCGGCACAAAGTCCAGCAACATGTTCAGCCCTTCATGGCCGTTGCGCGCCGACCGGACGGCCAGCCCCATGTAAGCCAGGGTCTCGGCCACCACCGTCAGGTTGTCCGGCTCGTCATCGACCACGAGCACCGACGTAAAAGTTGTATCCTCAAACATGCGACTGCTCCTGCACCAGCGGCGTGGCCGCCATTTTTTGAAGGACAACCGGCAGCGTCACAATAAACGTGCTGCCCTGGCCCAGATCGCTCTCCACCTTGATCGTGCCTTCCATCATCCGCACCAGATCGCGCACGATCGCCAGCCCCAGGCCGCTGCCCTGATAGGCGCGGGTTGGGCTGCCATCGAGCTGGCGGAACTCCTCGAAAATCAGGTCCATGGCGTGCGGTGGAATCCCGATCCCGGTGTCGCTGACCGTCATGGTCCAGGTTTCCGCCTGCGAATCGGCGACGATGGCCAGCCGGACGCTGCCCTTCTCCGTGAACTTGAAGGCGTTGGAGAGCAGGTTGACCAGGATTTGCTCGATCCGCTTTTCGTCGCCGATGAGGGCCTCCGGCACGCCCGGATCGATCGTCGCGGCGAACTCCAGGCGGTGCTCGGCCGCCAGCGGTTCCATCTGCTTGGTGATCCGCTCCACCATGCGGTGGGGCGAGAACAGAATGGGCACCAGGTCGAAGCGCTTGGCCTCGATCCGCGACAGGTCCAGGATATCGTTGACCAGCCGGAGCAGCCGGTTGCCATTCTCCCGCACCCGGCTCACCTTCTGGCGCTGGGCCTCGTTCATCTCGCCATGAATGCCCATCAGCAGCATGTCGCTGAACCCGATCACGGCGTTGAGTGGGGTGCGCAGCTCGTGCGACATGGTCGCCAGGAACTCGCTCTTGAGCCGGTTCGCGTCCTGGGCCTGGCGGGTCGCCAGCTCCAGTTCCTGATTCTTCTGCGCCAGCGCGTCGTTCTGCTGCTGGATGCGCAGGCTCGCCAACCGCAGCTCGGTGATCTCGTACAGCACCACCAGCCGCCCGCGCAGCTCCCCGGCCCGGTTGTACAGCGGAGAAATATTGAGGTCGAAAATGTGCTCCATCCCATCGCGGGGGAGGCCGATCTCGGTTCTGATCTCGTCCACCTGGTTCAGGTGGATCAGGCGATCCCGCTGCTCCCCCAGGAAATCGGCGAGCGGCCGGCCGACCATCGTCTCCGCGGCGGGAACCCCCAGGAGCTGGCGCGCCAGGGGATTGACTTCCATGATCCGGTTCTGGCGATCCAGCACGAGCACGGCCGCCTGGATGTTTTCGATCAGCAGGTCGCGCGCTACCGGCACGATGTCCATCAGGCGGTAATTGAACAGGCTCCAGGTCAGGGCCAGGCCGGTCACCGTGAAGCCGTAAGGCGTGATGTCGACGTACGCCAGGCTTTCCCGGTTCAGCAGGTAGAGCGCGTTGAAGACCCACGGGGCGAAGGTCGCCACCAGCAACGAGAACGCCTGCCCGCGGTAGAACTGCGGGGCGCGGATCATTGACCGGATCAGGAGGATCGTGCTGCCCAGGAGCAGGATATAGGTATACACGACGTGCAGCCAGAACAGCGGCCCGTTCTGGGCGTAGTGGATGGAGAGTTGCCCGGCCGTCTGCTGGAGGGGCGTCGACCAGAACAGGTAATGCAGCTCGTTGGTCAGGATCGCCAGCATGACCAGCGCCGGCTCGACCAGCAGCAGCGCCACCCTCCGGCGGGTGAGCCAGCCCTCGCGGCCGGTATAGGACAGCACGAACGCCAGCCAGGCCGGGCCAACCCCGGCAATCCCGGCGTAGCTCAGGAACGCGGTCGCCAGGACGCTGAGCGTGAGGTTCGGGATCACGGCGTCCAGCGTGTAGCCGATGCTCCACGCGGCCACCGCCAGCATCAGCACCACGAACGGCACAACCCCAGGGCCGGGCCTGCGCCGCCATGCGGCATATGCCAGCAACAGGGGAATCAGTGTATTGGCGATCAGGGGCAAAACGTAGTTGGCGAACTGCGGCTCAGCCATACCTGGTTCCTGGGAATCTCACTCAACCCGCCGGTCATCCGGCGGCCCGGCGCATATGCCTGGTGCGTCGTACGGCGGAATGCTCCCGCGCCGGGCGCTTCGTTCGCGGGGGAATGCCCCATGCGAATCGGCCTGGTGGCGCGGCAGACCAGTCCACCGATATTAATCTAGCACAAATGCGCACATCGCGCGTGAAATCGCCATGAATTTTTGGGGAATACTAGCGGCGAGAGCCGTCTCCCTCGCGGGGAACGACCGGCACGACCAGGGTGAACCCTGGCGCGCCCGCGTCCGGAAGGCCGGCCGGGACGGCGGCGAGCACGGCCAGCGTGGGGGAGGACTGCCGGTACGGCGCGTAGAACAGCCAGGCGTGCCGCACCCAGTCCAGCACCAGGGGCAGATCGTCCAGCGGGGGATCGAGCCGGAAGCAGGCGCACGTCCCCGGAGGCAGCGCGGCCTCGCCGTCGCCGGGAAAGCCGGATTCGGGCCACGTCAGCGGCGCGCGCAGCCAGAACGGCGCGGCCGGGAGAAGCGGGCCTGCGGGCGACAGAGAACGCGATCCCAGCCGGCCGGGCAGGGATGCCGATCCCGATGCGCAGGCCAACTGCGCCGGCCCGTCTGCCTGTAGCTCCGGTATACCAGACAGCATGGCTGGTGCACCAGACAGCATGGCTGGATCAAGGCCATTCCGCCGCGCCAGACAGGCCAGATGCGCCCCGGTCAGGCGTGGCAGGCGTGCCGCCGCCGGCACACTGCCCCGGCGGCGCGCCTCGCGAGGAGCCAGCCCGCACATCCGCTGGAAGGCGCGTGTGAAACCCTCGTGGCTCTCGAACTGGTAATCGAGCGCGATGTCCACGATCTTGCGATCGGTTCGCAAGACTTCCTCGGCAGCCAGGGTCATCCGCCGCCGCATCAGGTAATCGTAGGGGGAGTGCCGGACGGCCGCGCCGAACACCCGGCAGAAGTGGTAGAGCGAATAGCCCACCGCCCCGGCGATATCCGCCACCGCCAGCGGCGCGCGCAGCCGCGCCTCGATGAAGTCGAGCGCCCGGACGATCGCTTCAGGCGTGGGCATCAGGCACGTTCCGGGCGACCGGGACCAGCACGTCCAGCTCGGATTCGGCCAGGCGATCCAGCCCTTTGAAGCGCGCGTCGTAGCGCTGCGCGAAGAACGGGAACGCCTGGCGGTAGCCGGAGGTATTGGCCCAGCAATCGAAGATCGGCTCGTCGGACACAATCTGATCGCCGCGCAGGGTGAACAGGGCGTAATCGCCGGCCGGCAGCACCTTGACGCACAGTTCCGGCGGCACGCGGGCCAGATCGGGAATCTCGAACCCGGCGAAGACTTCAAACTCCCCGGTGCGCGGCGTCTCGTGATTCTGGAGGTGAATCTCATAACTCACGGACGGTTGGGGATAGGGGTTGGCCGGGGACGTCAGAAACCCGAACAGGCGCTGCCACAAGCGGCCGATCTCGTTGGTTTCCGTCCATCCGGCGTGCGAATGGAACGGATCGCCAAAGAAGCTGAACCCGGCCACGAGCAAACGAGGACACGGCTGGATAAGCGGCTGCATGCGTCATCTCCCTGCCCACAGGCCGGGGCGAGGTCGTTCGCCCCGGCCATTGCGCTGCCCGTATGTTACGCCTCGCCGTCCATCAGGCCAATCCCCCCGGCCGGCATCCATTCCGGCCAGCCCACCAGATCGGGCGAGATGCGCGCGTCCCGCACGCGATCGGTGACCGGGAAATAGGGCTTCAGATCGAGCACGGGCGTGCCATCGAAGGCGTCGATGTTCTCGATCTGGACGGCGCCCTGGGCCTCATCCACGGCCACCATCCGGCAGACGGTGGTCATGATCAGGTTGGGCCGCAGCGGCGACCGGCAGGCAAAGACGCCCGCTTCGCGGTCGCCCGCGTAGGGCAGCGGCACGACCAGCACGTCGCGGTACTGGGCCTCGTCGAAGCGCTGCGCCCACCAGAACACGATCACGTGGCTGAACGTATCCAGCCCTTTGAGCGCCGCCCGGTACGCGGCATCCACCTGCACGGTGATCGGGCCGCCCTCCGGCCGGACGATCCGGCCTACCGGGGAAATCTGGAAACTGCTGCCATTGGGGTCCATGCGTTCCTCCTCATCAGGGTACGTCCCCAGCATAGCGGAGGCGGGCGGCCGCTTCTTGACGGAAATTGCGGAAAAACAGTTGATAGTTATTAGTTCTCAGTTATTAGTAAAAACAAGGACTCAGTGCTCCCTTCCGTCTCTGGTCTCTGGGCCTCCGGTCTCAGGCCCCTGTTTCATGCCTCCGCTTTTCTTGCCACTTGCCTCCAGCCTCTGGCCTCTTTTTCCGGCCCCATGACCTCCCGGTCTCTGGTCTCCTTTTCCGGCCTCTTTTTGGGGTCGTTTTTCGATTGACAAAATGAGGGGGATCATTAAGATGTAAGAGTAGAATGTATATCTGTTTCCAGAGTGCGTGCTTTAAGGGGCAGAAATGACCAATAGAACGGTTTCCAATCCGGCCCGTCCGATTGCCTGGGTGATCCTGGTCATCGGAATCATTGCAGTCATCGTTGCCGCCATCCACTACTTTGGTAACCTGGGAGAAACCTTCCTGACCTTCAGCATCACCCAGATTTTCTGGATGGGGGTGCTGTTTGCCATCGTCGGGATTATCCTGCTGCTCGTGCTGCGTCCGATCGAACTGCCCGCCGCGGAGGTCCCAACCGTCCGCAGCATGGCCGTCCCACCCGGCAACCGCCCCACCCCCGCCCCACCGGTCGACGCGCCGGTCCGGGCCGTCCCCCCGGCCACCGCGCCAGTCCGGGCTGCGCCCCCTGCCGCCACCAAGCCGGATGACCTGACCATCCTGGAAGGGGTCGGCCCCAAGATCGCCGCCGCCCTGGTCGCGGCCGGGATCGACACCTTCGCCAAGCTTGCCCGCACCAGCGAGACCGATCTGCGGGCGGCGATGGACAAGGCCGAACTGCGCTTTGTCCCCAGCCTGCCGACCTGGGCCAAGCAAGCCGACCTGATCGCCAAGGGTGATGTCCAGGGTTTTGAGGCTTATCGAAACAGTCTGACCGCCGGGCGTGAGTAGCGCCCGGTTGATGTTCTGATCCAAGTTATTGAACCGGGACCGATGCCATGCGCAAACCAGTGTTCGTAATGACGATTTTTTTGGCGCTGTCTATCCTCGCCGGGACAGCGATCGCTCAGAATGGCAGCACGCTGACCATCAACCGCGTCCGCGACGACAACTTCCCCACCCTCGAGCTGCTGGTCACGGTCAACGGCTCCGATGGACGGCCGGTGACCGGCCTGACCGTCGACGACTTCCAGGCTCGGATCGGCGGCGAGACCACGGAGGTGATCTCCGTCGAGGAGATCCGCAACGCCGAACTGGGCGTTTCGGTGGCGCTCGTCCTTGACTCCAGCGAAAGCGTCGGCGGGCAACCCCTGGAAAACTCCAAGGCTGCGGTGGCGACCCTGCTGGCCCAGCTTGGGCCGACGGACGAAGTCGCCATCTTCGACTTTGACAGCACGATCCGCCTGATCCAGCCCTTCACCTCCGATTTCGTCGCGGCCGAGGCCGCCATCGCCGGTCTGGCCGCCGACGGCAAGACCGCCCTCTATGACGGCATCTACGCCGGGGTTAACGAGGTCCTGCAAGGGGCGAAGAATCCGCGCCGCTTCGTGATCGTCCTGACCGACGGGCACGAATATGGCGGGCTGAGCACGCGCTCATCCTTCGAAGGCGCCGACCTGGCCGCCGAAAACGACGTCGAGATTTTCGTGATCGGGTTCGGGTACGTCTATCCGCCCTACCTCCAGGAAGTCGCGGCCCGCACCGGCGGCGAGGCATTCCTGCTGCCCTCATCGGAAGAACTGGTCGACATCTTCGACTTCCTGGCGAGCTACCTGCGCAGCCAGTACATCGTGACCATCGCCCCGGCCATCGAGCCGGACGGCTCCGAGGTCGAAATCGCCCTGACGTCGGGCGACGCCACCGGCCGCGCCCTCTACACCGCGCCTGACCTCTATCCGCGCCCGGCCATCTCGGACGTGCCGGAAGGCGCGATCGACGCGCCAACCACCCTCGCCCTGGGCGCTGAAGTGCCGCGCGGGCTGGAAAGCGCCACCGTCGCCATCGACGGCCAGCCGGTCGAGGCGATCGAGCAGTCGGTCGCAGCGGGTGGGCTGAACTACACCGGGCAGGTCCGGGTCTCGCCCTTCGAACTGGCCCCCGGCAGCCACACCCTGACCTTCGAGGTCTTCGACCAGCAGGGCGCGAGCCGCGTCTCGTCGGCGGAGTTCACCATCGCCGAACTGCCGCTGCTGGTCAGCCTGAGCGGGATCACCCCCGGCGAGATCGTGATGGGCGAGGCCCGCACCCTGAGCGCCGTCATCGACCAGACCCAGGCCCCAATCGAAAGCGTCACCTTCGCTCTGGACGGCCAGGAAGTCGCCGTGGTCGAGGCAGCGCCGTACGATCTGGCGCTCGACCTGCTCGGCATCGACTCCGGCCCGCACACGATCGACGTCACGGCCCGCAATGCCCTGGGCCAGACGGGCAGCGCCAGCCTGGCCTTTGGCCTGCCCACGCCGACGCCGACCCGCACGCCGACGCCGACGAACACCAGCACACCCACGCCCACCAACACGCCGACTCCGACCCACACCAGCACGCCCACGCCGACCGTCACGCCCAGCCTGACGATCACCTCCACCCCGCCGCCCACCGCCACGCTCATCCCGCTGAGCTTCACCATCAGCGGCTTCGTGCCGGGCCAGACCATCGAGGCCGCATCGGTCGAGGTGGCAGTCCTGGTGCCCGAAGGCGTCGAGCTGACCGGGGTCGACTTCGCCCTGGATGGGGCCGAGCCGACCAGCGTATCGGCCGCGCCCTTCAGCACCACCCTCCAGACGGGCGCGCTGGACCCCGGCGGGCACATCCTGGAAGTCACCGCCAGCGACGCGTCCGGCCAGACTGCCAGCCAGTCCTTCCCGTTCCTGATCCCGGAAGCCGTCGCGCTCGCGCCCACGGAAACCTCCACGGCGACCACCGCGCCCTCTGACACGCCTACGCCGGAGCCGGCCACCATCACGCCCATCCCGCTGGACTTCACCATCACCGGCTTCGAGCCGGGCCAGGTGATCGAGGCCGAGTCGGTCGAGGTGGAAGTCGTGCCCGCTGAAGGCGTCGAGCTGACCGGGGCCGACTTCGCCCTGGATTCGGCCGCGCTGGGCAGCGTCGCCGCAGCGCCTTTCAGCATCACCTTCGAGACCGGCGACCTGGAGCCGGGCGAGCACGTCCTAGGCGTGACCGCCAGCGACGCCGCCGGCCAGACCGCCAGCCAGTCCTTCCCGTTCCAGATCGCCGAAGTGGTGGCGATCGTGCCCTCCGAGACCCCCTCGCCGCTGCCGCCAACCGCAACGGCGACCGGTACGGCGACCGCGACGGTCACAGCCACCGCGACCGTTACGGCGACCGCGACCGCGACGGCCACAGCCACCGCGACGGCCACAGCCACCGCGACGGTCACAGCCACCGCGACCGCAACCGCCATTCCGCTGAGCTTCACCATCACCGGCCTTGAGCCGGGCCAGGTGATCGAGGCCGAGTCGGTCGAAGTGCAGGTCGTGCCGGGCGAAGGCGTCAACCTGACCGGCGTGACCTTCACCCTGGATGGGACGCCGCTGGAGAGTCCTGCCGAAGCGCCCTACGGAGTCACCCTGCCAACCGGCGACCTGGAGCCGGGCGAGCACGTCCTGGACGTGACCGCCAGCGACGCCGCCGGCCAGATCGTCAGCCAGTCCTTCCCGTTCGTCATCCCGGAGCCGGCCGCCCTCGTGCCCTCCGAGACGCCCACAGCCGTACCGCCAACCGCGACCGCCATCCCGCTGACCTTCACCCTCACCGGCCTGGAGCCGGGCCAGGTGATCGACGCCGAGTCGGTCGAGATCGGCGTGGAGCCGGGCGAGGGCGTGGAACTGGATCAGGTCACCTTCGCCCTGGACGGCGAGGGGATCAAGACCGACGCCCAGGCTCCGTATGGCCTGACCCTGGAAGCGGCCGGGCTGGAGCCGGGCGAGCACGTCCTGGACGTGACCGCCAGCGACACCAGCGGCCAGAGCGTGACCGAATCCTATCCGTTCACGATCCCGGCCCCGGCCACCCCGACCCCCATCCCGCTGACCTTCTCCATCACCGGCCTGGAACCGGGGCAGTCGGTCGGCGCGGATGAGCCAGTCGAGATCGGCGTGGAGCCGGGCGAGGGCGTGGACCTGTCCGAAGTCACCTTCGCCCTGGACGGGGAAGAACTCGCCAGCGACACGGAAGCGCCCTATGGCGTGACCCTCCAGGCCGCCGACCTGGAAGCCGGGGATCACACCCTGGAAGTCAACGCGGCGGACGCCGCCGGGCAGACCGCCGGGCAGTCGATTGCCTTCGCCGTCCTGGGGCCGGCCTACAACGATCTGCTGATCCCAGGGATGGCCCTGCTGCTCATCCTACTGCTGGTCGGCGTGTGGTTCGCCCGCCGCAAGCCGGCGTAAATCGCACCGAAGCATTCCGCAATCAAAAAGCCAGGCGCGCGCCTGGCTTTTTGTATCCTCGAAGCAATCCGTCCTAACTGGGCACCTGCGCCCGGAAGGGCTTGCCGTCGGCGTGGCAGATCATCTGGATCGCGTTCCGCCCGGAGGCGGCCGCCAGCGGCACCATCCCGCCCGGCTCCACCCAATGCCCGGCCATGTAGAAGTTGCGCAGGCCGGGCAGCGTCTTGCTGACGCCGCGCAGCAGCATCGGCATGGTGGCCCGGGTCAGCAGCCAGCCGGAAGTCGCCCCCTGCCAGTTGCCGGTATAGCGCTCGTAGCTGAGCGGCGTGGCCTCGTCCGTGAACTCGATGTCCGCCCGGATGCCGGGGTGCCACTGCTCCAGCAGGTCGATCACGATCCCGGAGACCTGGTGCTGCTCGGCATCGTAACTCTTGCGGCCATAGATGCGCTGCCAGTACGAGTAGCTGGAGCGGATCATCACCTCCAGCACCGAGCAGCCTTCCGGGGCCAGGCCGGGGTCGAAGCAGTAGTGCTTGACGCCGACTTCGGAGCGCTCCTCGCCGATGACCAGCACCGGCTCCGGCAACAGGTGCGTCACCCAGTGCGGCTCGGCGGACATGTCCCGCCTGACCCCCAGCGAAATCTGCACCTGGGAATGCATCGCCAGGTGGCCGTCGTAGCGCCGGCGCAGTCCGGCATTGGCATATTCCCCGCCCAGCATGTCGAAGATCGTGCCGCGCCCGTCCGCCGCCGAGATCACCACGTCGGCGGTGTGGACTTCGTCGTTGTAGAGCCGCACGCCGGTCGCCCGGCCGTTCTCGGTCAGGATTTTCTCCACCTGGGCCTCGTAGCGAATCTCGCCGCCCAGGGCCAGATAGCGCCGTTCCAGGGCGCGGGCGAACTCCAGCGAGCCGCCCGCCGGGAAAGCCGCGTTGCCGGTGTGGATGTAGGCCAGCAGAGCCATGCCCATCATAACCGGCGCTTCTTCCCAGGAGAACATGTGGGCCACGGCCCGGCGCAGGAAGGGGCTTTTGAACCGGGCAGCGAAGTCTTTGGCGGGGACCAGCGCCCAGCGCAGCAGCGGCTCCAGGAAAGGCAGCATCTTCAGGCCGAGCTGGCCCCAGTCCAGCAGGTTCATCATCGCTTTGGGCCTGGCGTACATCAGGGACATATCGAAGCGGGTGAAGCGGCGCACGCCGGCGCAGAACGCCCGGATCAGCGGCGCGTCCTCCGGGGAGAGCGCGATCATGTGCTTTTCCAGCCGGTCGGGATCGGCGTAGACGATCAGGGTCTGCTCGCCGTCGGTGATGCGCTGGTACTCGTCGTGGCTGATCATGCGCCGATCCTGGATCGCGCCCAGTTCCTGCCACATCCGGTTGAAGGGTTGGCCCTCGCCGGAGCCGAACAGGTAGTGGATGCAGCCGTCGAAGACGTATCCTTTGCGCTCCCAGGCGGTGCACAGCCCGCCGGGCAGCGAATGCAGCTCGAAAATGCGTGACCGGTAGCCGTTCATCTGGGCGTAACAGCCCGCCGCCAGTCCCGCCACGCCCGCGCCGATGATGATGATGGATTTGTCTGCCATGATCCCCCCAGGAAACTCGTGGTCTTCGATGAGTGCCTCGCCGCGACGCGGCATGCGCGCTTCAGGGAAATCGCTCCCCGCGTTCCCCCCAGTGATAGTGTATACGCCCTTTGGCCCGCGCAGGTAGCATCCAAGCGGGCTTGGGCCTACACTTAGGAAATGTGATGTGTTTGACCGGAATTGCACCTTGTGAGGATGGCTATGCTTCGAAAGAGTCTTCTTGTGTTCGTTCTGGGCGCGCTGCTCCTGATCGCGGCCCAACCGGGCCAGCCGGCCCAGGCTCAGGCGGTGGACTGGGCGGTGACCGTCTTCGACCGCGACGCGCGCGGATTCCTGATCGTCACGCCCAACGGCCTCCAGCCCGGCCCGGCGGTTCCCGGCATGCAGGCCCTGGCGAGCGTCTACAACGTGCGCGTCTCGCCCAGGGGCGAGTACGCCGTCTTCGTGGGCACGCCCAACGACAACAGCCCATCGCTGGCCTACGTCGCCAATCTGCTGACGGGCGCGTGCTGCACGCCGCTTCAGGACCCAACCCAGCCCAGCCTGGGGCTGGCCTTCATCGGGCCGTTCAGCCCGGACGGCCGCCAGATCGTCCTCTCCTCGTTCGACCAGGCCGCCCTGGGCCGCGACTCGGTCCCCAGCGCGATCACGGTCTACGACCTGGCGACGGCCAGCGTCGCCGCGTCCGTCCCGCTGTCGGCCTTCCAGCCGATCGACCCCGGCGGGGTCGCCGCCGTCTTCGGGACATGGGACAAAACCGGAATCCGGCTGATTCCCAGTTGCTACGGCTGCGAGGGCGTCTGGGAAGGGGCCTATCACCTCTGGGAGCCAACCAGCGGCGCGATCAGTCTGGCGGTGGAGCCGTTCGACATCTTCATGAACCGCCTGCCCGGCACCGGGGAGTTGTTCAAACTGATCGCCAACGAGGCCTATCCCCAGAGCGGCGCGCCGTCGGCCTACTTCCCCGCGCCCAACGTGGTGGAGTACTATCCCGCGCCGAACGCCCCACAGGGACAGGTCGTCTACTTCGATGTGGGCAACCCCCATCTCAGCCAGGCCGAGTGGGTTGACGGCGGCCGGGCGATCCTGATCAAGACGGCCGGGCTGCCGGCCAGCCTGCCGGACAACCCCTTCGGCGAGGAAGGCCCCGGCACGGCCATTCTGATGTTCCGGGATGGGCTGCGGTTCTCGATCGATCCGGCCCTGGGATCGGCCCTGACCGGCACGCCGGACGGCTGGATCGCCCTCGACTGGAACAGCGGCGCGGCCTCGCTCGTCCGGTCCGACGCGGCGGGCAACTACCAGGTCACGCCGCTGGGGGATGGCTCCGGCTGGGAGCTGGCCGCGACCAGCTTTGTGCTGGGGTCAGGGACCGCCGCCACGCCCTTCCCGGCCGTGCCCCCGCCCCAGTACGTCACCTGCCCCGGCTTCGTGACCTCGCGCCTGTGGCCGAATACCTTCGCCCAGGTCACGCCCGGCGCGTCCAACAACCTGCGCGCGGAGCCGTCCTCGGCCAGCGCCCTGGTCGGGACGATCCCCGGCGAGGGCGTCGTCGCGGTACTAATCGGGCCGACCTGCGCCGGGAACATGGCCTGGTGGCAGGTCCAGTACAACGGCCAGACCGGCTGGACGGCCGAAGGCCAGGGCAGCGACTACTGGTTGCAGCCCGGCAGCGGGATGTGGTGATTTTATAAGCGAGCCTGAGGCCATCGGGATGACCCGATGGCCTCTTTTTTCGCCCGCCCAACAGACGCTTTACCTGTACAGCGATTGATGCCACAATACCTGTAACCTTGCGCGATGCGTGCCTTCCTCGTTCCCCGGTCCGCGCATGGCCTGGTTTCATCTGCGGCAGGAGTATTCCTCATGAATCGCTGGTTCTCCCGTGTATTGATCTGGCTCGCGCTCGCCAGCCTGCTCGGCAGCGGGCTGACCGCGCTGGCCTCCCCGCCCACCCAGGATCAGGCAATCACGGTCACGCTGTACGACGGCGCCAGCCAGGGGCTGCTCAGTTACGAGGCCCGTGGGCGAGGCGTCGCCAGCGGGGCGATGATCGACCTGACCGTCACCAACCTGTCCGGCAAGCCGCTGGACGTGCTGATCCCCCCGGCGACGCGCTTCATCCCCGCCGAGCCGCCCGCCGAAACCAGCAGCCTGCCGCCCGGTGCGCGGCTGCGCCTGCTGCCCGGCGCGGGTGAGACTGCGCAAATCCGGCCCTGGCTCCAGGGCGGCAGTCAGGGCGGGGCGGCGATGGGCATGACCCTGCACATGCCGGCCGCGATGGCTTCCTACCCGAAGGGCGTCCACCGGCCCCACCGCCAGGCCCAGTACCCATCCCAGACGGTCACGCTGGAAGCCTACTGCATGAACGCCCACCTGGACAATCCCAGCGCGGGCGTGCTCTTCCGGGCGGAGCCGCCCGCCGACGACGAGATCACCCGCCTGATCAATACCTACAGCGCCCGGCAGGAGCGGGTCAGCGTCGTCGCGATGCAGATCGCGATCTGGGTGCTGACCGACGACGTCGACCTGGACTTCCTGGAGCAGGTCGGCTACAGCCCGACCGACGCCGAACTGCGCGACGCGCTGCTCCTGCTGCAAGAAGCCGGGATCGACATCAGCGACAAACAGCTTGGCCAGATCGCGCTGCCCCCGGCCCCGACCCCAACTCCCATGTTCACGCCCGGCCAGGCCACCACCGCCCGCCTGCGCGGTTCGGTCGTCAACGAAGCCCGCCAGCCGGTCGAGAATGCCCTGGTGCTGGTCGCCGCGATCGGGCCGGAACGTACCCGGCGCAGCTTCGACGTGACCTCCGAGCGCGGCCGGTTCGAAACCCTGCTCCAGCTCACCGAAACCGACAACGTGATCTTCACGGTGCGGATCAACAACCGCGCGATCGGCGAGCTGGAAATCCCCGGCGCGGAGGCGCTGACTCTGGCCGCGCAGGGCGGCGAGCTGCTCCTGATCGTCTCCAGCGGGACGCCGGTGCCCACCTCGACTCCAATCCCGCTGCCCACCCCGACCGAAACCCCGGCGGGCGGCGCTTCTGGTTCGACTCCGCTGGCCGGGCCGCTGTTCGCCGTGCGGGTCAGCGCGGGCGGGGCCAACATCCGGGCCGAAGCCAGCACGAGTGCCGCCGCGATCGGAACGCTGGCCTGCGGCGGCGCGGTCGCGGCCCTGGACGCGCAGACGGTCGACTCCGCCGGATACACCTGGTATCACCTGGCGGCGGGCGGCTGGGTGCGCGCCGACGTGGTGCGTACCTTCGGCTCCCAGGCCGAGGCGGAAGCCGCCGCGGCCAGCAGCCAGGCGGCCTGCGCCCCACCCACCGCGACTCCGGCCCCGGCCCAGGGCGCCACGGGCGGCGCGACCGGCGGCGCCGGTGGGGATACGGGCGGCCAGACCGGCGGCGACTCCGGCACGGGCGGAGGGGGCGGCGAGGTTGCTCCGCCGCCGCCACCGCCGGCCACCAGTTACAACGTCACCATCGTCAACAACGCGCCGTGCACGATCAGCGGCTCGCTGGGGCCGTCGGGTTACTCCGTCGGCAGCGGCGGCTCGACCGTGATCAGCGTCCCGGCCGGCACGCACACCTTCAGCGGCAGCGGCGACTGCGGCACGGTCGCCCCGGCCTCGTACACCATCGACGGCGACGCGACCATCACGATAGGTTAAGGAACCCGTGCCCGTCAGCGCCTACGAAGCCCACTACAGCCACGCCCGGCTTTATCTGGAGCGGCTCAGCGCGGCCAATGCCCGGATCGAAACGGGCAGCGGCCAGATCGACGAAGCCCTGGGAGAATTCTCCGGGATTTGGGATCAGGTGGCCCAGGCCCAGGCCTGGGCCGCCTCCCAGGCCGAGGTGGACGCGGGCGCGGCCGCGCTGTGCTGCGCCTTTCCGCTGGCCGGGTCGCAGCTCCTGGGGGCCTGGCGCGAGGTCGACGAGCGCCGCCGCTGGCTGGAGGACGCCCTGCGCACGGCGCGCCGCCTGGAAGCCTCCTACGTCAACCAGTTGGGGCGCTGCGCCGCCGACCAGGGCCGCTACGAGGAAGCCAGCAGCCTCTACCAGCAGGCGATCGACCTGGCGCACCGGATCGGCTACCGCCAGTGCGAAGGTTACGCCCTGGGCAACCTGGGCCTGGTCCATACCCACCAGAACCGCCACGCCGAGGCCCTGACCTGCTACAAACAGGCGCTGGAGATCGCCGAGGCGTCCAGCACGCCTCGCATCCGCAGCAGCGCCTGGCACGCCCTGGGGGACTGCCACCGCGCCCTGGGCAACCGCAGCCAGGCAGCGGACTGCCAGCGCCGGGCGCTGGCCCTGGCGGAGCAGGCCCACGACCTGCCGGGGCAGTGCAATGCCCTCGCCAGCCAGGGCGACCTGGAATTCGACCAGCGCAACTACACGGCGGCGGCGCAGAAATACGACGAGGCCCTGGCGATCGCCCACGCGCTGGGCGACCGGCGGCGCGAGGCCGTGCTGCTCGGCTTCCTTGGGGAGACCAACCGCCTGCTGCGGCGCTATGACGAAGCGGCGCGCTGCCAGACCGAAGCCCTGGACATCGCCGCCGCGCTGGGCGACCTGCACAGCCAGGCCGTGATCGGTTACAACCTGGCCCTGCTGGAACAGCAGTTGGGCCGTCTGGACCGGGCGCTGGAGCTGGCGGCCGACTCGCAGCGCCGTTTCGCGGAGATGGGGCTGGACGACGCGGCCCGGCAGGCCGCGGCGCTGGTCGCGCAGTTGAAGCGTGCCCAGGAGGGCCGCCGGGGCTGGCTGGGAGGCCGCTCATGACCAAGGTATTCATCAGCAGCACGGGCAAGGACCTGGTCGAGTACCGCAAGGCCGCCATCGAGACCTGCCTGCGACTGGGATTCGAGCCGGTGGCGATGGAACAATTCGAGGCGATGGGCCTCGGCGCGACGGCCGGCAGCCTGAAGAAGCTGGAGGAATGCGACCTGTATGTGGGCATCTTCGCCCACCGCTATGGCTACATCGAGGACGGCCATGACCGCAGCGTGACCGAGATGGAATATGACCACGCCGCTACAGGGAGCCACAAGATCGAGCGGCTGTGTTTCCTGCTCGATCCGGAACACCCCTGGCCGCCCATCCACATCGACTACGCCAATTACGCGCGCCTGGCCGCCTTCAAGGAAAAAATCGAAAAAGAGGTCATCCGCGCCCGGTTCACCACGGTCGACAGCTTCGCCAGCGCGCTGACCCAGGCCCTGACGGCCTGGATCGGCCGCCACCCGGACCTGGCCCCTGGGCCGACCGGCGACTCCGGCCCGCTCAACACCGCCCCGCCCCCGCCCGATCTGCTGATCGGCCGCGAGGAAGCCCTGCGCGACCTCAAGCAGCACCTGGGCCTGTACGGCCGGGCCGAGTCCGCCCTGCCGGTACAGGTGCTCACGGCGGTGCGCGGCTGGCCGGGGGTCGGCAAGACCACGATGGCCGCCGCCCTGGCCAACGACTCCGAGATCGGCGAGGCGTTCCCGGACGGCATCCTGTGGGCCTCGCTGGGAGAACGGCCCAACCTCTTCGCGGAGCTGTTCCGTTGGCTGCGCGCCATGACCGGTGGACGGCCGCCCCAGTGCCGCACCGCGCATGACGCCTCGGCCCAACTCAGCAATCTGCTCCACCACCGGCGGGCGCTGCTGATCGTGGACGACGTGTGGCAGATCGAGCACGCCGCGCCTTTCCGGGTGGGCGGGGGCCAGTGCGCCACCCTGATCACGACTCGCTCCAATGACATCGCCCAGAAACTGGCTCCAACCGGCGACGATGTCTACTGGCTGCCCGTGCTGACCGAGGACAAAGCCCTCGACCTGCTCCGGGCGCTGGCCCCCTCCACCGTGAAGGCCCATCCGGAAGAAGCGCGCGCCCTGGTGCGCGACCTGGAAGGGCTGCCCCTGGCCCTGCAGGTGGCCGGTCGCCTGCTGGAAGCCGAGGCCCGCCTGGGCTGGGGCATCGCCGACCTGCTGGACGACCTGCGCCGGGGCATCGTGCTGACGGCCCAGGCCCCGGCCAACCGGATCGGCGCGACCGGCGGCGAGACCACGCCCAGCGTCGCCGCGCTGCTCCGCCGCAGCACCGACGCGCTCGACGAGGAGACCCGCGACCGCTTCGCCCGGCTGGGGGCCTTCGCCCCCAAACCGGCCAGCTTCGACCTGGAAGCGATGGCCGGGGCCTGGCAGGTCAGCGACGCGCGGCCCACCGTGCGCCAGCTTGTCGAGCGGGGCCTGCTGGAGCCGGTGGGCGGGCGCTTCCAGATGCACGCCCTGCTGGTACAGCACGCCCGATCGCTGCTCCAATCCTAAAACACCGGCGGCCTCTCGCCCCGATCGATCCGGGACAAGCCTGTTGTATGATAAGGACAGAGGGTCATCGAGTCCGCTGATCCCGCATTGCCCCCTGCTCGTCTGACACCGCCCTGGATCGTCTGCCGATTCTCGCCCTACCCTGATTTCGCCTTATCTCCCTGACCGTCTGCCAGGAGTCATCGATCATGGCCAATCACAGCCTGCCTGCCTCCGGTGCTCATCTCTTCATCAGCCACAGCTCACGCGACAACGCCACCACCGAGCGGCTCTATACCGCCCTGCGCGACGCCGGGATCGACGTCTGGCTGGATTTTCGCAGCCTGACGCCCGGCGATGACTGGCGCAGCGGCATCGACGCCGCCCTCAACGCCTGCCAGAGCGGGCTGCTGGTCCTCTCCCGCCATTCGATCGACTCGCCCGAATGCCGGGCCGAATGGAACCGAATTCTCTCCCTTAACAAGACCCTGTACGTGGCCCTGATCGACGAAACCCCGCTGGTCGAGATTCCGTCCCGGCTGTCGATCCTGCAAATCGTGACCCTCACGGCCGATTTCGAGCAGGGCGTGCAGCGCCTGATCCAGTCCATCCAGGGCGCGCGGGCAGCCTCCGATCAGCCCGGCCCCACGCCGCAGGAAGCCCACGGCGATTCGATCGCCGGGCTGGCGGCGACGGCCGAAACCCTGCCCCAGACTCCGCCCACGCTCCTGGCCGGGCGTGACGCCCTGCGCGGGGAGGTTCACCGCCTCCTGGATCAACGCACCCACGTCCTGCTTCAGGGGTTCCCCGGCGTCGGCAAGACGGCGCTGGCCCTGACCCTCGCCGCCGAGCGCCTCGACCAGGGCAAGGGGCCGGTGCTCTGGCAGCGCGCCGGGGCGCAGACCGCCGCCGAGCTGAGCCGCGCCCTGCTCCGCCGCCTGGATGGCGAGGCCGAAGCCGGCACCGACGACGAGCGGCGGATACTGCTGGCCCGCTTGCTGCGCGAGCGCCAGATCCGGCTGCTGGTGCTGGATGACGTCTGGGATCAGGCGGCGCTGGACTTTGTGTGCGCGGCGCTCCCCCCGGACATAGCCCTGCTGGTCACCTCGCGGCTGCACCTGCCCCTGACCGGTCTGATCAAGGAACTGGATGTCCTGGACGAGTCCGCCGCGCTGGCGCTGCTGGCCGCGTGCGCGGGCCGGGAGGCGCTGGACACTCCCGACGGGCGGACGCTCTGCGCGCGGCTGGGCTATTTGCCCATCGCGCTGGAGATCGCCGGAAACATCCTCAAGAAGCGCTCCGCCTGGACACCCGCCGATCTGCTCGAACACTGGCAGGGCGCGCTGCACGAACTGGACGACACGGTCGACTTTGGAGAAGCCAGCCGCCGCACCGTCGCCGCCCTGCTGGAGATCAGCCTGGAAGCCCTCAGCCCTGATGCGCGGGCGGTCTTCCTGGCCTTTGGCGACCTGGCCGCGCCAAGCGCGACCGCCGAACTGCTGGCCCTGATCCTGCACGGCCCGGAGGCCACCCCGCGCCAGCAGCGCGCCACCGACGATCACCTGCTCAACCTGCACGATCGCGGCCTGCTCCAGTTGTCCCGCTTCCCGCGCCTGGATGGCGGCAGCCTGCTTTACTACCGCACCCACAGCCTGGCCCATGAGTACGCCCGCAGCCAGACCGAGCGCCGCCCCCAGCCGATCGTGGCCGCCAGCGCGGCCTACCTCGCCCGCCACGCCCAGGATTTCGACGCGCTGGACGTCGAGCGCGCCAACCTGCTCCCGGCGCTGGACAGCGCGGCCCGCCTCCACGACCTGGCCCTGGTCGACATGGCGCTTGCCCTGACGGTCGAAGGGACGTATTTCGCCTCGTGCGGACTCGGCCCCGAAGAGCTGCGCTGCCTGGAAGCCGCCGCGACGGCCGCCGAACAGGCTGGCCAACTGGAACCAGCCCACTACCTGTGGAGCAAGATCGGCAACCTGGCGGTCACTCCGCTCCACGATACAACTGCGGCCCTGCGCGCCTACGAAAAAGCCCTGGCCCTGGCCCAGCGCCTCGGCAACCCGCAGCGCGAGGCCATCCTGCACACCGTCATGGGGCCGCTGCGCTACCCGGACGCCGAGGAACGGATCGCCCACTACCAGCGCATCGCCGCCGAGAACCAGAACGACGTGGTGCGCGCCCTGCTGTTCAACCACCTGGGCTATCTGGAGTGCGAGCGCAAGAATTTCGCCCAGGGCTATGCGCACTACACGGCCCAGGTGCAGATCGCCCGCGACCTGCTGGCCCGCCAGGGCGATTCCGATGACTACGTCGTCGATCTGGTTTCCTCGGCCCTGCAAAACCTGGGCACCTGCCAGCTCGACATGGGCGAAACGGAAGCGGCGCTCCAGACCCACCGGTCCGCCTACGACTTCGCCCGGCAGCATGACCTGCGCTACCGGATGGCCTGCGCCCTGCAAATGATGGGCGAGGATCACCATGCCCTGGCCCAAAAAAGCCTGAACGACGCGGCGCGCGCCTTTCGCCAGGCGGAGGCCGATACCGACGCGGATGAGGTGATCGCCTTTATCACCCAACACGGCTATTCGATCGATCCCGACCTTGAGCAGTAGCTTGAGCAAGAGAAGGAGCAAGACAATGTCCCGCAAATTGATCCTCTTGTGGATGGCCGTGGTGGTGATGCTGGCCCTGGCCGGGCCGCTCCCGGCCCAGGCCCAGGATGGCTTTTCCACCGGAGCGACGCCCAACTACGGCAGCGCCTCTCTTGGCCCCGGATTCGTGCCCGACCCACACACTGTTGGCCTGCAAAGTGGGGGGGCGGTCAGCGCGGCGTACATCAGTTGTCCGGGATTCGCCACCAGCCAGCCGGACTTCAACCTGTACTGGAGCGGCGGCGGCCAGTTCAAAATCTACGTGGAGGGCGCGGGCGATACCGTACTGATCATCAACGACCCATATGGCAATTGGATCTGCGACGACGATTCGCACGGCAACGGCAACCCGGAGATCACCGTCTCGTCCCCGACAGATGGGCTGTACAACATCTGGGTCGCCAGCTACGCCCAGGATGCCTATCACGACGCCACGCTGTTCATCACGGAAATCGGCTCCGGCGGGCCGACCACGAATGGGGTTATCCCCATGTTCCTCGATCCGAGTTTGCAGCAGCCCTCTCTGGCCCAACTGACCCTCAACCCGAACGCGATCCGGCGGGCCCTTGAGACGTCCTATCGGCCGTCTGGCTTCGACAACTGCATCGCCACCAGCGCGGAACCCACCCAGCTCAACCCCCAGGCCCGCTATGTCCTGACCGGCGCGGGCGAAGGTTCCGGGGAAATGCAGGCTATCGTGAACGCCGGGCAGTTGGCCACGGCCGATCTCGGCATCCATCCTCAGATCGGCAACGGGCGCGTGTCGATCATCATCGTGGACGACTTCACCAACGCAGCGGACGATAACCGCCCCGGCATCTCGCATGGGTATCTGGTCGCCAACCTGCTGACCCGCTGGCGAGATAACCTCGGCCTCCCCGACAACGAACAAATCCAGATCGACGGGGTGGATGTCAATGGCGCGATCAGCGGCCAGCTCGGCCAGACCCTCCGCGACGTGATCAACCAGAAACGCCAGTTCGGGTATCAGCGCTTCATTCTGAATCTGAGCTTTTCGATCCAGCCCTGCGAGGGCGGCGATCTGAACCAGCAGGATGTCGATCAGGACCCGCTGTGGGCCACCATCCGCGACATGATCTATCAGGGGGTAATCGTCGTGGCCGCCGCCGGGAACATAGGCTACGACCAGCCGGGCTACCCGGCCCGCTGGCCGGAGATCGTGAGCGTCAGCGGCCATGTTTACAACGACCCGTATCGCTGGCAATTCTCCAATTCTGGCGAGGTGATGGCCACCGCGGGCTGGTACGAATTCACCCTGGATGGGCACACCTTCCAGATCGGCACGTCGTTCGCCGCGCCGTACGTCGCCCTGCGCATCGCGCTCGACATGACCTGGACCGACATGCCCTGCTACATGTCCGGCGCCCAGCGCCTGGCGCACCTGGCCGCGGGGAGCTTCCCCAATATGCCGTTCGAGCAGTGGGCGACCTGTAACTGATGCCCATGCGGTGCATCCGGGGCAGCTAGCGCACCCGCAAGACCCGCGCCCAGCGCGGCCAGACCGGATCGAGCACCAGCCGCCCGCCCCGGATCGGCAGGGTCTCGCCGCTGTTGAGCAGGTCGACCGCCTGGCCGTCGCGCCGCTCGCCCAGGTCGACCTCCAGCCGGGCGGAGGTCGCCGCCGCGTTCAGGGCGACGATCACCCGCTCGGAAGTGGTCTCCCGCGCGAACACGAGCTGTTCCGCCGCCACGTGAATCTGGCGGTAGCTGCCCCGGCGCAGCGCGTCCGACTGGCGGCGCAGACCGGCCAGCCGGGCGATCACCCCGGCCAGGTCGGGCTGCGGTGCGACCCGGCGCATCTCCCCCAGGTCGAGGGCCGGGCGCAGGGCCTGGTCGCTGGTGGGGGTGCGCTGGCCGGTCATCCCCCACTCGCTGCCGTAGTAGATCGACGGCACGCCGGGCATCGTGAACAGCAGGCCGTACAGCGGGTAGAGGTGCGCCGGGGTTTTGAGGTTGCTGGCGACCCGGTTGACGTCGTGGTTGTCGGCGAAGTTGTAAAGCGGCAGGTCGCGGTACAGGCCGCCCGCCCCGAACTGGCGGTTAAGGGCGTAGGCGATCTCGAAGTAGTTTTTGTCCACCAGGCTGGAGTACAGCCCCTTGTAGGCTTCGTAGTTGGTCGTGGCGTCGAGCATATCCGGGTTGGCCCAGCGGTTGTAATCACCGTGCACGACCTCGCCCATCAGCCAGAAATCCGGGCGCAGCCCCCGGCAGAACCCGCCCAACTGGCGCAGAAAGCCGAAGTCGAGGCTGTCGGCGGCATCCAGGCGCAGCCCGTCGATCGCGAAGTCCTCGATCCAGGTTCGCACGGCCTGGAAGAGGTGCTCGACCACGGGCGGGTGGTGCGGGTTGAGCTTGACCAGGCTGGTGTGGCCGTTCCAGCCCTGGTACGTGAACGGGTCGCCGTAGCGGCTGGATTCACCGAAGCGCAGCCCCGCGAACCAGTCGCGGTAAGCGGACGCTTCGCCGTGGGCCTGCACGTCCCGGAAGGCCCAGAAATCGCGTCCAACGTGGTTGAAGACCCCATCCAGGATCAGGCGCATCCCCCGCCGGTGGACTTCGGCGCTGAAGGCGCGCAGGGTGGCGTCCGTCCCCAGCCGCCGGTCGACGTGGAAATAATCGGCCGTGTCGTAGCCGTGCGAACCCGACTCGAACAGCGGTCCCAGATAGATCGCGTTCGCGCCCAACCCCTGGATGTGATCCAGCCAGCCATACAGGCGCTCCAGGCGCGGCTCCGGCGGGCTGCTGAAGTCGTTGCGCCCCGGCGCGCCGCACAGCCCCAGCGGGTAAATGTGATAGAACACCGCGTCCCTGACCCATTCCGCTGCCATCTCGTCTCCCTCCTGTATACCGAACGGTATAGTGAAAAGGTAAAAAAGAGGCTCTTGGCTTTTAGCTGTTGGTTTTTAGCCAAAAGCGAAGAGCCAAAAGCCAATAGCCGCCTTACGAATAAATCCCATGCATGAACTGGTGCACGGCCTGGTAGAGCAGCGCGTCGTCCAGGTGGATGTCGCCGCTCAGGAACAGGCCGATATACGTGTCGATCATGCCGCGCAGGGTCACCGCGTAGCGCTGTTGGCGGCCGCGCATGTTGCCATGATCGTCCGCCGCCCGCCGGAACAACGCCTCCAGCAGGTGGTACTGCGTCTCGTTGTAGGGACGGATGGCCCGCGCCGGGTCGCTCTGCGGCGGGGCGAAGACCAGCCCAAGCTGCATCCGGTAGAAGACCGGCCGCCGCCGGGCGAAGTCGAAGTAGGCCGCCGTCACCTCGTTCAGGCTGCGCGGCAGGTCGCCCCGGTAGTCGGCCGCCGCCCGAACCTGGACGATCAGCGGCCCCAACTGTTCCGCGAGCAGGGCGTCCAGCAGGCCCGTCTTGCTGCCAAAGTAGTGGTACAGGGTCGGCTTGGTCACCCCGGCCGCGGCGGCGACCTCCTGCACCCCGACCGCGTCGTAGCCCCGCGCCGCGAAAAGCTGGAGCGCCTGGGCCAGGATCGCGGCCCGATTGTCCGAAGTCATAGCCCGTCCTCTCACATAACACCCAGTATACCGAACGGTATACTGGGTGTCAAGCCACATCATGAGATTCGTTTTGGCGTGCCGTCAGGCGCTACTCCTCCGGCGGGACCGACTCAATCGCCAGCGTGTACGCCCCACCGGTCTGGATCATCCCGTACACCTCGATCCGGTAGGTGGCGTCCTCCGGCAGGATCAGCCCTTCGATGAGCGAATTGGTGTTCAGGCCCGGATCGACGTCATCGCTCGACACCGGATCCAACTGCTCGTTGGCCTGATAGTTGACGTTGAGCGCCGTGCCATCCGGCCCGATTACGAGCACCAGGGTATCCAGCACCCCGCCCGCCGGGAGGGGTTCGCCTTCGGCGCGCGCGGCCCAGTTGGCGGGCTGGGCGGCATTCACCCGGATCGTCAGCGCTTCCCCGGCCCGCCCGGTGTACAGCCAGACCTGCTGCCCGGCGGGGACGACCGCGCCGTGCTGTTCGCCCACCTGGGCGGTCAACACCGGCACGGATGTCAGGGTCGGCGTGACCGTCGGCGGGGGCGTGGCCGTCACTCGCGCCGGGTCGGGGGAAGGCGTGGCGCTGGCCGCCGGCGTCGGCGGCAGGGTCAGGACGGGCGCGGCGGTGGGCGCGACGCCCTGGGCGTCACAGTATGGCTCCAGCCGGTACTGCTCACGTTCAGCGCAGGTCAACTCGCGCACGGCGCGGTTGTCCAGGGTCCAGGCCAGGAGCTGGTCGGCCGAGTCGATCCGGTACTGGCGAGCGATGTTTGCTCCGGATTCCCAGGTATAGAAGCTGCGGCCATCCCGGCTGAACAGCACCAGGTCCGCCGCCGGGTAGCGGCGCAGCGCCTCGCCCGTGGCCACTTCCCATAGAATCACCGCGTCTTTGTAATTCGCGGAGAGCGCCAGCCGGCCATCCGGGCTGAAGGCCACGGACTGGACACCGCCGGTATGGCCGGTCAGGGTGCGCAGCCGGACGCCGTTCTCCACGTCCCACACGATCACCGCGCCGCCGTCATCCCCGGAGATCGCCAGGCGGCCATCCGGACTGAACGCGGAGTCGTTAGCGCCGCCCGTGTGGCCCTCCAGGCGATGGACGATCTGGCCGGTCTCAAGGTCCCACACGATCACCGCGCCCTCCTGCCCGCTGGAAAGCGCCCGGCGGCCATCCGGGCTGAAAGACACGCTCCACACCCCACCTTCGTGCCCGACCAGCCGCCGGATTTCCTGCCCGCTTGCCGAATCCCAGAGGACGATCGTGCCATACAGCAAATTATTGCCGGTACCGATATCGCCGGAGAGCACCGTGCGCCCATCCGGGCCAAAGACCGCCTGATAGGCCGGACTCCTGTGGCCCAGGAACGTGGTCAGCCGTTCGCCCGTCGCCACGTCCCACACCTCGACTGATCGCTGCGGCGTGGAGAGGCAGATCAGCATCCGCTGGCCATCCGGACTGAAACTGAGGCCCTGCCACGCGATGGACGGAAAGGGGCCATAGCGCCGGATTTCTTGCCCGGTGCTCGCGTCGAGCAAGGCTACCCAAGTCTGCCCGTCCTGAGCGCTGAAGTCGGCCAGAAGAGTCTGTCCATCCGGACTGAGATCGACCGGCCTGTAACCCTGGGCCGGTTGGAACCCACCGATCGCCGCGCCGTGGGGCACCGCCCACAAGCGCACTTCGCCCACCAGCGCGCTCAGCACATAGCGCCCGTCCGGGCTGAACGCCACGGAGAAGCTCTCCGTCGGATAGCGAGTGATAACCCGACCGCTTTCGACATCCCACAGGGTCGTGTTGCCGCCGCTGATCGCCGTTCGGCCATCCGGGCCAAACGCGACTCCCACGAAGTAAGTCCAATCCGCGTCGGGGGGCACTGTATCGAAGCGGCGGAGGGCGGCGCACGTCTCCAGGTCCCACAGGATCATCTCGGTAGACCCGGAGGTGATGCTGAGCGCCGTGCGCCCATCCGGGCCAATATCCAGGCCGGAGATGGGCATTTCGCCTGTCCCTTCTTGCAGGCGGCAGATCAGCTTGTAGGTCGACAAATCCCACAGGCTCAGTTCCCCGGCAGCTCCACCGGAAAGCGCCCGCTGCCCATCAGGAGTAAAGTCGAAGCTGATGGAGATTCGCTGAATGTCGTCAAAAGCGTGGATGACTTCACCGCTGTCCACATCCCACAGCAGCACCGCCGGGCGCTGGGTGGGATCGATAAAGGGCATCGCGCCATTACTGGAGAGCAGCGTCCGCCCATCCGGGCTTAGCTGGGCCGTCAATCCCCACCCGCCGTAGACCTGGTCGCTCTGGAAGCGGTGGATGGCCTCCCCACTGTCCACATCCCACAGGATGATCTGGCCGTCGAGGCCGGCGGAGAGCACCGTCCGGGCGTCGGGACCGAACGACACGCCCTGAATCTGGTTGATGTGCCCTTCAAAACGCTGGATTTCGGCCCCGGTCGCCACATCCCACAGGATGACCCGGTTGTCCTGGCCGCCGGACAGGGCGTAACGCCCATCCGGACTGAAGGCCAGGTTCGACATACCGACAAGGGCGCCCTGATGGCCGAGGAAGCTGCGCACCGGGCCGGGCGGGTAGGCCGCTTCGGACAGGACGCGCTGGGCCTGGGCGGACGGATGGGCCGTCCGGTTGGCGGCCACGGCCAGGGCCAGGGCGGTGTCGATATCGTCCTTGGCCAGGGCGGCCTGCGCCCCGTTGACCAGGGCCAATTCCTGGGCGTAGGCGGCATTGGCGACGCTGGTCGCGCGGGCTTCCTGAGCCTCCTGCTCGCGGCTGGTGGCCAGCAGCGCCAGGGCGCTCATCCCGACCGCGACCAGCAGGGCCGCGATCAGCACGCCGTAACGCACCCGCCGGCGCAGGGCCGCCCGCCGCCGTTCTTCCGCGCCGCTGATGGCCAGATAAGCGCGCTCGTCGGGGGTCAGGATCAGCCCGGTCCGCCCGGCCCAGTCCTCGAACTGGGCCAGCCGCGAGCCAGTCAGCAGGTAGCTTGCCTCGCGCCCGGATTCCAGCCATTCGGTCGCGGCGCGCTCCAGCAGACGCTGCTGGCGCACGTCCTGGCGGCTCTCGTCCAGCCAGGCGTGCAGCCGCCCCCAGGCGCGGATGATCGCCTCGTGCGCCAGCTCCACGGTCGGTTCGCCGCTGGCCGGGTCCTGGTCGAAGGTCAGCAGGCGCGACCGGTCGAAGGCATCCAGCACGGCCGGCGCGTCCGCCCCGCCCACCGCGACGACCTCGGATTGAAGCACGCGCCGCCGGATGTCCTCCGTGCCCTCGCCCAGCGTGACCAGCCGCAGGCACATCTGCCGGGCGGCCGCCTGGGCTGCGGGATCGAGACCCTGGTAGACCGCGTCCGCCCGGCGGGCCAGCGCCCCCAGCGCGCCGCCGATGGCATGGTACGTCTCCAGTGTCAGGGTATGGTCGGCCCGCTGGTCGAACAACTCGGCCAGGGCGTACTGGAGCATGGGCAGCGTCCCCGGCTGTTCGGCCACGTCCCCGACGATCGTCGCCGCCAGCCCGCTTTCCAGTTCGACGTTCACCCGCTCTGCCGGGCCGCTGATCGCCCGTTCCAATTCCTGCGTAGTCAGGGGGACCACGGCCTCGGTCCGCTGGCGGACCATCTCGCTGAAGTCGGGGTACATCAGCGGCCGGTCGTAGAAATCGGCGCGCAGGGTGATCAGCACCCGCAGCGGGCTGCGCGGCTCGGTCACGGCCGCGTACAGGCTGTCCAGCAGGAACTTGGCCTCCGCCTGGTCGGCGACCAGGGTGAACACTTCCTCGAACTGGTCGATGACCAGCAGCATCTCCGGGCACCCTTCCGGCAGGACGCGCCGCGCCGCGCGCAGCAGGCCGCGCGAATCGCGCTTCAGCTCGTCCAGCAGGCGGATGTCCGCCGATCGCGATACCCGCGCCAGGGCGATGTCCAGTTCGTCGAAGGGGTGCGGCCCCGGCAGCAAGGAGACAATGCACCAGGCCTGCGATCCGGGCAACTCGCCGCGCCGCAGGGCGGGGATCAGCCCGGCCCGCACCACGCTGGACTTGCCCGATCCGCTCGGCCCGACCACCGCCAGGAAACGCCCGAAAGGCACGTCCTCGCCCAGCCGGGCGATCAGGCGTGCGGTCAGGGTCTCCCGCCCGAAGAAGTCGGGCGCGTCGCTCTCCTGAAAGGCGCGCAGCCCTTTGTAGGGGTTGGCTCCCACCGCCGCCACGGCGGCGCGCACCCCTGGCTGCGGCGCGACGGTGATCGCCTCCCCGCTGCGCAACTGCTGGTAGAGGCTGACCGTTTCCGGGGTCGGCTCCACGCCCAGTTCCTCGGCCAGCAGGCGGCGGCAGGTTTCATACTGGGCCAGGGCGGCTTCGCGCTGGCCGGAAAGGGCCAGGAGTTGCATCAACTGGCGGTAGGTTTTCTCGCGCAGGGGGTCCATCTGGAGGAGCTGGCTGGCGCGCGCGATCCCGGCCGACGTGTCGCCGCCCTCCAGAGCGTGGCCGATCAACCGGTCGTGGGCTTCCAGCGCGCTCAGGCGCAGCCGCTCGCGCTCCAGCAGCATCCAGTCCTCGAAGGCCCGGCTGTCCACGTAGAAGCCCGCCAGAAAATCGCCCTGGTAGAGGTCGAGCGCGGCGGCCAGGTCGTCCGCGCTGCCCGCGTCCAGCCGCCGCTCGAACTCGGCCACGTCCAGCCACCAACCCGTGTCTGAGGCCATCGCCACGCTCTCGCGGCTGATCTCCACGAACTCCCCAACCTGCTGGCGCAAGCTGGTCAGGGCCACGCGCAGGTTGGCGAGAGCCTGGGCCTGGGCGCGCTCCTCCCACAGCATCTCGGCCAACGGCTCGCGCGGGTGGGCGTGGCCCGTGCAGGCCAGGTAGACCAGGAGCGCGACGGCCTTGCGCGAATCGAAGCCCTCGACCGGCTGCGCGTCGAGGGTAATCAGCAGACTGCCCAGCGTTTGAATGCGCAGAGAAGAAGCCATGCCCGTCCTCCATACAAGACATCGGGTTTGAGGAGGCATCGAGCCACACTGGATCGCGGCTCCCGGAGTCACATAACGGACGAGACGGCCCCGGCCGGGTGGCGTGAGCGAGCGCGGAGGAGAGGTGGATGCAACCAGACAGCCAGATACTAAGAATTCTGACCTCATTATATGCGGAGATATGTTGTCAGGGGAAATTCATCCCGGATCGGCCTCAGGGCAATCGTATCAAGAGCAAGCGAACCACCAAAGCGACAGGAACGCCAAGGAAAAACACGGAGAAAAACAAAAATGGAAAACCCACACTGACGCAGCCGCAAATCAGAAGCGGGTGGATTTGTTTGCCCCTCCGTGTTCTCCACGGCGAGCCGCTTTCTCACTGATGCGACTGCCCTGAGGATCAGCCTTAGGGGCCAGTCGCCCCACGCGCCCGCTTGCTGGTACAATCGGACGCAATCCGGCCCACACACCCGCCCTGGCGCCCCGGCCGGGATGTCACAGCCAGCCTGCCCGCGCGCAGCGGCTTACCCCTGGAGGAAATCCCGATGAACTTCACCTACCCAGACGTGGCGAAAATGATCGACCATTCGCTGCTCAACCCCACCCTGACCCAGCAGGAACTGGAAGACGGCATCCAGCTCGCCCTGGCCTACGATGTCGCCAGCGTGTGCATCATGCCCTACTACCTCAAGCGCTGCGCGGACCTCCTGCGCGGCAGCGACGTGCGCGCCAGCGCGACGATCGGCTTCCCCCACGGCGGCCATACCACCGCCATCAAAGTGGCCGAGGCCCGCCAGGCCCTGGCCGACGGCGGCGAGGAGCTGGACGTGGTGGTCAACATCAGCCAGGTGCTCAGCGGGCGCTGGGATTACGTCACGGCCGACATCCGGGCCGTGACCGAAGTCACGCATGACGCCGGGCAGAAGGTCAAGATCATCTTCGAGAACTGCTACCTGAACGACGACCAGAAGATCATGCTGTGCCAGATCTGCGGCGAGATCGGCGTGGATTGGGTCAAGACCTCGACCGGCTACGGCAGCGGCGGCGCGACCGACGCCGACCTCAAGCTGATGCGTGCCAACTCCCCGGCCGGCGTGCAGGTCAAGGCGGCGGGCGGCGTGCGCACCCTGGATCGCCTGCTGGACGTGCGCGCCCTGGGCGTGACCCGCGCCGGGGCCACCCGCACGGCCGCCATCCTGGACGAAGCCAGGGCCCGCCTGCAAGGCTAGCCTCGATTCCTCGCCTTAGCTCACGCGGGGCGGGCGCGTTGTGAACCAGCGCGCCCGCCCTTTTTGATTCCCCCCGCCGGTCGCCCCTGACCGATCCCCCACAGATCATCCCCGCCTCGTGTGATTCGCTCCGATCGATTCCCGAACGATCGTCGAACGCATCCTGAGCCGTCGCCTAACGGCCATTTCCTACCCTGAGGTCAGAACGAAGGAACAGCCAGACCCAGGGGGATACGACGATGACCAGCTACTTCACGAAACACACACCAGGACAGTTCCGCACCAGCCGCACCGCCCGGTTCGTCCAGATGGCCGTCGTCGTCGCCTTCCTCATGGCCGCCGCTGCCCCCGTCGCCGCCAGCGGACCAGGCGCCAGTCCGCTGTCCGCCCTGCTGCCCGACGCGCCGAGCCTGTTCCAGATGGTCGGCGCCGGTCAGGGCGATACAGCCGTGCAGATGCTGGCCGCCGCCGCCGCGCAGTATGGCGGCTGGGCACCCGCCCCCGGCGACAGCGCCGCCTACGCCCCCGGCCTGGCCCGCAACGTGCGCGGCCAGGTGAGCTTCGTCGACCGGCCGCCCTTCGAATGCGGCGACGCCCGGCTGAGCCGCACCGCCGAGGGCTGCAATCGCGACTACTCGGTCGATGAAACCCTGGTCCGGCTGGGGACATCGACTTTCGCCGAGCCGCAGGCGGATGGCAGCCTGGCCGCCCGCCCCAGCGTGGACGACGTGCTGAGCACCTACGTCGAGGAAACCGGGCACTCCTGGCAGGAATACCTGTTCGAGACCGGCGGGCTGGGCAGCGGGCCGCGCACCCAGGTCACCACCTTCGAGGACGGCCTGTACTGGTCGCCGGGCTGGGAATACCAGGTCAAGATGTACGTCCTGAGCCTGGACGGGACCTGGTTCACCCTGTCGGCAGTGGAGCGCGCCTCCTTCGTCAGCGCCCTGTGCAACGCCGACGGCTACGCCAACCCGACCCACCACAGCGTCCCGTCCTTCGGCGCTCCGGCGGGTTGGCCCAATCCCCAGGGCTGGCCGACCGGCAACCCGACCCCCGAAGCGCACGCGGCCTTCTGCGCCAGCATGGGCGGCGGGGCGAGCTGGTAGGACCGGGCAGCAAAATCACTCCACCGGCGCTGACATCCCGTCCGGCGGAGTTCCAGGCAGGCGGTTGGGCGTCCAGGCAGCGCCCAACCGCTTTCTTTTGCGTTATACTTCACCCTCAAAATACGAGCCTGCACCGGCAACCATCGACGTCAGGCTGTCGTCCTTGCTTTTGGCCAAAAGCCAAAAGCCAACAGCCAATAGCCAACAGCCACCCCCATGACCCACGGCATCGTCTTCGACATCCGCAAGTTCTCGCTCCACGATGGCCCCGGCATCCGCACCACGGTTTTCCTCAAGGGCTGTGGGCTGCGCTGCGTGTGGTGCCACAATCCGGAGAGCCAGTCCCCCCGCCCGGAGCTAATCCTGTACCCGGAGCGCTGCATCGGGTGCGAAGCCTGCCTGGAAGCCTGCCCGGAGGGTGCCATCCAGCGCGCGGAGGACGGCCGGCTGATCACATCGGCCGAGCGCTGCACGCGCTGCGGAGAGTGCCTGGACGTCTGCTACGCCGAAGCGCGCGCCTTCGCCGGCGAGACGATGACCGTCGAGCAGGTGATGGCCGAGGTCCAGCGCGACGCGGCCTTTTACGAGGAGTCGGGTGGCGGCGTGACCTTCTCCGGCGGGGAGCCGCTGGCCCAGCCAGACTTTCTGCTGGAACTGCTGCAAGCCTGCCGGGCGCGCGGCCTGCATACCACCCTGGATACCTGCGGCTACGCCGCCGAGGCCACGCTGAACCGGGTGCGGCCCTTCGTGGACCTGTTCCTGTTCGACCTCAAAGTGATGGACGACGACCGCCACCGCGCCGCGACGGGTGTCTCCAACGCCCCCATCCAGCGCAACCTGCGCCTGCTGGCGGCGCACGGCCACCGCGTGATCGTGCGCGTCCCGATCATCCCCGGCTACACGGACGACGAGGCAAACATTCGACAGATCGGGGCCTTTGCCAGTAAAATCGGATTGACTCAGGTGGATATCCTGCCCTACCACCGCCTGGCCAACGACAAGTACACCCGCCTCAACCGGCCCAACCCGCTGCCCGACCTCACCCCTCCCACCGAGACGCGGCTGGCCGAGATCAAACACACGTTGGAAAGCTACAGTCTGCAAGTTCGTGTCGGAGGTTAACCCATGCCCATCAGCGACCGCGTGACCCGCCTGCGCCAGCAAAGCCTGGACGCCATCCCCACCCTCTCTCCGGAGCGCGCCCGATTGATGACCCGCTTCTACCAGAGCCACACCTGCCGGGAATCCGTGCCGGTGGAGCGGGCCAGGGCCTTCGCCTACCTGATGGAGCACAAGACGATCTGCATCAACGACGGGGAACTGATCGTCGGGGAAAAAGGCCCCGCCCCCAAGGCCACGCCCACCTATCCGGAGCTGTGCTGCCATTCCCTGCAAGACCTGGACATCCTGAACACGCGGGAGAAGATTGCGTTCAAGGTCAGTCCGGAGACGGCCGACCTGTACGCCAGGGAGATCATCCCCTTCTGGCAGGGCCGCACCATGCGCGAACTGATCCTGGCGGAAATGACCCCGGAGTGGCACGCCGCTTACGAGGCGGGCATCTTCACCGAGTTCATGGAGCAGCGCTCGCCCGGCCACACCGTCCTGGACGACAAAATCTACCGCCGGGGCCTGGCCGATTTCATCGCCGACATCGATACGCGCCTGGCGGGCCTCGACTTCCTGGCCGATCCGGACGCCTACCGCCAGCAGGAACAACTCAAGGCCATGCGCATCGCCGCCCAGGCCGTGATCCGCTTCGCCGAGCGTCACGCGGAAAAAGCCCGCGAACTGGCCCAGGCCGAAACCGATCCGCAGCGCCGGGCCGAACTGGAGCGCATCGCGGCCGTGTGCGAACACGTCCCCGCCCACGCCCCGCGCGATTTCTGGGAGGCCCTGCAAGCCTACTGGTTCGTCCACCTGGGCGTGACCACGGAGCTGAACCCGTGGGACGCCTTCAACCCCGGCCACCTGGATCAACACCTGGAGCCGTTCTACCAGCAGGGGATCGCCGACGGCGCCCTGACCCGCGACCAGGCGGAGGAACTGCTCCAGTGCTTCTGGATCAAGTTCAACAACCAGCCCGCCCCGCCCAAGGTCGGCGTGACCGCCGCCGAAAGCAGCACCTACACCGACTTCGCCCAGATCAACACCGGCGGCGTGCGCCTGGACGGCTCGGATGCCGTCAGCGACGTGACCTACCTGATCCTGGACGTGATCGAGGCCATGCGTCTGCTCCAACCCAGCTCATCGGTCCAGGTCAGCAAGAAGAACCCGGATCGCTTCGTCAAGCGCGCGGCGCGGATCATCCGCACCGGCTTCGGGCAGCCCTCGGTCTTCAACACGGACGTGGTCGTGCAGGAATTGATCCGCCAGGGCAAGTCCGTGGAGGACGCCCGCCGGGGCGGGACGAGCGGCTGCGTGGAAACCGGGGCCTTTGGCAAGGAAAACTACAACCTGACCGGGTACTTCAACCTGCCCAAGGTGCTGGAGATCACCCTGCACGACGGCCTCGATCCGCGCACCGGCCGCCAGTTGGGTCCCCACACCGGCGACCCGGCCCGCTTCGCCACGTTCGAGGAATTGTTCGCCGCCTTCGAGCAGCAGATGCGCTACTTCATCGACGTCAAGATTCGCGGCAACAACGTGATCGAGCGCCTGTACGCGGCCTACATGCCCGCCCCGTTCCTGTCCCTGCTGATCGACGACTGCATCGCCACCGGGCGGGACTACCACGACGGCGGCGCGCGCTACAACACGTCCTACATCCAGGGCGTCGGGCTGGGCACGATCACGGACTGCCTGGCCGCGCTCAAGACTCACGTCTTCGAGCAGGGCACGCTGTCCATGACCGAGATGCTGGACATCCTGGCGGCGGACTTCGCCGGGCACGAACGCGAGCGCCTGCTGCTGGTCAACAAGACGCCCAAGTTCGGCAACGATGACGACGCGGCGGACAGCCTGATGCTGCGCGTCTTCGAGGCGTACTTCGGGGCCATCGACGGGCGACCCAACACACGCGGCGGCGAATACCACATCGACCTGCTGCCGACCACCTGCCACGTCTACTTTGGATCGGTCACCGGGGCCACCCCGGACGGCCGCCACGCCTGGAAGCCGCTCTCCGAGGGCATCTCGCCCGTGCAGGGCGCGGATCGTCACGGCCCGACCGCCGTGATCCGCTCCGTAGCCAAGATGGATCATGTCCGCACCGGAGGCACGCTGCTCAACCAGAAGTTCACGCCCCAACTGCTGGAAGGCGAGGACGGCCTCGACCGGCTGGTCTCCCTGGTGCGCACCTACTTCAAGCTGGATGGGCATCACATCCAGTTCAACGTGGTGGACGCGGATACCCTGCGCGCCGCCCAGGCCAACCCGGAAGCCTACCGCGACCTGATCGTGCGCGTGGCGGGCTACAGCGATTACTTCTGCGACCTCGGCCAGGCGTTGCAGGAGGAGATCATCGCCCGCACCGAGCACACCGAGTTCGGTTTGTAGGGACGTTTTCGGAAACCTCCGCCCCCAAAACATGAACGGAGCGGCGGATTCGATCCGCCGCTCCGTTCATGTCGTGCCGAGAAATCTCCGAGGCGCTACTCCGCGCCGACTTCCACCCAGCGTTTTTCCTGGTTACTGCGCGCGATCGCGTCGCACAGCACGATCTCGGCGTGCCCGCTGGCGAAGGTGGCGAAGGGAGTCGGGGCGCTGAAGTCGCCCGCCTCAATGTAGCCATACACCGCCCGGAACATCTGCTTGAAGGTATCCGGGTAGCCTTCCGCGTGCCCGCCGGGATAGCCCGCGTAGCCGCGCGCCTCGCCGCCCAGCAGGGAGGGGTCCTTGGCAAGGACTTCGTTGGGCCGGTCGCGGAAGCCCAGCCACAGGTTGTTGGGGTCATCCTGCGACCAGGCCAGCGAGGACTCCGCGCCGTTGATCTCCCATTCGAGGCCGTTCTTGTGCCCGGCGCTGACCTGGGAGACGGTCAGCACACCGCGCGCGCCGTTCTCAAAACGCAGCAGGATCGTGGCGTAGTCGTCGGTGGTGATCGCCACCGCCTGGCCCTTTTCCGCCCCGCCCAGCATGTTGCTGTACGTCTCCACCGCGCCGCTCGGCTTATAACGGGTCGGGATCACGGTCGCCAGGTCGGCGAACACGGCCGTGATCTTCAGCCCGGTGATCCAGGTCAGCAGGTCGAACCAGTGGGTGCCGATGTCGGTCACGGCGCGCATCGTGCCGCCCTGGTCGGATTCCAGCCGCCAGTTCCAGTCGGTGGGATACAGCAGCCAGTCCTGGAGGTAGCGGCCGTGCACCAGCCAGATTTCGCCCAGCGATCCGGCCTGGACGCGGCTGTGCGCCTCGTGGGCCAGGGGGAAGAAGCGCAGGTTGTAGTTGACCGCCCCGACCCGGTTGTGCTGGCGGGCCAGCGCGACCAGCTCCCGCGATTCGGCGCTGGTCACGGCCAGCGGCTTCTCGCAGATCACGTGCTTGCCGGCCTGGATCGCCGCCTTGACCTGGGCGTGATGCAGGTAGTTGGGCGTGCAGACGTGCACCACGTCCAGCGCCGGATCGGCCACCAGCTCATCCAGGCTGGCGTAGCCTTTCGCCAGCCCATAGCGCGCCACGCCACCCTGGGTTTCCTCCGGCGTCACCCCCAGGCAGCCCACCACGTCGATTCCGATCCGGCGCAGGGCCTCGATGTGCGTCCCGCCCATGAAGCCCAGCCCGACGACCGCAGCCTTGAGTTTGTCCGGCATGTCTCCCCCCGATCAGTGCTTGCTAAACGCGGCATCGAAGGCCACGTCGGACGGCGAGAAGTTCAGGCGGCGCACGAATTGCAGGGCTTCCTGCGCGCCGAATTCGCGGTTCATGCCGCTGTCCTCCCATTCGACCGACAGCGGCCCGCCGTACCCGATCCGGTTGAGGGCGCGGATGATCGGGTCGAACTTGACGTCGCCGTGGCCGGGCGAGACGAAGTCCCAGCCGCGCCGGGCGTCGCCAAAGCTGAGATGCGAGGACAGGATGCTGTTGCGCCCGGTCAGGGTGATCCGCGAGTCCTTGACGTGGACGTGGAAAATCCGGTCCGGGAAGACTTCCAGGAAAGCCACCGGGTCGACGAACTGGTGGACGAGGTGGCTGGGATCGAAGTTGACGCCGAAGGCGGGATGCCCGCCGACCGCCTCCAGGGCGCGCTGCATGGTGATGATGTCGTAGGCGATCTCGGTCGGGTGGACTTCCAGCGCGAACCGGACGCCCTCCGCCTGGAACACGTCCAGGATGGGCAGCCAGCGCCGGGCGAAGTCCTGGTAGCCCGCGTCAATGTCGGCTTGCGAGGTCGGCGGGAAAAAATAGAGCATGGCCCACACCGCGCTGCCGGTGAAACCGGTCACGGTTTCCGCGCCGAACAGCCTGGCCGCCCGCGCGGTGGCCTTCATCTCCTCGGCGGCCCGCTGGCGGACGCCTTCCGGCTCGCCGTCGCCCCATACGGAGGCCGGGACGATGCTCTTGTGGCGCGCGTCGATCGGGTCGCACACCGCCTGCCCGACCAGGTGATTGCTGATCGCCACGCACTTGAGGCCGTATTTGGCCAGCAGGTCGCGCTTTTCACGCACGTAGGAATCGCGGCTCAGGGCTTTGTCCACCTCGAAGTGATCGCCGGAGCAGGCCAGCTCCAGCCCTTCATACCCCCACGCGCTGGCCTTCTGGGCCAGGGTCTCCAGAGGCAGGTCCGCCCACTGCCCCGTGAACAGGGTGATCGTGCGGCTCATAAACGCGCTCCTTTCCAGACAAGCATGTGAACACACCAGACATGGGTTGCATGCAGAGTTCAGACGCTGAGGTTCCAACTGCCCCGATCATAGACGCTCTTGAAGCCGCTGCCAAACAAAACCAGGTTGAACCGCCCAGGCGCCAGGAACGCCAAGGAAAAGCCAGGAGAAAGGCCCCAAATGAACAAAGCTGAGGCGTGCTCTTTCGGACTTGATGCAATACTTTCTGGTTTTCCTTCGCGTTTTTCCCTGGCGGTCTTGGCGTTTTGGCGGTTCGCTTTGTCTTTCCAGGCGGCCTACCCGCGCCGGGGCAGGACTCGTTATACTGAACCGGGAGCGCGCCGGACAGGAGGCCAACCGAGCACGGCGCGCCAGGAGCAAGCGCGTGCTCAAGCTCGACGACTTCTACCACCTCCCCAGCCTGGACGCTCTGATCCCGGCGATGGCCGCCGGACCGGGCGGGCTGATCGTCGTGGCCGGCCTGGACCCGCGCCTGCCCGCCCAGGCGGCGGAATCGCACGGCCTGCTGCCCAGCGGGCGCGCGGCGATCTTCCGGGTGATGATGCGCGCCCTGCTGGATGTCCGGCCCGATTCGCGCTGCGTGGTTGTGACCGAGGGCCGCGATTCCCTGCGCATCCCGCGCCACCTGCGCGACCGGGCGGACGTCCTGGAGATCGGCCAGGGGTACGGTTACGCCGAGCTGATCGCCGTCGCGGCCCGCCGCGAGACCGATCTGGTCGTGCTCGACCGGCTGGACCCGGAAACCGTGCCTCCCGCCCTGGACGCGGCCAGCAAGGGCGCGCGCATCCTCTCCCACCTGGACACGATCTTCCAGGGGGCCGACGTGGCCGCCCACCTGCGCGATCTGGGCGCGCTGCCGGAGCAGATGACCGGGCTGCGCTGGGTCGTGAGCGTCCAGCGCATGCCCAGCCAGTGCCCCAACTGCCGCCAGCCGGTGGCGGCGGAGCCGGACCAGATCGCCCGCCTGGGCCGGGTTTTCCCCGCGCTGATCCCGCACCTGGCCGGCGGTCGCCCGCTGACCTTCTTCCGCGCGACCGGCTGCGAGCGCTGCAACCGCACCGGCCGGGCGGGCGACGTGGCGCTGTTCGACGTCTTCCACGTCCCGCCGGACGTGCCCACCCTGGATGGGGAGCGCGTGCTGCCGGGCGAGGTCTACGCCCTGGAGCTGGCCTTGCAGGGCGCGCTGGCGCTGGAGGACGTGCTCGACCTGCGGGCGGAGCGCCTGCGCCGCCTGTACCGCCTGCTGGAGACGAGCGAGCGCGAGGCGGTCGACGCGGGCAGCGCCCTGCGCCGCAAGCTGGCCGAGCTGGAAGCCTCCAACCACGTCCTGGAGGAGCGAACGCGGGCTTTGGTCTCACTCCAGCACATGGGCAACTCCCTGATCACGTCCACCGATCTGGACGGGCTGGCGGCCCAGATTTGCCGCCACGTGCGCGAGTTGTGCAGCGCCGACCGGGCAATCTTCTACCTGCGGCGCAGCGAGAGACAGGCCGAAATCCTGGCGGTCAGCGGCTGGGAAGCCGGCCTGCGCCGCCAGCGCGTGGGACTGGAAGCCCTGGAAGAACGCAGCGCCCACGGGGAGCCGACGCCCTTCAACCAGTGGCCGCCCGGCGTCACGCCCCGCCACGAGGACGTGGAAGGCGCGCGCCTGCGGGCCGGGCTGCACGTGCCGCTGCTGGCCCAGCAGCGCCAGGTCGGCTTCCTGGTGATTCACTCCACGCGCAAGAACCGTTTCCGGTCGGCTGAAGTCGCCCTGCTGCAAATCTTCGCCAACCAGGCCGCCCTGGCGGTGCAGCGCGCGGAACTGTTCGATCAGCTTCGCACCAAGATCAGCCAGCTCGAAGCCGCCCAGGTCGAGCTGGCCGAGAAGGAGCGTTTGGAGCGCGAGCTGGAGCTGGCCCGCCAGGTGCAGCAGAGCGTCCTGCCGCGCACCTTCCCGGACGTGCCGGGTTACACCTTCGCCGCGCGCAACGTGACCGCGCGCCGGGTCGGCGGCGACTTCTACGACGCTTTCCAGTTGGAGGATGGCCGCTTCGGCGTGGCCATCGCCGATGTGTCCGGCAAAGGGCTGCCCGCCGCGCTGTACATGGCCCTGACGCGCAGCCTGCTGCTGGCCGAGGCCCGCCGGGAAAGCGCCCCCAGCGCCGTGCTCGGCAAGGTCAACGACCTGCTGCAAGAGCTGGGCCAGCCCAACATGTTCGTGACCATCTTCTACGGCATCGTCGAGCAGGCCACCGGCCGGATGACCTACGCCCGCGCCGGGCACGACCGGCCCCTCCTGCTGCGCGGCGGCGCGGCCTACGAAATCGACTGCCCCGGCATGGCGCTGGGCCTTTTCCCCACGCCCCGGATCGCCCTGGCCGACGCCGGCTTGCAGCTCCAGCCCGGCGACCGGCTGGTGCTCTACACCGATGGGATGACCGACCTCCAGAACCCGGCCGGGGCGCTCTACGACCGGGAGCGCTTCACGGCGGTGGCGAGCGCCTTCGCCAATCAACCCGCCGCCGGGCTGTGCGAGGGAGTCTTCGCGGCGCTGGCCGAATACCAGGCCGACGCCGAGCAGTTCGACGACATGACGCTGCTGGTTCTGGGGGTGGACTGACCGGAGGACGTGCCAGAACCGGGTATAATCGGCGTGTTGTTCATCCACACCCCAGGTCCGAGCGCACGCGACCTGAGAAAAGGAACCCAAGATGACTTCTCCCAAAACACGCGTCGGCCGGATTCTCAATGTCGGCTTCGAGGGCTTCCAGGCGCCGGATTACATCCTGGACTGGCTGGCCACCGGCCAGGTCGGCGGGATCATCCTCTTCGCCCGCAACGTGGACACCCCGGCCCAGCTTGCCGAGCTGACCCGCACCCTGCGCGCCGCCGCGCCGGAGCCGATCCTGATCTCGATCGACCAGGAAGGCGGCACGGTCGCCCGGCTGCGCCAGGGCTTCACCGAAAGCCCCGGCGCGATGGCCCTGGGCGTGGGCGGCTCGGAGGAGATGGCGCAAGCGGTCTCGGCCGCCCTCGGCGCGGAGCTGCACGCCCTGGGCATCGACTGGACCCTGGCCCCGGTCGTCGACCTCGGCCACGACAGCAGCAATCCCGTGATCGGCACGCGCACCCTGGGCATCGACGCCGAGCGGGTCGGCCGGCTGGCCGCCGCCGAAGTGCGCGGCTTCCAGCAGGCCGGGGTCGGAGCCTGCGCCAAGCACTTCCCCGGCCACGGCAAAACGCCGGTCGATTCGCACGTCAGCCTGCCCGTGGTCAGCGGCTCGCCGGATTACCTGTGGCAGCACGACCTGCGCCCCTTCCGGGCGGCGGTCGAGGCCGGGATCGCCAGCGTCATGGTCAGCCACGTCAAATTCGAGGCGCTCGATCCCGACTACCCGGCCACGCTGTCCCCGGCCATCGCCACCCGCCTGCTGCGCGACGACGTGGGCTTCACCGGCCTGGCCGCCACCGACTGCATGGAGATGAAGGCCATCACCAACCAGTATGGGGCGGGCGAGTCGGCCGTCCTGGCCGCCCTGGCGGGCCACGACGTGATCTTCTTCTCTCACACCCGCGCGCTGCAGCAGGAAGCCTACGACGCCCTGGCCGCCGCCGCCGAATCGGGCCGCCTCCCGGAAGCCCGCATCGAGCAGGCTTTGGCCCGGCAGGATGCTTTCAAGGCGCGCTTCCCGGTCGGGGACGCCCGCCCGCTGGACGTGATCCGCCACCCGGATCACCTGGCCGTCTGCCGCCGGGCCGCCGAAGCCGGGCTGGTGCTGCTCCGCGCGGAACAGGGAGTCTTCCCGCTGCCGGAAGACAAGCGGATTGCCCTGGTGGAGTTCGCGTCCTTCATGGAATCGGGCGCCGTTGACCAGGGCGGGCACACCGGCCTGGGGACGATCCTGCACGCGGCCGCGCCGCACGTCCAGCACCTGGCCCTCAGCCCGACCGCGCCCAATCCGGCCGCCGTCGAGCAGGCCCGCGCCCTGGCCGGGAACGGCGGCATCCTGATCGTCGCCACCCGCAGCGCCCACCTGACCGCGGCCCAGCGCGAGCTGGCCCAGAGTCTATTGGATACGGCTGCCCACAGCATCCTGCTGTGCCTGCGCAACCCGTACGACGTGGAAGCCCTGCGTGGGGCGGGCACGATCCTGTGCACCTGCGGCGACAGCACGCCGTCGCTCCAGGCGGCGGTGGACGCCCTGCTGGGCCGCTGCACGCCTTCGGGGAGTCTGCCCGTCCCGGTGCACACCGTCGGCTGATCGCGCGCCGCCTTCTGCCGCATTAACCCCATTCATGCACGGCCGGCCGCGTTTCGAGCGCAGCCGGCCGTAACAAAACTGTCATTGGATACTTCGCCCTAGTCGATTTGACTCATCTGCCCATATCGGGCATAGTTTAGGCGTGGTTTACTCCTGGTCTTTGTTTTCCCTGTTTGCAGGAGGAGAAGATGCGCAAAGTAACACTTCTGGTTCTCGTGGCGCTGCTCCTGGGCAGCGTCGCCCCGGTTCTGGGTCAGACGGGTGAAGCTCCGGCGGGCACCTTCTATGGCGCCTGGCCGTACTTCCTGCCCCCCGACGGCCACCTGAACAGCTTCTCCACCGGCGGCCCGGCCAGCAGCCTGGGTCTGTACTACCGCTGGGTCGAGCTGCCGATGGCCTACTATCTGGCCGCTGAAGCCGATTACGAACCCTGGCTCGCCGAAAGCTGGGAGTTCGAAGGCGAAGAGGCGTTTGTCGTGCATCTGCGCCAGGATGCCCTGTGGAGCGATGGCAGCCCCATCACTGCCGACGACCTGATCGGCACCTATGCCATCGGCCGCATCCTGAAGTGGAGCGACTTCAACTACGTGGGCGAGGTCGAGAAGGTAGACGATTTCACCGTCCGCTTCACGCTCGCCAATCCGTCCCTGCTGGCCCGCCACATCATCCTGCGCACGACCATCCGCAACATGACCGTCTACGGCGATCTGGCCCAGAAAGCGCTGGACCTGTACGCCAGCGGCGCTGCGATTGACAGCGAAGCGTGGCTGGCCCTCCAGACCGAGATCAAGGAATTCCGTCCTGAGCAGGTCATCGCCAGCGGGCCGTTCATCTACACCCTGGACGACGTCGGCGACAGCTTCATGAGCCTGCACTGGCAGCCCAACAGCATCTTCTCCGAGAGCGTCCAGTTCGGCACGGTCCAGATCTGGTACGGCGAGACCGAGGCCGTCACCCCGCTGGTGCTGGACGGCAAGGTGACCTACGCCACCCACGGCTTCCCGCCCGCCACCGACCAGGCCATGCAGGACGCCGGCCTGCGCATCATTCGCGGCCCGTACAACTACGGCGCGGCCGTCTACATCAATCACGACGTCTATCCCTGGAGCCGGCCCGAAGTGCGCCAGGCGATGGCGATGGTGATTGACCGCGCGGAGAGCGCTTTCCTGACCAAGGGCCTCAGCGCCCTGCCCGTGCAGTATATGGGCGGCATGTCGGACGGCCTGATCCAGCTCTGGCTGAGCGAAGACGAGGTCGCCGCGCTCAATACCTACGCGTATGATCCCGCCGCGGCCGAAGCGCTGCTGCTGGGCATCGGCTTCACCCGCAACGCCGAGGGCAAGTGGCTGGACGACAACGGCGACCCCGTGGCCGCCGAGTACACCTTCCAGGCGGAATGGGCCGACTACGGCGCGGCCGCCCAGAACGCGGTCGAGCAGCTCAACGCCTTCGGGTTCGATATCACCGGGCGCGCCGTACAGTGGCAGCAGCTCGATGAGGATATCAAGGCCGGCAACTTCACGCTGTCCGTGCGAAGCTGGGGCGCGTCCTCGCCCTTCCCGACCGATCAGCTCAACGGCCCGCTGCGTTCCTGGAACTACACCGGCCTGACCGAAGGCCAGACCGGCCTCAACTTCCCGATGGAATTCGAGTGGAACGGCGAGCAGATCGACTTCACCGCGCTGATCGCCGCGACCGGCGCCGGCCTGGACAGGGAAGTTCAGCAGCCTTTCGTGGCCAAGGCGGTCGCCATCTTTAACGACCTGCTGCCCGTGATCCCGCTGAGCGAGGCCCTGACCAACAACCCGCTCAACGAGAACCTGGCCAGCGGCGCGCCGGCCGATGACGATCCGATCTGGCGCAATGGCGGCGGCTCCGCCGACAACTACATCACCTACCTGGCCCTGAAGGGGATCCTCACCCCCGGCCCGGATGCGATGTAGGCTGAGTCTGTAGGACGCTCGACCGGGTGGGGGCGACCCCACCCGGTTTGTTGGATGCCTTCCGGGCGCTATAATCGCGCTCGTCCCGGAACCGCCCGCCGGCCGTCTGTCCTCTCCGACTGCGCGCCGGACTCCGGGTGGCGCCGTTCGCGTCCATTTGAACCGATCGACTGCGCGCCGGGCCGTCCGGAACGGCAGTTCGACCCCTTCCAGGACATGCCTATGGAAGCAAGACCAGACATCCAGGTCGTCGACTCGCAATCCGCAGCCCTGTGGAAGACCCTGCGCCGCGCCCTGACCGGATTCACGGCCCGGACCCTGCTGCAAGGCGCGATCACGATCTGGGCCGTCATGACCTTCACCTTCATCCTCATCCGCCAGATGCCCTCCAACCCGGTTCAAATCGAGGCAGAACGGATCGTCCGCGAGGAGCAGCTCTCCTACGACGAGGCCTATTCCAGGGCGGCGGCCCTCTTCGACTTCAATCCAGACCAGCCCATCATCGAGCAATATGTGGAATACCTGGGCAGGCTGGTTCGCCTCGACCTGGGCCAGTCGATCACGTCCGCCGGGACGCCTGTCCTCGATCAAATCCTGCAATACCTGCCCTGGACGGTCTTCAGCGTCGGGCTGGGGCTGCTGATCAGCTTCACGATCGGCATCTTCGTGGGCATGGCGATGGCCTACTGGCGCGGCGGCATCCTCGACAACGTCGTGACCGCGATCGCCTCGATCCTGTTTGGCATCCCCAACTACATCATCGCCCTGCTGATCATCCTGATCCTGGGGGTGCAGCTTGGACTCATCGATATCGCCAACGCCCTTGGCCGGGTCGATCCCACCCTGGAGCCGGGCTTCACGCCGGAATACATCCTCAGCATCCTCCAGCACGCCCTGCTGCCGGTGTTCACCTACGTCGCGGCCACGGTCGGCGGCTGGATCCTGACCATGAAGAGCAGCACGATCGCCACCCTGGGGGAGGAATACGTCACGGCCGCCCACGCGCGCGGCCTCAGCCAGTGGCGCGTGCTGACGGCCTACGTCGGCCGTAACGCCATGCTGCCCCTCGTGACCCGCCTGGCGATCAGCATCGGGTTCGTCGTCGGCGGCAGCGTGATCATCGAGGATATCTACCGCTACCGGGGCCTGGGTAAGTTCCTGGTGACGGCCATCGTCGCGCGGGATTACACGTCGATGCAGGGCGTCTTTCTGGTGATCGCGATCTCGGTCGTGTTCGCCAACATCCTGGCCGACGTGCTCTACGGCGCGCTCGATCCGCGCGTCCGCGTCGGGGGGAAGGAACGCTAACCATGGACCTGCAAAGCGTCGCCAGTCCCACCGGATTCGTCATCGGCGCGCTGTGCGGCCTCGTGCCGCTGATCATCGGCATCCGCCGGCGAACGTTCGGGCCGGGCCTCCTCGGCTTCCTGGCCTGCCTGTTCAGCGGCTTCGCCTGCAACGTGCTGGGCGGCCTGCCGATGATCGTCCTGGCGGTCGCCGTGGTGATCTCCTACACCTACACCGACAGGGACGATCCCTTCCTGTCGCGGGCCACGATTGAGGAAGTCGACTTCGAGGAAACCTTCGGTGCGATGATCACGCGCCGCCTGGCGACCCTGGGCCGCTCGATCCGGGTGGGCCTCCGCGCCCTGGTACGCAACAAGGCGGGCTTCCTGGGTTTCCTGGGGCTGGCCTTTTTCTTCATGCTGACCATCTTCGGCCCGATGGTGATCCCCTACGACGGCGAGCCGCACTACTACGACCGCCGCCAGGAGGGCGCGATCACCCTGTTCCAGGGGCCGTCGGCGGAGTTCCCGCTGGGCCTGGATTGGCAGGGCCGCGACATCCTCTCGCACATCGTCCACGGCGGGCGCGCCCTGATCGTCACCGCCGTTGAGGCAGGCGTGCTCACCTCGGTCATCGCCGTGATCCTGGGGGCAATCGCCGCCTTGGTCGGCGGCCTGCCCGACCGACTGATGAATGCCGTCGCCAACTTCATCCTGACCATCCCCCAGTTTCCGCTGCTGGTGGTGCTGGCCGGCCTGATCAGCTTCAAGGATCGCTTCTTCCTGGCCCTGCTGCTGGCCGTGCTGGACTGGCCGACCCTGATGCGCGCGGTGCGCGCCCAGGTGCTCAGCCTGCGCGAGCGCGACTACGTGGAGGCGGCTTACGCCCTGGACCTGGGCCTGCCGCACATCGTGCTGCGCGAGGTGCTGCCCCAGATGATCAGCTACATCGTGATCAGCACGATCTTCTCCATCCGGGGGGCCATGTACGCCATCGTCGGCCTGGTTTTCCTGGGGATGGTGCCCTTCACCGAGCCGGACTGGGGCGTGATGATCTTCATGGGGCGCTCGCAGGGGGCGCTATTCTCGGCGAGTGCCGCCAGCATGCTGCTCTCGCCGGTGCTGGCCGTGGCGCTTTTCCAACTTTCTCTGGTTCTTTTCACGCGCTCGCTGGAGGAAGTCTTCAATCCCCGCCTGCGCGCCGGCCTCTAGGATGCACCGCATGGATACGCTGCCTAAAGACGTCGTGCTGAGCGTTCAGGACATCTCGATCAGCTACCTCGCCCACCGGGGGCGCACCCAGGCGGTCAACCGGGTCTCGTTCGACCTGCGCAAGGGCGAGACCCTGGCCCTGATCGGCGAAAGCGGCTGCGGCAAATCGACCCTCAGCCTGGGGATCATCCGCCTGCTGCCCAAGACCGGCCAGATCGACCAGGGCAAAATCCTGTACGCCAGCCGCGGCGGCGAAGTGATCAATCTGCTCGATCTGAATAACCGCCAGCTCCGCGACTTCCGCTGGGCAGAGTGCGCCATGGTCTTCCAGGCCGCGCTGAACTCGCTCAACCCGGTGATCCGCGTGCGCGACATGGTCTACGACACGGCCCGCGCTCACGGCCGGACGGATCGGGAAGCCACCCGCAAACGGATGCTGGAACTGTTTCGCCGGGTGCGGCTCGACCCCGACAGGGTCTTCAACGCCTACCCGCACGAGTTGAGCGGCGGGATGCGCCAGCGGGTGCTGCTGGCAATGGGCGTCCTGCTCGACCCACAGGTGGTCATCCTGGACGAGCCGACCACGGCCGTGGACATCCTGACCCAGCGCACGATCCTGGAAGTGCTCAAGGAACTGCGCGAGTCGATGGGCTTCAGCATCGTCTTTATCAGCCACGACCTGTCGATCGCGGCGGAGATGGCCGACACGGTCGCCACCATGTACGCCGGGGAAATCGTGGAGATCGGCCCGGTCAACGAGGTGTTCTACCGGGCGCGGCACGCCTATACCTTCGGCCTGCTGGAAGCGGTCCCCACCCTGAGCAGCGGCGCGCAGGACCTGATCAGCATCCCCGGCAGCCCGCCGGACCTGATCGAGCCGCCAACCGGCTGCAAGTTCCACCCGCGCTGCCCGCTGGCCACGCCGCGCTGCGCGCGGGAAGTGCCGCCGCTGGTGGAGGAAGCGCCCGGCCACAAGGTGGCCTGCTTCGAATCGGCCCAGGTGCTGGCCCAGAGCCAACGCCTGGCCGAAAGCCAGCACAGCCCGGCTGGATTGTGATCGCCGTTTTCATGAAGGTTAACATATGAATCCGGTCATTGGACGCAACCCAATCTGGTGGCGCAGCAGCCGCGCCGGGGACTCAAGTCCCCGGCTACACAGTCAAAAAAGCCTGCTGAAGCAGGCTCTTGGGCTGGCGTTTTGGGTTTTTGAGTCCGCTTCAGCGGACTTTGTATCCCTAGCCCGTGACCTGGCGGCGACAAAACTGCCGGCACGGGCTATCGAACGGCCGCATCCCCCAGATCGCAGTAAGCCTGATAACCAGGTTCTTTTCCTGAGATTCACTGGATCGGACACGACTCATGGGTGACACACTCTCTCAGGCTCCGCTCATCGAACTCCAGCACGTGAACCGCTCGTTCGCGCAGGGCAGGACGCGCGTCAACGCCCTGCAGAACATCAACCTGGCGGTGGAGGAAAGCGAAATCCTGTGCCTGGTCGGTGAAAGCGGTTGCGGCAAAACCACCACCGGCCGGATCATGGTCGGGCTGCTCAACCAGTCCGAAGGCAACGTCCTCTACCGGGGCCGCCCGGTGGAAGGGCTGCAAGGCAAGGAGCGCGCCGAGTACCGCAAGGCGATGCAGATCATCCACCAGGACCCGTTCGCCTCGCTCAACCCCGCCCACACGGTCGGGCAGATTCTGTCCTTCCCCCTGAGCCACCACAAGATGGTGGAGGGGCGCGGCGCGGTGCGCCGTCGCATCTGGGAGCTGCTCACCCTGGTCGACCTGACCCCGCCGGGCGATATCGTCAACAAATACCCGCACCAGCTCAGCGGCGGCCAGCGCCAGCGAGTCAGCGTGGCCCGCGCCCTGACCGTCAACCCGCGCCTGATCGTGGCCGATGAAGCGGTCAGCATGGTCGACGTCAGCATCCGGGTCAGCCTGCTCAAGACCCTGCACCGCCTGCGCGACGAATACGGGATCGCGATCGTGTTCATCACCCATGACCTGGCCCTGGCCAAGTACTTCGCCTGGGGCGGGCGGATCGCTGTGATGTACCTGGGGCGCGTGGTCGAAGTCGGCCCCACCCCGGACATCATCGCCCATCCGGCCCATCCCTACACCCGCGCCCTGATCTCGGCCATCCCCGAGGCCGACCCGGAGATCACGCGCAGCAAACAGCGCATGCAGCTCCGCAGCGAGGACATCCCCAGCCTGCTGGAGGTGCCGCCCGGCTGCGCCTTCCATCCGCGCTGCCCGTTTTTCGTGGACGGGGTGTGCAACACCGATCTGCCTGTGCTGGAGCCCGCGCCGGAGGGCAGGCAGACGGTGGCCTGCACGCCGCTGACGCGGGGCATGGGGCTGCGCGCGCATGGGTCGTGATTCGCTGCAAGGCTTCCTGCGCCTGGGAATTTTCATCGGCGGCCTGGGCCTGCTGATGGTCTTCGTTCAGAAGCCGGGCAGCGCCGAATTCGTCGTGAGCGTGTGCAGCGCCCTGATCGGCGGGGCGCTGATCCTGGGCGTGGTGCTGCTGATCCGCACGGACTTCTTCGGCTGGCTGGAACGGCTGGCCGCCCGGCGCGGCCAGCCCCCGGACGAGCCGCCCGACGAGCACCGCTGACTCGTTTCGCCAGCCCGGAATGCCCAAGGAGAAGGCGATGCCACTCAAGCGTGGCTTGCTGGCCGGACTGGGGCTGATCCTGCTCCTGGCGGGTCTGGGACGTGCATCCGCCGACCCGCCCGGCCGGACGCTCGTCCCGCTGAACGGCCTGCCGGTCGCCAATGTCCCCTCCACCGTGACGGCCATCGTCGGCTACTCTTTCGATCCGGGCGACCTCACCCGGCCGATCGAGGCCGAGGCCCTGCAAGCGGCCCGCGCCACCGTACGCCGCGCCGCCGAGGAAGGCGCGCTGTGGCTGGACGCCGACATGGGCATCACCAACACCACGGACGCCTTCCTGAACGACCCGGCCCTGACCTTCTATCCCCTGGCCGAAGCTATCATCGATGAGGCGCACCGCTACGGGATCAAGGTCTTCTTCTATTTCAGCGGCGCGGAGATCGAGACCCTCAACTATTCTGAACGTCCCGAAACCGCGATCGAGCGCGTCCATCCCGACTGGCTCCAGGTCGACCAGCACGGCCAGCCGATGGCCTTCCAACCCGGCGTGGTCGACGCCTTCTGGCTGGACGAGGATACCGCCGATGCCTGGGCCAACCCGCTCGCGCCGGGCTACCGCGCGGCGATCCTGGCGCGGGCGGAAGGGATCGCCCGCCTCGGCGCGGACGGCCTCTGGATCGATGTGCCGTACTACTTCAGCTACGACGATCGCCTGGCGGACTTCAGCGCATTCAGCGCCACAGCCTTCCGCGCCGCGACCGGCCTGGAACTGCCCTACCACCTGGCCGATGACGGCGTGGCCTTCCAGCGCTGGCTGGACTGGCGGCCGACCGTCTGGCGCGACTTCCTGGACGAGATTCGCGCCCGCGCCCAGGCCGTCCAGCCGGACCTGCGGCTGATCGTCGAAGAATGGCCGGGCTACTCGGACACCGGGACGCTCGAAACCGGTTACGACACCGTCGTCGCCGACGTGGCGATCGACATCGCCGGACACGAGTTCGGCCACCGTCAGGATGAAGGCGGCGCGATTGCCTTCACCCTGGACGACTGGCAGTTCACGCGGGATGTCTACAAGCGCTACCAGGCCTTCAACCGGGTCAACTGGAGCCTGTGTTACGCCAGCGCCGCGCCCGACTCGCGCGCCCTGGCGGCCATCACCTATGCCCACCAGCTTTCCTTCTGGGAAACCCAGGCGCCGACCATGCTCGACGCGACGACCGATGCCGGCTGGCGGGCCGAGCTGCTGCGCTGGATCGCCGCGCATGCCTCCGCCTACGACGGCGCACAGCCCGCCGCCGAGGTCGCCGTGATCTACTCCGGCCGCACCCGCAACCAGAGCGGCGGGGCCAGCCTGCAAGCCCTGGCGGATGTCCAGCACGGACTCGACGCGGCGGGCCTGCCCTACGTGATCCTTACCGAGCAGCACATCCTGGACATGCACGCCTTCCCCTACGTCATCTTCCCCGAGGTCACCTATGCGACTGAAGCAGTGCGGCGCGAAGTCGCCCGCTACGGCGGCACGTTGCTCCTGATCGGGAACGCGCTGACGCGGGATGCCTGGGATCAGGCCGACCTGGTTCCCCCGGTCGCGGCGGTATCGATCGCCGACGCCGTCGCCCGGATCGCCACCACGCCGATCCGCGTGGAAGGCGGGGAGGGCCTGTTCGTGGAGCTGTTCCGCCAGGGCGACCAGATGCAGGCGCGGCTGTTCAATCCTGTGCTGGATGCCGATTTCCAGCCAGAACCGCGCCGTGTGATCCTGCGCTTTGTCTGGCCCGGAGACCCGCCCACCGCCAGCGCGCTTGCATTTTTGGGGGAGCCTGTCGATCTGACTCCGGTGCGCGACGGGGAGACGATCAGCCTGACGGTCGATGTGGGGCTGTTCACCACGGTTACGATCGGCGGGCAGGGCTGATCCGCGCCGGCGAGCCTATTGACAGACCGGCCATTCGGTGCTTTATTGGAGTTGTAATCGATTACAACATCTGGCTCGTTTTCCCGGCTCGCGGCCTGGCAAATAGCGCGTTATTTTTCGAACGCGAGGCGGGTTCTGGTCTATAGCACCTGTAATCGTTTGCAGGACAGATGCAGCTATGCCGGTCACGATCAAGGATGTGGCACGTCTTGCGGGGGTCTCCAATGCGACCGTCTCGCGCGTCCTGACGGACAAGCCTCACGTCCGGCCTGAAATCCGCCAGCGCGTGCAGGAAGCAATCCAGGCCCTGGGCTACCGCCCCAGCCGGGTGGCCCGCAGCCTGCGCGTCAAACGGACGCGCCTGATCGGCCTGATCATCTCCGACATCCAGAACCCCTTCTTCACCGCCCTGGTCCGCGCGGTGGAGGACGTTGCCCAGCAGGCCGGGTACGCCGTCATCCTGTGCAACTCGGACGAGGACATCCACAAGGAACGCCTGTACATCGAGCTGATGCAGGCCGAGCAGGTCTCCGGCGTGCTGATCACGCCCACCCGCGAAACCGGCAGTCCCGCCCGGCTACTGCTGGAGGCCGGCGTGCCGGTGGTCGCCGTCGACCGCCAGATGCGCGATCTCCAGGTGGATACGGTGCTGGTCGATAACGTCGAGGGCGCGTTCCAGGCTGTCAGCCACCTGATCGGCGCGGGCCACACCCGGATCGGGGCGATCCTGGCTCCCAGGGTCGTGACCACCGGCAGCCAGCGGCGCGAAGGATATGTCCAGGCCCTCAAGGCCCACGGTCTGCCGGTCGATCCGGCCCTGATCCGGACCGGGCAGCCGCGCAAGGCGGTCGGCGACCGGCTGGCCGGGGAGCTGTTGGACCTGCCCGAACGGCCCACCGCCCTCTTTTGCGGCAACAACCTGCTGGCCCTCGGCGCGCTGAACGCCATCCGCGAACGGGGATGGCGCATCCCGGAGGATGTCGCGCTGGGGGCCTTCGACAACCTCGATTGGGCGGCGCTGATCGACCCGCCGCTGACCGTGGTCGAACAGCCGGTCTATGAATTGGGTCAGACGGCCGCCGAGCTGCTGATGAAACGCATCCAGGACGCATCCCGCCCGTTCCAGAAGGTCGAGCTGAAGACTCGCCTGCGCGTTCGCCAGTCCAGCCAGAGGCCCTTGTCCATAGATAGAGAGGATCGCAGATGAACGTTTATCCAGTGCCCGAAGTGGTCAAGCCGGCGCCCGTCCCCGCCAACGAGGCCATCCTGGTCGCCAGCGGCGACCTGCGCCTGTCCGCCAACCAGGAATGTTGGGCAGCCCAGGAAGCGATGGAAAAGGCTGTCGTGGCCGCCTTCGCCCGCGAGGGGATCACCGTCCGGCGCGGCCATCCCTACGACCCGGTCGAGCAGCACGGCTTCATCTCCAGCCAGCGGATGGGCATGGACATCTTCAAGAACATCCACCCCGACGCCCGGCTGATCGTGGCCGAAGCCGTGTGGCAGTACAGCCACCACGTGCTGGCCGGGCTGCGCGCCCATCGCGGCCCGATCCTGACCGTCGCCAACTGGGCCGGCCAGTGGCCCGGTCTGGTGGGCATGCTCAACCTCAACGGCTGCCTGACCAAGATGGGTGTCAAATACAGCACGATCTGGAGCGAGGACTTCACCGACGCCTTCTTCCAAAACGGCATCCGCCAGTGGCTGCGCGAAGGCACGATCACCCACGATACCAGCCACGTGCGCGACCTCACCCCGGCCCGCCTGCCCGCCCCGGAAGCCGTCCTGGGCCGCACCCTGGCCGCCCAGCTCAAGCACGACAAGGCCATCCTGGGCGTCTTCGACGAGGGCTGCATGGGCATGTACAACGGCATCCTCGAGGACGAGCTGCTCAACCCGGCCGGAGTCTACAAGGAGCGCCTGAGCCAGTCGGCCCTGGTCGCCGCCATGCGCACGGTGACGGACGCCGAGGCCCAGGCCGTCCGCGCCTGGCTGGACGCGCGCGGCATGACCTTCGTCACCGGCCCGAACGAAGCCACGGACCTGACCGACGCGCAAATCCTGGGCCAGTGCAAGATGTACATCGCCGCGGTGCGGATCGCCCACGACTTCGGCTGCGCGGCGATCGGCATCCAGTACCAGCAGGGCCTCAAGGACATGGCCCCGGCTTCGGACCTGGTCGAGGGTCTGCTCAACAATCCCGACCGGCCGCCGGTCTACCACGCGAAGACGGGCGAGGAATTGTATGCCGGCAAGGCGCTGCCTCACTTCAACGAGGTGGACGAGGGCGCGGCCCTGGACGCCCTGGTGACCAACCGGGTCTGGACGGCGATGGGCCTCGATCCCTCCACCACCCTGCACGACGTGCGCTGGGGCGAACATTTCAAAGGCGATGGCCTGGATGATTTCGTGTGGGTCTTCCTGATCTCCGGCGCGGTGCCCGCCTCGCACTTCGCCAGGGGCTACGCCGAGGCCTCCAGCGAGCGCCAGCCGCCGATGTACTTCCCCTTCGGCGGCGGCACGCTCAAGGGCGTCAGCAAGCCGGGCGAGCTTGTCTGGAGCCGGGTGTACGTCATGAACGGCGGGCTGCACGTCGACCTGGGGCGCGGCGCGGCCGTCACCCTGCCGGAAGCCGAGACGCAGCGCCGCTGGCAGGCGACCACCCCGGCCTGGCCGCTGATGAGCGCCGTGCTATACGGAGTCAGCCGCGACCAGTTCATGGCCCGCCACAAGGCCAACCACATCCAGGTGGTCTACGCCCCCTCGGCCGACGTCGCCGACAAGGCTCTGGCGGCCAAGGCAGCCATGTTCGACGCGATGGGCGTGCGCGTCCACCTGTGCGGCAAGGTCGCGCTCGACTAGTTTTGTGGCACGGAGCGTGATATTGTAGTATCAGGTGGTCTGTCTGAAACATCCGGTGGAAATGTGTGCGCTCACCCTCACCTCTCGCTGTCAGGGAGGTGAGGCCAACACGGAAACGCCTAATGTTTCGCGATGGGTCACTTGAAGCGCGGCCGGAGGAATCACATCCTCCGGCCGTTTTCGTTCTCCACCGCAATGCCCGGCGCTAGGCGTAGACTTCCGGGTTGACGCAGTGCGGCAGGCGTTCCCCGCGCAGCCCGGCCAGCAGGTTTTCGGCGGTCATGACCGCCATCTGGCCGCGCGTGGCCGTGCTGGAGCTGCCCACGTGGGGCACAACCAGGCAGTTATCCAGGGTCAGCAGGGGGTGATCGGCGGGCAGCGGCTCCGGCTCGGTCACGTCGAGGGCCGCCCCGGCGATCCGGCCGCCGGCCAGGGCCTGGTAAAGCGCGTCCGGGTCGACCACGCCCCCGCGCGCCGTGTTGATCAGGATCGCGGTCGGCTTCATCTTGCCGAAGGCGGCGGCGTCGATCAGGTGGTGGGTGGCCGGGGTAAGCGGCGTGTGCAGGCTGATGAAATCCGACCGGGCCAACAGCTCGTCGAGCGAGACTCGCTCCGCCCCCAGGCTGGCCGCTTCCGGCACGTCGCGCGAATGGGCATAGATCACGCGCATGTTGAAGCCGCGCGCCCGGCGGGCCATCGCCTGCCCGATCCGCCCCAGGCCCAGGATGCCCAGGGTCGCGCCGTGGATGTCCTGGCCCATCAGCAGCATCGGCCCCCAGGTCTTCCACTTCCCGGCGTGGACGTAGCGCTCGCCCTCCGGCAGGCGGCGCGCCGCCGCCATGAGCAGGGCGAAGGCCAGGTCGGCCGTGGTCTCGGTCAGCACGCCGGGGGTGTTGCCCACCGGGATGCGGCGGGCGGTCGCGGCTTTGACGTCGATGTTGTCGAAGCCGACCGCGTACTGGCTGATCACCTTCAGGTTGGGGGCGGCCTCGATCAGGGCGGCGTCGATCCGGTCGGAGAGCAGGCAGACCAGCCCATCCACGCCCGCCACCTCGCGCCGCAGCACGTCCGCCGGAGTCGGCAGCTCGTCCTCCCACACCCGGACGTCGCAGCGCTCGCGCAGCATCGCCAGTCCCCGGTCGGGGATGATCCGCGTCACGAACACGCTTGGCTTGCTCAATGATCCCTCCACTGAAACGCGAGAACGCCTCGCGGCTACTTCAAATCACGGACGAAAAACGTGACCGAGATTCCTTCCCGGAAGCCGGCCTTGCGCGCCATCCCACGCGAGGCGGGATTCTCACTGGAGATATCGGTCACGACCTGGACCTTGCCCATCTGCTCGAAGATGCCAACCAGGGTTTCGATCAGCTTCAGCGCCAACCCGGACCGGCGGTAGTCCGGCGCGATGGCAACCCATTCCAGATGTCCGGTGTTCTCCAGGATTTCGAAGGACTCGGCCCCCAGCGCGAATCCGACCACCCTGCCGCCGTCGTCGGCGACGTAACACAGCGCGCTCTCGTGTTGAAGGTGATGGGCCACTTCACCGAGCGACCAGTAGTTGTACGGCTTGTCTTCCACGTGATAGCATTCCAGGCCGAGCTTGTAGACCTGGACGAAATCATCGACCGTCATGGGTCGCACGATGACAGACATGAGGCGAATTTCCTTTCCATCAAGAGAGAATCGGAGCGGGTGAAGCCGATTTCACCTGCCGGGCCATGCGGCTGGCAAGCTCGATCACGTTATCGGTGTAGTCGCTGGAATGCCCCAACTGGTCCTCGGCAGGCTCGGCCGGGAACAGGTCGGCGTCCAGGAGGTGCACGACCGCCTCATCCACAAGGTCTCCGGCCAACCGGGCAGCCAGATCGGGCGTCGCCGCGCCGATCTTGTCCCAATAGACGTTCCAGAACTCGCGCAAATACGTGGCCGCGGCCAGGGCTTCGGCCCGGCGGGCCTGCCGCGCCAGCGTCTGAATCCGGCCCAAGACATGGAAACGGGTATCCCGGTACAGATTGAGGGTGTACAGGTCGGCCGCTTCGGGGATCGCCAGGCAGAGGTACATGTGATACACCGCGCGGGCATATTCCCGGAATGCCTGGTTGAGATCGCCCTGTGCCCAGAAGGCATCCCCCAGCACGCGATAGTTCTGGCTGATCAGCTCGTGATCCTGCTGGCTGGAGCGCTTGCCCTTCTGGGCCAGCTCCAGTGATTCGTGCACGCGGGCGGCAGCGGCGTCAAACTGACCGGCGGCCACGTGGACATCGGCCAGGTAGCTGTACGTCCAGGCGAGGTTCCAATCATCCCCGATGCTTTCGAACAACTGGCTCGCCAGCTGGTAGGATTCCTCGGCCAGGGTTGTATCCATGTGAGGCTCCAGAAAAGCGGCCTGGGCCAGGAACCACTCGATCAGCGCCCGGACAAAACGGGCGTCGTGGTCGTCGGCGGGCAGTTCCTCCAGCGGGTCTTCGCCGTCGATCTCCAGGAAGTACGCCAGGCTGTACATTGCCTCGCGCACCTGCTTCCAGTCGCCGCGCCCGCGCTTGAACAGACCCTCCGGATAGGCGCGGTAGAACTTGTCCAGGATGTCGAGCAGGGCGCGCCCCCTGGATTGGCCGCCGGCCTGCTCCGGGTGCATCCGGCCCCATTCGTACAGCAGTTGATCGCAGAACGGGAACTTGAGGTACCACCCCCACCAGTTGAAGGCTTCCAGAAACGTGCGGGTAAAAGACAGGAAAACCCGGCTGAACCGGCTGCCCAAACGCGGGCCGGTCGCCTCCAACTGGCTCAGCCGGGTCAGATGATACAACCACTCGGTCGTCTGATCCTGCCAGAATTCATCCTCGACACGGTACAGTCCGACGAAGGCATCGGCCCCGCTGGTCTGCTCCCCGCCGTAATCGAAAAGCAATCCCTTGTAGTACTCGGCCGCCAGGGTATGGATACGCCGCAGCAGATCGGGATCGTGCGCGCGCAGATAGTCTTCCATGCGTTCCTGGATGAAAAAGTGGAAGCTGTACTCGACACGGCCCGAATCATCGCGCGCAGGCTGGGCTTCCACAAACGAATACTTGCTCAGGCGGGCGATCAGCGGGCCAACATGGGTGGCAGGCCTGTCCAGGCCGCGCAAGCCGCCCAGGACGTGTGCCACCATGTCCCGGTCGAACCGGCGCATCACCCCGCACAGGACGAAAACCTCCTCCAGCGGCGGGTCCTTGCGATGCACTTCCGCCAGGATGCTCTGGATGAGCTGGTCGGCCTTATGGCGAAGCTGATCGGTGCCGTCGTCGCCCTCGGAGAGAATGGGCAGGGCTTTGATCCGCTGGATGTCCTCTTTGTCCACCAGACGATCGACCCGGATGAGATCGACCATCATGCTCGTCATCAGCGGATGGCCGTGGCTGAATCCATACACGACTTCGGCCAGATCGTGCAGCAGGGGCGAGGCGCCCAGGCGCTTGCGCAGGTACTCGGCCACTTCCGCGAAACTGAAGGGTTCCAGAGGCAGATTGACGAGTTCCTCGTCCGCGGCCCCGGCCGTCAATGCGTCGCCCGTATCGGTGCGCAACAGAACCACCACCGTATTTTCCAGGCCGCGCACCAGGCCGCGCAGAAACCATTTGCCGATCTGGCTGCCGATGATCCAGCAAAAATCGTCCGCGAACACAATGAAGCGCTGGCGGCCCACCTGCTGCCGAAAACGGCGCAGGAATTCCTGGGTCAGGCTTTGCTGGGCCAGCTCGATCGTGGTCGCCAGCAGCGCCTCGCTGACGGCGATATTGACGATCACGTCTCCGGCTTTGATCTGATTGCGGGTCAGGTCCAGCAGGGCCTCGCGGCTGGCTTCGATGCGCACCTCCCCGCCGTGCACGTCACTGACGGCGGGCCGCAGCGCCTCGCTGAACTGCTCGCGCAGGATGCGCTGCAAGTCGGCCTCGATTCCGGCGAACGCCTTCGAGCCCAGGCTGGCCGCCAGGCGAGTCAGCAGGTCGCGGTAACTGAACAGGTTCTCGATCAGCGCCGGCAGGGACTCCGCATCCTCGATGCCAACGTTGGTATGCGACAGCGAGAACTCATTCAACGGCAGCCAGATCGGCGTCCACTGGCGCTGCTTCTTGACGTCCCAGTACAACCAGGCCAGCAGCGTGCTCTTGCCACTGCCATAGGTCGCCACGGTATCGATCAGAAAGACGCGCTTGCCTGCGTTCAGGTGAGCGTAAAACTGCTGGATGAACGACTGTCGCCCGACGAAATAGGAAGTGACCGCTTGAGGCTCCAGATCGGTGAATGGCATGGATTGAGTCTCCTGAGCTTATGGTTTTCATCCGTCCGCCACGACAACACCGGCGCGCTGTCGCGGGCGGTCCGGCGGTTGCTTGCCTGGGGTATGCCTGTCCGGCCACGGCCGGCCACCAACAAAAGCCGGCGGGGATGATACCCTCCGGCTTCCGGTAACCCGGTCTCCGATTTCACGGCCCCTTTGCAGCGTCAATCCAACGACGGGCCGGCTTCGATATCGCCGCCGCTGATCTTACCGCCCTGGATGCCGCGCGCGGCCGATATATTCACATTGCCGCCCTGTGCGCTGCCGGAGCCGACCACGCGCGCCTTGCCGCCGCTGACCTCGGTATCGGCCAGGTGCTCAAGCTGAACGTTCACGTCGCCCCCCTTGAACTTCGGCTGGCTGGCCAACCGGAAGGCCTGCTCCTCCTGGCCGCGGCGGACTTTTTGCGCTTCGACGATCAACCAGCCCACCATGCTCACGACGAGAATCACCAGCAGTACCACCGCCACGACACGCAGATTCTCCAGCGCCAGCGCGCCCGCCCCCAACAGGATAATTCCTATCCCCAGGCCAAACAGCAGCAGCGGCTGATCCTTGAGCTGCTTGACCACTTCGACCAGCGCCTCACCCAACGGCACGCCGCCATCCTGCGAATCACCACCCATGACCATCCTCCAGCATAGCTCCACAATGACAATGATCGATTGGCACGTTTTCACGCCTCCAGGCGACGTTCCCGGCTAGGATTCCGAGTCGGGCTCCGGATCGTCGAACAGGCGGCGCAGCTCTTCTTCCCAGATGTCCCCCAACGGGTTGAAGGGAACTTCCGTGAACGCCTCGGACAGGCGGGCCAGGTAGTCCCGCACGCCAAGCTGAGGCGATTCCTCGTCCAGCTCGGCGATCTTGGCTTCCATCGAGCGCAGCAGGTGCTGGCCGCGCCGGGTCAGGTCGTCCAGGTCAAAATGCGTCCTGAGCATGTGGTTGATCCGGCGCATGACCGCCAGCCAGGCCATATGATCGGTTTCGATCCGGATCATATTGCCCGTCTCGCTCAGGTTGGGGAAGCTGTAGTTGGGCACGAAGGCGTACAGGCCGACATACTCCATGCCCTGCTCGCCCGCCCGGCGGCACACCACCGACCCGATGCTGGCCCCGCCCTGGTAATTCGACAGGTCGACCGCCAGCCCGGCCATCTCCTCTTTCATCTCCGGCAGGCTGTAGTTGGCCGAGACCATGCGCTCCTTGTCGTAGGGCAGCTCCCCGTAGACTCCGCCCAGCCCAACGATCCGCCGGACGCCCAGCGTCCGGGCCGCTTCCAGCAGGGCAGCGACGTAGCGCTCCACGTCGATGTGCGGCTCGTCGCCCAGGAAGATCACCACGCCGTGGTCATCGTCACCGGTGTAGTACAGCTCGTTGAGGGGGACGTCCAGCGCCTCCGGGTAACCGTCGACGAAGCGCACCACCGGCCGCACCAGGTCGTGCGTGCCGGGAATCTGGAACAGGTAGAAGCCGTCCGGGCGCAGCGTTCCGATCGGCCGCGCGCCGGTACGCTCGATCAGGTATTTGGGCAGCGCGGAGGAGACCGAGCCGGCGTCCGCCCACTGCCGCCAACCGGCGATCATGTCGATCCGCCGCGCCTGAGGCCGCTCCCGGATGTCGAGTGTGTCCGCCATGTGCTCGCCTCCTGCTTGCCGGGCGGACGCTTCCGCCCCCGCCGGACTGTGCCGACTTCGAGTCTACCCGATCGACTGGCAAAGAGCCACGCCGGGTGAAGGCACGAAAAGCGAGGGGAACCGCCCAAACGCCAGGGAAAACATGGAGAAAGGCAAACCGTGGAAAAACCCTGCGCCGCACTGGGCGCGGATCGACACGAACGAGCAAGGCTGATCCGTGCTGTCCGCGCCCCGGCGGTATTTCCTGCTCAAGCCCCAGGAAAGGCGGCCTTATCCCAGCCCTTCGATGACCGCGACCGAGAGCGACTCCATGCCGTCCAGGATGCGGTCGGCGATGGCGGCGACCTCCGGCGGCAGGGGGAAGTCGGCCGTGGGCACGGCCACGACCGCCATCCCGGCGGCCTTGACCGAGCGCACGCCGTTGGCCGAATCCTCGATCCCGGCGGCCCGATCGGCGCTCACCCCCATCTGGCGCAGCGCCTCCAGGTAGATGTCCGGGGCCGGCTTGCCGTTGGGGATGTCGTCCCCGAAAACCGTGACCTCGAACACCTCGTCCAGGCCGGTCTCGCGCAGCACGTGCCGGATCAGACGGCTCGGCGACCCGGAGGCCAGCCCGACCCGGTAGCGGGCCGCGATGGTGCGCACCGCCTCCAGCGCGCCGGGCCGGTAGGGCATGTGCGCCCGGTAGGCGGCGATCATCCGGCCGATGATGTCCGACGCGATCTCCTCCTGGCTCATCCCGACCTGGAGGCGCTCGGCCATCTGCTCCGCCCACTCGATCGTGTTGCGGCCCATCGCCCGCTTGTGATCGTCCATCGTCCATTCACGCCCGTGGTCGCGGGCGAAGTCCTCGCGGACGGCCTTCCAGTACACCTCGGAATCGACCAGGATTCCGTCCATGTCGAAAATCACGGCCTCGATCGGCATACGTACCTCTCCCTGACGGGACTCGTCACGACTCGATGCAGGGCCGGGATCACCCCGCGCCCGCCGCCTGGCGAACCATTCGGCTGAAGTGGCGGGCGTTCTCCACCAGGTCGGGGCTGTGCCGGTGCAGGCCGCCGCCGATCAGGTAGATCACGTCCCGGCCGTACAGGCGGCTCATGTCCGCGACCCGGTCGACGCTCATCCCGCCCCCCGGCGAGGGGAAGATCGGGCGGAAGTGGCCCATCTCCACCGCGCAGCCCGCCGCGATGCTGGCGCACTCCTCCACGCTGAAGGAGAAGCGGCCCCCGTAGTTGGGGAAGATGGTCGCGTCCGCCCCCGCCAGGCGCATCAACTGCCCGTACAGGGCATCGTGCGCGATCCCGCTGGTGGGGCTGGTGGTGAAGCTCCCGATCAGGGCCGGATGGGCGATGATCGGCAGGTCGAGCCGGTCGTCGTCCGCCAGGAGACGCATTGTATCAAACCCGGTCAGCCCTGGACAGACCATCACCCCGCCCGCCCCGGCCTGTCTGGCGAAGAGCGCCCGCTGGAGCGTCCCGTCGGCCGTGGACGAGACGTGCGGCACGTACAGGCAGCGCTGGCCGGTCTCGCGGTTGGCCCGCGCCACCGCCTCGGCGCAACGCGCGACGCGATCCTCATACCGGCAGAAGGGCTGATCGGCCAGGCTGTGATCGTCCTTGATCACGTCCACCCCGCCCAGGGCGAAGCGGTAGGCCAGCTCCGCCAGAGCCTCGGCCGACATACCCATCGGCTTGAGGGCCGTGCCGAGCAGGGGGCGGTCGTGGACGCCCAGCAGGTCACGCAGGCCGGGCACGCCGAAGCGCGGCCCCCGGAACGCGGCCAGGAAGTCCGCCGGCAGGTAGAGGCGCTCGATCCGCACTCCGGGCTTGATGCTGGTATTGCCAAAGAGCACGTTGAGCACCTGGGTCAGCTCGGTCGTGGCGACTTCCGCCGCGTAGCTGATCCGCGCCAGGAAGGCGTCCGGCCCGTCCGGCTCCAGGCTCTCGATCCGGCCGAAGATGTGCTGGCGAATGTCCCCGGCCGGGACCAGCTCGGCGGGGAATTCCACGGTCTGCTCGATGCAGATATCCTGGGCCTTGGCCGCGGCTTCCTCGCGGTCGCCGGTCAGGCGATAGTCGACCTGGAAGCGGATCCCCGACAGGCCGGGCACGCTGACAAAATCGGGTAGAGTCATAACGCCTCCGCTTTGGCTTCACTATGGACCGCCTGCAAGCGCACCGCGGCCAGATCGTCCTCGGTCAGCCCGAAGCGCTGCCCGACCAGGCCCTCGACCGCGCCGACCAGCGAGATCGCATCCAGGCCGTATTCCTTCATCAGGTAATGGCGGCTCGCGCCGTGGGCATACACGTCGCGCAGGCCGATTCGCACCAGCTTCTTGCCGGCCCCGGCCTCGGCCATCAGCTCGGCCACCGCCGATCCCAGCCCGCCCACGATCGAGTGATTCTCCATCGTGATCACGCCGTAGCGGGCCGCCTGGATCGCCTCCATCACGGCCGGGTCGCTGAACGGCTTCAGGGTGGAGACGTGCAGGTGCTGGATGCCGACCCCCCGCGCGCGCAGGACAGCCGTGGCGCGCATGGCTTCCTCCGTGCACACGCTGGAGGATAGGATCGCCACGTCAGTGCCCCGGCTCAGGACGCGCGCCCGGTTGAGGCGCATCCGGTCGGCGCGGTCAAACAGGCGCGGCACCTCGCCGCGCAGCATCCGCACGTAAACCGGGCCGTTGACGGCCTGGGCCACGTCCAGGACGCTCTCCACGTCGGTCGCGTCGCCGCAGTCGAGCACGGTCATGTTGGGCGTGGCGCGCAGGATGGCCACGTCGTCGATCGCCTGGTGCGTGACCCCGCCGGGGGTCAGGATGCCGGGCAGGAAGCCCATCAGCCGCACCGGCAGGTTGGGATAGGCGATCGACATGGCGAGCTGATCGTAGGGGCGGCGGTAGAGGAAGACCGCGAAGGTATGCAGGAAGGGGAAGAATCCCTCGCGGGCCAGCCCGGCGGCGAAGCCCAGCATGTTCTGCTCGGCCAGGCCCATCGAAAAGAAGCGATCCGGGTAGGTGTCGCGCCACTCGCCAATCTCGCACGAGTTGGTGAGGTCGGCGGAGAGGACGACCACTTCCGGCTTGTCCTTGGCCCATTCGATGAAATTGCGGACGTGCGGCCGCATCACGATTTCCATGGCGTGTCTCCTAACGCTGGCTGAGCTGAGCGTACAACTGGCGGTAAGTCTCGCGTTCGGCCTCGGACTTGAAGCGCACGTAATGCAGCTTGGGCGCGCGCTCCTCCAGGATGTCCATCTCGCAGATCGGATTGGTGCGGGCGATGACGACCAGCGGCCGCCCATCCGGGGGCAGCGCCGCCGGGGCGGCCAGCGCGACCGGATCGTGGCCGTCGACCTCGAAGACCCGCGCGCCGAAACTCTCCAACCGGGCCGCCAGCGGTTCCACGCCCATCACGTCTTCCATCTTGCCATCGCACTGCTGGCCGTTGGCGTCGACGTACACCCCCAGGTTGTCCAGGTGGTAGTAACTCAGGGCCTCGAACGCCTCCCAGACCTGGCCCTCCTGGAACTCCCCGTCGCTCATCAGCACCCAGACCCGCCCGGTGTCGCCGTGCAGCCGGCGCGCCAGGGCGATCCCGCCCGCCTGGCTGATCGCCTGGGCCAGCGAGCCGGTGGTCGTCTCCACGCCGGGGGAATGCTCCGCGCCGATCATCTCGACCGAGCTGCCGTCCTGGTTGAACTGGGCCAGCCCTTCCGGGGCCATCCGCCCGACCTCGATCAGGGTCGAGTAGAGCACCAGGGCGTAATGGGCCGGGGAAAAGATGAAGCGATCCAGGTCCGGGGCCTTGGGGCCGTTGTAGTCCGCCCCGGTGAAAAAATGGGGGTTGTCCGGGCCGGGCACGCCGGGAAAAGGCAGGGGGATCAGTGGGGCCTGGCTGGGGCCGAGCTGCATGACCTTGAGGTACAGGGTCGCGAACAGCTCGGCCGACGAGCAGGCCTGGCTGAGGTAGCCCCCGTTGTGCCGGATCACGTGATCCAGCACCCGCAGGCGGATCTGGCGCGCCACGCGCCGGACTTCCGCCACCCAATCGAGCTGCGCTTGTGGGGTCATTGTCTTCTCCTCTCGCTTGCGTGTGGCCGGCGCGACGGCGGGCGGAAACTGGCGCGGGCCCCGGAACGCTGACCGGGAATCATGCCGGACACACTTCGGTAGAATGCCAGTCCCGATCTGAATCTATTGCACAAAACAAAAAAATCCTGTATGATTTCTATGAAATGAAATTTCACTACATCACCCATTCAAGGTGCATCAGGTCTCATTCTAACACATTTTGCGCCAGATTGTGAAATTATCTTTCAATGATCCTGTCCACGCCCACCAACCCAATCGATATCATCCGCGAGAAGTACAGCGCCCTGTCGACTGCGGAGCGCCGCGTGGCGGATTACGTCCTGGAGCACGCGGCCGAAGTCGCCCCCGCCCCCATCTCCGAGACGGCCGATCAGGCCGAGGTCAGCGAAGCGACCGTCGTGCGCTTCTGCCGGACGCTGGGCTACCGGGGCTATCTGGAATTCAAATTCGGCCTGACCTACTACCTGAACGATCCGACGCGCGTCGTCCACGACGAAATCCAGCAGAACGACACGATCGGGGGCATCGCCCGCAAGACCATCCTGTCCGGCATCTCGGCCTTGCAACACACCCTGGATATCCTGGACGAAGACGCGCTGACCCAGGCCGTGAATACCATCGACCAGGCCCGCCAGACGCTGCTGGTCGGGGTGGGAACGTCCACCCCCTTCGTCAACGACCTGTACAACAAGCTGCTGCGTCTGGAGTTGAACTGCACGCCGGTCACCGACCCCTACCTCCAGCTCATGCGGATCGCCCTGGTCGACGAACGGGACGTGGTCGTGGCGATGTCGCACACCGGGGCCTCGGTCGACCCGGTGAACGCCCTGCGCCGCGCCAAGGAAAAAGGCGCGCGCACCATCGCCATCACCGGCTCGGCCTACTCCCCGCTGACCAACCATGCCGACATCGTGCTGCTGTACGGCGCGCGGGAAACCCGCCTGGAGGCGGTCATCGCCCGCCTGGCCCTGCTGGCGATCAACGACGTGCTGTACATGGCCCTGGCCATGCGCCATCTCGACCGCACCAACCTGAACGAGCGCCGCATCTGGGAGCTGGTGCTGGACAAGGTGGTGGATGCCTGATCCGGCGGCGCGGACCGCCTGGACAGATCGGGTAGATTATACAAGTATTATTTAGGCACTGTAACCAAGTACTAATTTGACATGGCCCGGAATTGGCCCTATCCTTCAAGACGGAAACTCTGAGACCGTTCACAGAAAGGGGGTGTCAGTTCACATACTGCACAAATGGTTCGGCAGTATTCCGGCTCAATAAGCTTCTAGATTTTTCCACCACGGAGGAGAACAGATGTCAAAGCTGAATCGCCGCGATTTTCTGAAGAGTGGTCTCGCTTTCAGTTCTGGTCTGGCACTCACCAGCTTCCTGCCGTTCATCGAATACCGCCGCGCGCACGCTCAGGATCAGCCCCTCAAGGCGGCCATGTCCAGCGCCGGCCTGGCAGGCACGTGGAATGCCCAGGGTGAAGAGGCTGCCCGCTATTGGGCCAACCTGCTGGGCGTGGAAATCACCTGGTTCGACGGCGAGTTCGACGCGGCCGCCCAGCGCGCCAAGTTCGACCAGCTCGCCACCCAGCAATGGGACTTCGTGGCCGTCCAACCGGGCGCCATTGGCACGCTGATTGAGCCGATCCAGGCCCTCGTCGCCGCCGGCACCCCCGTCATCGACATGGACACGCTCATCGCCCCGCTCCAGGACCTGCCCGACCTGGGCGTCCTGACCTTCATCGCCCCCGACAACGTGTTCATGGCCGAGTCGGTCGTGCAGAAGCTGATCGACAAGATGGGCGGCGCGGGCAAGATCTCGCACATCGGCGGGCAGCCCGGTCACACCGGCGCGCAGGCGCGCGGCCAGGGCTTCTGGAACCTGGTCAGCAAGTACCCCGACATCGAGGTCGTGGACGATCAGCCCGGCGACTGGGACGTCACCCGCGCCGCGGACCTGACCGAGAGCGTCCTCAACCGCCATCCTGACCTGAAGGCCATCTTCGCCGACAACGACGACATGGCCCTGGCCGCGGCTCAGATCGTCGAGAACGCCGGCCTGAGCGACCAGGTGTTGATCGGCGGCGTGGACGCCATGCCTCCCGCCATCGAAGCCGTGCGCGACGGCCGCCTGCAGGGCACCGCGCGCAATTCGGCCACCCGCATCCACGGCTGGGGCGTGCTGGTCGGCGCGTATGCCGCCAGCGTCGGCCTGGAAGCCGCGCGCGGGGAAGTGCCGTTCTACATCCTGGCGGACGGCCCGGCCGTGTTCTCCGACATCGACAGCAACCCCGACCTGGCCGAAGAGCCATGGAAGCTGCGCAACTACGGCTTCAGCCCGGCCGACGGTCTGCTGTACATGGAGAAACTGTACCAGTTCTAGGCTGCATACCATCCGAGCAAGAGGGGCGGCGGCCGGCCTGGCCGCCGCCCCACGACCACCTTTTTCCAGCCTCGCGGATCGATTCTGGATCAGGTCGCCGGAACCGCAACCGGAACACAGGCAAGGCGCAGGGTCTTCCCCCCCTGCCGAACGAGAGATGCAGGGAAAGAACACATGGATGTGAACAAGCAGCCGATCCTGGAACTCAAAAACATCTCGAAGAACTTCCGCTCCATCCAGGCCTTGCAGCACGTCGATTTCGACCTGGTCGAGGGCGAAGTGCATGCCCTGGTCGGGGAAAATGGCGCCGGGAAAAGCACCCTGATGCGCATCCTGGCGGGTATCTACACCGAATACGAAGGCAGCTATTATCTGGACGGCAAGGAAATCCAGTTCCATTCGCCCCACGACGCGCTGGAGCACGGCATTGGGATGATCCATCAGGAACTGAGCGTGATCCCGGAGCTTTCCGTGGCCGAAAACCTGTTCCTGGGCCGCCAGCCCGTCACCCGCTGGGGGATAATTGACTGGCGCAGCATGGAACAGGTCGCCCAAAAAGAACTCCACAGCCTGGGATTCGACATCGACGTGACGATGCCCCTGGAGCGCTTCTCCCTGGGCACCCAGCAGGTCATCGAGGTCTTCCGCGCGATTCTCTCCGGTGCGCGTGTGCTGGTGATGGACGAGCCGACCTCGGCCCTTTCCCCGGCCGAAGTCAAACAGTTGATCGAGCTGGTCAAGACCCTGAAAAGCCAGGGCCGGAGCATCATCTACATCTCCCATTTCCTGGAAGAAGTTGTCCAGGTCGCCGACCGGACCACCGTGCTGCGCAACGGCGTCAGCGTGGGCACGCTCGACAGCCAGGAAGCCACGGTCGACCGGCTGATCGGCCTGATGCTGGGCCGCGAGATCACGCGCTCCACCCATCCGGAGGAAATCGGCTCCGAGTACCAGGAAACCCTGCTGGAGATCAAGGACCTGAACGCCGACGTCTTCAGCGACATCAACCTGAACGTCAAGCGCGGCGAAATCCTGGGGCTGTATGGCCCGATCGGCGCCGGACACTTCGACCTGGCCCGCGCCCTGTTCGGCCTGTACAAGTTCGACAGCGGCTCGATCATCCTGGACGGCAAGACATTCCCGCACGGCCATTCCGCCCGCTACGCCATCGAAAACGGGCTGGCCTACGCCACCGAGTCGCGCCGCAAGAGCCTGCTGCTGGACGACGCGATCTACCGCAACATCACCATGCCCCATTTGAGCAAGATCGGCACGCTGGCCCCCCAGCGTGCCAAGGAGCTGGCGGCGGCCGTGCCCGCCATCCAGCAGGTGAACGTCAACCCGCCCGATCCGCTCAACCCGGTCGGCAAGCTCAGCGGCGGCAACCAGCAGAAGGTCGCCATTGCGCGCTGGCTCACCTTTCCGCCCAAGGTCTTCATCATGAGCGAGCCGACTCGCGGCATGGACGTGGGAGCCAAGAGCGAAGTCCTGGGGCTGCTGCGCAAATTCCGCGACGAGGGCTACGGAGTCATCGTGGCATCCTCCGAACCAGAAACCATCCTGGCCGTCTGCGACCGGATCGTCGTGATGTCACGCGGCAGGATCGTCTCTCGCCTGGAAAACAAGAACCTGGACAAAGACGCATTGATGAGGCTCATATGAATTCCACCAAAACAACCGTGGCTTCGCTTGTGGAAAAGCTCAGGGCATTGCCCAAGTCTTCTGTCTGGGCCAGGCGCTTCGCGGCCCTGGCGCCCCTGTGGACCCTGGCGGCGCTGTTCCTGTTCTTCGGCCTGGCCTCGGAAGGTTTCCTGCGCCCGATCAACCTGCGCAACATCCTGACCCAGGTCTCCACCCTGGCGATCTTCGCCACCGGCATGACCTTCGTGCTGCTGTTGGGCCAGATCGACCTGGGCATCGCGGCCGTGGCCGCCCTGTCGGCCATGCTCGGCGCGCATATGTTCACCAAGATGGGCATCCCGGAGCCGTGGCCGATCCTGTCCGGGATCGGCGTGGCGACCCTGCTGGGCCTGATCAGCGGCGTGGCCAGCGCGCGCTTCAGAATTCCGACCTTCATGACCACCCTGGCCATGCAGCTCATCGCCGGTGGGTTGGTGACCTACATCAGCAAGGGGCGCGTCATCACGGAAGTGTCGGACGTCGCGGCCTTCCTGGGCAGCGGGAAAATCGGCGGCAACGATGGCCTGCCGGTCATCGTGATCGTGGCGATCGTCATGCTGCTCCTGGGCCACGTGATCCTGCGCTATACCCGCTTTGGGCGCTACGTCTACATGACGGGCGCCAATAAGGCGGCGGCCCGCCTGGCCGGCGTCAACACCAACCGCGTCCTGATCATCGTCATGACCATCTGCGGTTTCACGGCCGGCTTCGCGGGCATCATCAGCATGGGCCGCCTGCACAGCGCCCAGCCGGATGCCACCGAGAGCTTCCTGATCGACACCATCGGCGCGGTCGTGCTGGGCGGCACGTCGCTGGCCGGTGGGCGCGGCAGCATGCTTCAGACCGTGGTCGGGCTCCTGATTTACGGCACCCTGCGCAACGGATTGGACAACATTCCCACGATCGACATCTATCTCAAGGAATTCATCACCGGAGTCGTGCTGCTTATTGCGCTCCTGATCAACACGGTCTTTGCCGGCCGAGAACAGCGCGATCAGACCATCTGAGCCTGCGCACTCGCCGTCAGTCAGCAAGTTCTTGTTCCTTACGCCCGAATCGAGGTGCATGCAACTTCTCACGTCCGCGTGAGAGGTTGTATGCCGCCATTCGCAAAGAGGAAGTCGCATGAACGAGGATATCTCTCCCAACTACAAGCCCTTCACCCCAGAGACGATCGTCGATTACATCCGGCAGCGGCCTGAGATGGGCGACGTCTTCCGTCCCACCGAGCCGCTGGTCGCCGAGGAGATCGGGGACGGCAATCTGAATCTGGTCTTCAGGATCTGGGCCGAAGCCGACAAGGAGCGCACCGTCATCGTCAAGCAGGCCCTGCCCTACCTGCGCCTGGTGGGCGGCGACTGGCCGCTGCCCGTCGACCGGGCGCGGATCGAGGCCGAGGCCCTCAAGGTCGAATACAAGCTCGTGCCCCAGCACACGCCGCGGGTCTATTTCTACGACCCGGACATGTACCTCTTCGCCATGCAGAACCTGAACCGCCACATCATCATGCGCAAGGGGCTGATCGAGGGCATCAAGTATCCGCGTTTCGCCGAACACATCGGCCTCTTCCTGGCCAGGACCCTGGGCGGCACCTCCGACCTGGCGCTGGACTTCAAGACCAAGAAACTGGAAGTCAAGCGTTTCATCAACCCCGACCTGTGCAAGATCACGGAAGACCTGATCTTTACCGAACCCTACCGCTACACCGAGCGCAACGGCTTCCACAAGGAGCTGGAGCCGCAGGTGCTGGCCCTCCAGGCCGACGAGAAGCTGCACGTCGAAGTCGCCAAGATGAAGGAAAAGTTCATGACGCAGGCCCAGGCGCTGGTCCACGGTGACCTGCACACAGGCAGCATCATGATCAACCAGACCGAGACCTTCGTCATCGACCCGGAATTCGCCTACTACGGGCCGATGGGCTTCGACATCGGCGCGGTGATCGGCAACCTGTTCCTGAACTACGCCGCCCACGAAGTCCGCACGCCTGACCCGGCCAAACGCGCCGACTTCCGCAAGTACCTGACGGACACCGTGATCGACCTGTGGCACGTCTTCGTGCGCGAATTCCAGCCGTTCTGGGATCAGGCCGATCCGATCAACATGCCAAAGGGCTACCAGGACGATTACATGCTGCGTGTATTGCAGGATTCGGCCGGGCTGGGCGCGTGCAAGATGATGCGGCGCGTGATCGGGCTGGCCGGAGTCGCGGACATCCGCGGCATCCAGGACGTACACGAGCGCGCCATCGCGGGCAGCCTGGCCCTGCACATCGGGCGCTCTCTGCTGCTGGAGCGCGAGCAGATCCACACCATCGAAGACCTGGTGGAGATTGCCACGGCCTGCAAGCCGACTTATCCCTGGGGCAAGACCACCCTGAGCTGACGCCGACAAGCCGGCCGGCCAGCCACACAGAAAGGACTGAATCATGATCGAAGAGACGCGCACCGTCTTCTGGGAAAACGGGCAGGTCTGCATGATCGAGCAGCGCCTGCTGCCCCACGAATTCAAGATTGTGCGCTACGACACCTATCAGGAAGTCGGCGACGCGATCACGACCATGGTCGTGCGCGGCGCGCCGGCCATCGGCGCGGCGGCCGGGTTCGGCATGGCGATCGCGGCCTTCAACAGCCAGGCGACGACGGTCGAGGGCCTGCAAGCCGACCTCAAAACGGCCAAGGACTTCCTGGCGAAGGCGCGCCCGACGGCCGTCAACCTGTTCTGGGGGCTGGAGCGCATGATGCGGGTGGTCGAGAAGCCCGGCTGGGCCAGCGCCGATGCGCTGCGCCAGGGCATGCTGGCCGAAGCGCAGAAGATCGCCGACGAGGACATCGAGATCAACAAGCGCATGGGGGCCAACGGCGCGGCCCTCGTCCCCCAGAAGGCCACCATCATCCACCACTGCAACACCGGCAGCCTGGCGACCGTCGGCTGGGGCACGGCCCTGGGCGTGGTGCGCTCGGCCTTCGAGCAGGGCAAGGACCTGTTCGTGCTGGTCGACGAAACCCGGCCCCGCCTGCAAGGCGCGCGCCTGACCGCCTGGGAGCTGAAGAACATGGGCGTCAAGCACATGGTCATCGCCGACGGCGCGTCGGGGCATTACATGCGCCGCCGGGGGGTGGACCTGTGCCTGGTCGGGGCCGACCGGATCGCCGCCAACGGCGACACCACCAACAAGATCGGCACCTACAACCTGGCCGTCCTGGCCCACGAAAACCACGTGCCGTTTTACGTGGTCGCGCCCTACTCGACCATCGACATGTCGATCCTGCACGGCGACCTGATCGAGATCGAGGAGCGCGAGCAGGAAGAGGTCACGGTCATCCAGGGCCAGCGCATCGCGCCGGAAGGCTCCCCGGCGGGCAATCCGGCCTTCGACGTGACCCCGAACTACCTGATCTCCGGCATCGTGACCGAGTACGGCGTGATCCGCCAGCCGTTCGCGGTCAACCTGGCCAAACTGGCCGCCGAGATCAAGGGCAAGGCCTGATTGGATAGCGCAGTACCCAGGAAGGATAGAGGCATGGTCACCCACATCGTCATGTTCAAGCTCAAGCCGGATTGCCCGCCCGGCACGGTCGAGGACCTCAAGGCCCGGCTGCTGTCGCTCAAGGGTAAGATCGACCTGATCCGCAAGTGGGAAGTCGGCATCAACGTCGGCGCGTCTTCCAAGCCGTATGATCTGGTGGTGTATTCCACCTTCGACACGATGGAAGATGTCGCGGCGTTCCGCGTCAACCCGGATCACGTGGCCGTCGCCACCTACGTCCGGGGCTTCGTGGAAACCTCCGGCACGGTGGATTACATCAACGACTAGCCTGTTCGCACCCATTCGCTGTTCGACCTGGCGGCGGACCGCCTCCGAAGCCGGGATAAATCAACGACTATCAAGGAGATAATCTGATGGACTGGGGTAAAGCCAACCGAATGTCGAAGCTGTTCCGCAAGGACGGCCACTGCTTCTATCTGCCGATCGATCATGGCTACTTCCTTGGCCCGACCAGCATGCTGGAAAAGCCCGCCAAGACGATCGCCCCGATCACGCAGTACTGCGACGCGCTGTTCGTGACGCGCGGCGTCCTGCGCTCGGCCATCGATCCGAGCTACCCGCTGCCGATCATCCTGCGCGTCTCCGGCGGGTCGAGCATCCTGGGCGACCTGACCGACGAAGAAGTCCTGACCTCGATCGACGAAGTCATCCGTCTGAATGCCGCGGCCGTGGGCGTCTCCATCTTCATTGGTTCCGAGCACGAACGGCAGACCATGAGCAACCTGGCCAAGCTGGTCAACCTGTGCGAACCGTACGGCATCCCGGTGATGGCCGTTACCGCGCTTGGCAAGGAACTGAAGGACAAGAAGCCCGAAGCCCGCTACCTGGCCCTGGCGGCCCGCATGTTCGCCGAAGTCGGCGCGGCCGTGGTCAAGACCTACTGGTGCGAGAACTTCGAGAAGGTCACCGAAGGCTGCCCCGTCCCGGTCGTGATCGCCGGCGGCCCCAAGTGCGATACCACCCGTGAAGTGCTGGAATTCGTCCACGACGGCATGCAGCGCGGCGCGAAGGGCATCAACCTGGGCCGCAATGTCTGGCAGGCGCCCAATCCGCCCGCCGTCGCCCGCGCCCTGAAGGCCGTCATCCACGAGAAGGCCAGCGTGGACGAAGCGAATGCCCTCTTTGAGAAGATGGACGCGGCGGCCAAGGCCAAGAAATAGCCGCAGGCCGTTGAGGTTTGAAACAACCTGACAATCCACAGGATGTCGGTGTGGGGGCGTTCAATTGAACGCCCCCACGGGGGCCTCGCTCCCCCTGCGGGAATCAAGATGCGTCGTCTGGATGTTCTTCCAGGGGTATGAATCGTCTTTCCCCCAACCGGTCAGGGTATCGCAGCGTGTCTCCATCCACCGCCCCCCAGGCAGAACCCGGCGCGGTGGTCTCTGATTCGAGATTGGCAAAGGATTCTTCCCTATGACTCCTCAAGACCTCGCAGCGCCGCGCCAGGGCATGTTCGCCGGCGAAGTGGCGCTGATCACGGGCGCGGCCTCCGGCATCGGCAAAGCCTGCGCCGAGTCCTTCCTGGCGCGCGGCGCGTCGGTTGTCGGCCTGGACATCAACCCGGCCATCGTCAACCTGTACGACCGCCCGGAATACCTGGGCATCCAGTGCGACCTCACCAAGGAAGACGCCGTCAAGGCCGCCTTCGCCCAGGTGGCGGAGCGCTTCGGCGGGCTGGACATGCTCGTCCTCAATGCCGGAGTTTTCCCCGCCGGCTGCCGGATCGACGCGCTTCAACTGGACGAGTGGCGGCGCGTGCTGAACATCAACCTGGACGCCAACCTGCTCCTGATGCGCGAAGCCTACCCGCTGCTCAAGGTCGCCAAGAACGGCGGGCGCGTGGTGGTCAACGGCTCGCGCAACGCCCTCGCGCCTGGACCCGGCGCGGCCGCCTATTCGGTCTCCAAAGCGGCCGTGACCCAGCTCGCCCGCGTGGCGGCGCTGGAATGGGCCAAGGACGGCATCCGGGTCAATGTCATCCACGCCCATGCGATCTTCGACACCGGCCTGTGGACGGAAGAAGTCCTCCAGGCGCGGGCCAAGAATTACGGCATCAGCGTGGAAGAGTACAAGACCAACAACCTGCTCAAGACCGAAGTCTACAGCCGCGACTTCGGCGAGATGGCCGCCGAGGTGTGCGGCCCGGTCTTCGCCAAGACGACCGGCGCGCAGCTCACCATCGACGGCGGCAGCGACCGGGTGATCTAGGCAGGGTTGAGTGTTGAGTTTTAAGTGTTGAATTGGGGGCGGCGCTGTCTGGCCGCCCCCTTGCCAACCTTGTCCATGCCAATCCGATCCCTCGTTTTGGCCGGACTGACTGCTTTATCCCAGAGAGTAAAGAGACGGGCGCAACCGGATGGTTCTTGACTGTCGACTGTGAACTGATAACTGGCCACTGTTTTGTCGAAAGCTGAAGGCCCCCATGAACAACCGCTGGAACGACTCCGAGGCCCGCGCCTGCGGGGACGATCCGCTCCAACTGCGCGTCTATACCTCCCGGCTGCTGGGCCAGGAACCTTCCCTGGTGCTGGACGGCGGCGGCAATACCTCGGTCAAGCTGACCGTGCGCACCTTCCTGGGCGACGAAGTCGAGGTCGTTTACGTCAAGGGCAGCGGGCACGACCTGGGCACGATCGACGTGGGCGGCTTCGCCCCGGTACGGCGCGACGTGCTGCTCCGCCTCGCCGAGATGGACCACGTCACCGACAGCGAGATTGTGCGCGAGCAGCGGGCGGGGATGCTCGACCCGTCCGCGCCCAACCCCTCGGTGGAGGCGATCCTGCACGCCCTGGTGCCCTATCGTTTCGTCGACCACACCCACGCCGACCCTGTCCTGACGATCAGCAACACCCCGCGCGGGCCGGAGCTGATCCGGGAACTCTACGGCGAACGGGTGCTCGTCCTGCCCTACGTGATGGCCGGGTTCAAGCTGGCCAAGGCGTTCTACCATGCCACGCGCGGGATCGACTGGCCGGCGCTCGACGCCATGATCCTGCTCAACCACGGCATCTTCACCTTCGCCGACGACGCCCGCCAGAGCTACGACCGGATGATCGCCCTGGTCAGCCAGGCCGAGGACTACCTGCGCCAGCAGGGCGCGCTGGATGCCATCGCCCGCGCCGCGCAGCCGGCCGCGATCGACCTGGAGGCGCTGTGCCGGATCCGGCGGGCCGTCTCCCAGGCGGCCGGGCAGCCGATGCTGGCCCGGTTGGAAGTCACGCCGGAAAGCCAGGGCTTCGCCAGCCTGCCGAACGTGGCCGATCTGACTTCGCGCGGCAACCTGACGCCCGATCACGTCAGCCGCATCAAGCACACCCCGGCCCTCATTGGCGGCGAGATCGAGGCCGATATCGCCCGCTTCGCCGACGACTACCGGGCCTACTTCGCCCGCCACGCCGAACCACGGCACATCATGCTCGACCCCGGCCCGCGCTGGGGCGTGTGGCGCGGGATTGGCACGCTGTCCTTCGGGCCGACGGTCAAGAATACCGAAACCTACGCCGACATCGCGCGCCACACCGTCCAGGCCATCCAGCAGGCCGAACACCTGGGCGGCTGGCAGGTGCCCAGCGAGGATCACTTCTTCGACATGGAGTACTGGGAGTTGCAGCAGGCCAAGTTCAAACACGCCAGCGCGCCACCGCCCCTCCAGGGCCGGATCGGGCTGGTCGCCTGCGCCGATGGATCGCTCGGCCAGGCCATCGCCGCCGCGCTGCACAGCCGGGGCGCGGCCGTGTTGAGCCTCACGGACACCCCCGGCGCGGACAAACCCGGCCTGGCGACTCTGTCCGGCAATCCGGCCCGGCCGGAGGCCGTCCGCGCCGCGCTGGACGCGGTCGTGCGCCAGTTCGGCGGGCTGGACCTCCTGATCGCCCAGGATGCGCATGTACTGGCCCAGGGCCAGTCCTACCTCAAGCTGGGCCTCGACCCGGCCGCGATCCTGATCGGCGGGGAGGCGCTGCCCACGCTGGACGCAGGCGTGCGCGGGGTGCGGATCGCGCTGGGCGAGGGCCGGGCCGCGCCGGACGTGGCGGCCATCGTCGCCCGCGTGGCGGAAAGCACCTTCCACCCGGCAAAGACGGTGATCATCGGGTAGGGGCAAGTCTGTGACCTGACCAATCTGCGTCAAGATAAGGCCTCGCCGCCCGTGTCGCGGATAGATGCAGGTTAACAAATTGATCCGGTAACGCTGCGGACGGTTGTAGGGACGACCGGCGGTCGTCCGGGGCGGTTCGCGAACCGCCCCTACAGTCATCGGCCGTATTCGGCTACTCCGCCGCGAGGGTCAGGTGGTAGCCGTCCAGGATGGCATCGCCGCCCGCGCCCCAGCTTGCCAGGAAGAAAGGCACGGCGATCCCGGTGGGCAGCCCACCCAGCAGGGTCATCTCCCCGCTGGCCACATCCACCCGGCGCACGGCGATCCGGGCGCGCGGGCTGGCCGCGTCCAGCGAGTCCATTGCCTCACCGGTGTAAAAGCCGTTGGTGGCAGTCAGGATCGCGCTCCCATCCGGCGACCAGGCCGCTTGCAGCGGCCAGACGGCCCGCCGCGCCCCGCTATCGCGCTCGTGGGCGGGCAGGGGCAGGGCCTGGCCCTCGCCGCTGGCCGCGTCGATCAGCAGCGGCCAGATCGCCACCGGGGTCGAGTTCAGGTTGCCGCCCCACACCATCAGGCGCGCCCCATCCGGCGACCATGCCAGCGGCCCGATCCGGTCCAGCGCCACGTCGGGATAGGCCCCCCGGAACAGGGCATCCAGCGCGGGCCAGTCGAGCAGGCGGGTCAGTTCGCCGCTGTCGACGGCGGCCAGCCACAGGCCGTCGACCGCCGGATCAGGCTCGGCATGGCGCTGGGTGAAGGCGATCTGCGTCCCGTCCGGCGACCAGGCCAGCCCGGTGATCGTGCCCGCTTCGGGAGCGGGCGTGTCGCTGCCGGGCAGCGGCGCCAGCGCGCGGGCCGCGCCCGTCGCCACCTCGATCAGGCTGAGCGTAGTCGATCCCAGGGCGTGTTCTTCGCCCACCGTCGTCTGCTCGACCGCGATCCAGGCCCCGTCCGGCGACCAGACCGGCTGAGTCTCGATCGTCGCGCCGGACGGCGCGCCCGCCTCGCCCTCGGCGGGTTGCAGCGATCCGGCGTAACCGTCGTCGGTCAGGTTGGTCCACGTCCCGGCGGCCACGTCGAGAATCCACAGGTCGCCGTCCTGCCCGTTGAGCAGCGGTAGCCCGACGAAGGCCAGCCGCGTCCCGTCGGCGGCCCAGCCCACCGGCCAGGCTGTTGAGCGCGGATCGGGGTCGAAGTCGCGCGGCTGCGGCTCCGGCGGCGCGACGCAGACCGGCTCCGTCCCGGCCAGCGCGTCCAGCACGCACACGAAGCGGTCGATGTGGCTGTTGACCCGCACGTTGCTCTCGAACGCCACCTGATGTCCATCCGGCGCGGGGAAGACCCGCACCCCGACGCTGGTCGGCAGGGCCAGCGCCGCCGCGCCCGTCACCGGCCCGCCACCCTGAGCCAGCGCCGACCCACCCCCGGACAGCAGGCCCACGAGCACCATCACGCTCACCCAACGTTTCACGCTCACCGCGCACCTCCTCCTCACACCCTGGCGAACAACAAAAGGCGGGCCAGCGCCTCATCCTCTACCACACAGTGCGTCATCAGGCTGACCATGCGAGAGAATTGGCGGCTGCGCCCGCCCGATATCTGAACTGCCTACTGACGACTGACCACTGTGAACTGATGACTCCTACAACCCCTTCTCGAATTCCATGTAATCGCGGAAGACCTGGAGGTTGTTGTCCCGGTCGACCTCGGCCACGTTGGGCGAGACGAAGATGCGATCGGGCGTCTTGCCCAGCTTAACCAGCTCGGCCGTGATCTCCGACAACAGGGCCATGGTAATCGCGATCACCGCCAGCGTGGAGCTGGCCCCGACCTTCTCCGGGCGGCCCGGCACCGGGACGAGCGCATCTTCCGGCGGGCAGCAGTTGTCGATCACGATGTCCGAGGCGGTGAACAGCGACTGGCCGGAGGAATGGGTTGGCTTGTTGATCTTGTGGTTGGCGGCGGAGGTCACGCCGATCACGGTCAGGCCGCGCGCCTTGCCGGCCAGGGCCATCTCCACCGGGGCCGCGTTCAGGCCGCCGTGCGAATAGACCACCAGCGAGTCGCGCGGGTCGAGGTGGTGGGAGAGCAGCACCTGGTCGATGTAGCCTTCGGTACGCTCCAGCCACAGCAATTCGCGTGCGCCGCCCGGCCCGGTGATGTTGAACCACATCAGGCGCGGGTCCATGATCGGGTGCAGGCCCACGTACGAGCCGTAGCGCGGGAACATGTCCAGCACCGGGATCACCGAGTGGCCGGAGCCGAAGAAATGCACGGCCCGGTCGGCGGCGATCGACGCGGCGCAGGCTTTGGCCGCGCGCTGGATGGCGTCGAGCTGGGTATTCTGGATGGTTTGCAGCAGGGCACCGGCTTTGTTGAAATACTCATTGGCAGACATGGATCACTCCTCGAATGAAGCTCACGAAGACAAACGAACGAGCGCGGTATAGGCCGCGCCGAGCAGGCTGGCTTCCTCGCCCAGGGTCGAGCTGACGATCGGGACGCCCTCGGCCGAGATCGGCTGTGCCCAGCGCCGCGCCTCCTCCCGGACAGGCTCCAGCAGCAGGTCGCCCTGCTGGCCGACGCTGCCGCCCAGCACGACGATCTCCGGGTTGGTCAGGCTGATGATCATGGCGACGCCCATCCCGGTGTAGCGGGCGGCTTCGTCCACCACCCGATGGGCCAGGGCGTCCCCTTCGCGCGCGGCGGCGAAGACCGCCCGCGCCGAAAGCATCTCCAGGTCGAGGGTACTCGGCTCCCCGGCCCGGATCAAGGCCCGCGCCCGGCGGGCGATGGCAGGCCCCGCCGCCAGGTCTTCCCAGTGGGCCAGGCCGTCCGGGCCGGCCAGCGGGAACCAGCCCACCGCCCCGGCCAGCCGGTCGCGGCCGGGCCACAGCCGCCCTTCGACCACGCACCCGCCGCCGATGCCCGTGCCGATGATGACCGAGGCCAGGCTGCGGTAGCCGCGCCCCGCCCCGGCCCACCACTCGCCCAGGGCGGCGGCGTGCCCGTCGAATTCCAGGAAGGCGGGCAGGCCCAGTTGCTCGGCCAGCAGCTCGCGGAAGGGCACGTCCCGCCAGCCGGCCAGGTTGGGCGCCCACCTGACCCGGTCGGTGGCCGGGTCGTCGAGCGCGGCGGGCACGGCCGCCCCCACCGCCGCCAGCGGCTCCGATCCCGCCACCTCGGCGCGCAGGGCCGCGACCTGGGCAGCCACGGCCGCCGGCCCGGCCTGGCTGGTGGGCTGGCGCGCCTTGGCCAGGATCGCACCCTGCGGCGTCACCAGCGCGGCGGCGATCTTGGTCCCGCCGATATCGACCGCCAGCAGGTTCATGCTCACTCCAGCAGCAGTCCGGGCTGCCGCTCGTAGTGGTACATGCTGTGCGAGTGCATCAGGGTCACGGCCCGGTCATAGCCCGCCAGCGCGCCGCGCGTCCGGCCCAGCGCCTCATAGTAGTCGTAGTAGCGGAAGCTGGCGTAGTTCTCGCGCATCAGGGCGTGGGTCTTGAGCAGCTTCAGGTAATCCTCGAAGACGTCGCTCACGTCCACGTAGATATCCGGGATGTAGTTCTCCATGTCCTCCCAGTTTTCGGGATAGAGCACTCGCTGGACACTGTGGGCCGGATATTCGCGCTGGAAAGCGGGCAGCCCGGCTTTGAAAAGCGCCTTGTGCACGATCTCGTTGGTGTTGTTGTGATCCTGATGCATGCTGCCGTGCCAGTGGGTGAGGATCACGCTGGGCCTGTGCTTGCGGATCAGATCGGCCATGGCCCAGGTGCTTTCCTCGTTGACCGGCAGCTCACCGTCGCGGTAGGGCAGCAGCTCGAAGTTGGCCCCGATGAACTCGGCCGAGGCCTCGGCGTCGGCCAGGCGCATCTTGAGGTACTCCTCCGCCGGCAGGGTCGGGTGGCCCTTCTCGCCGGGGGTGGCCGCGACGATCGTGATCTGCCAGCCCGCCCGCTTGTGCTTGAGCATCAGCGCTCCGGCCATGTTCTCCGGATCGGAAATGTGCCCGCCCACCACCATCAAGTGACTCATCGAGAAGCTCCTTTGTTCCGATTTCGGCTGTTCCACACGGCCTGCCCAGGAACAGCCGATGGCTCTTGGCTTTTGGCTTATAGCTGTTGGCTAAGACCCAAACCGCATGGCGGTGGGTCAATCCGCGTTCCACACAGCAAAACGGCCGGTTACAGGTCGCGGCGCAGCACGGCAAACTCGCGCCGCCGCTTGAACCCGGCCAGCGAATACAGCCGGGCGGCGTCCTCGCCCGTCCACAGGAAGTAGGCGAAGTACACGTGCTGGGCGGCCATCGTCTCCAGGCAGCGGAAGAGCAGCAGCCGCCCGATGCCCAGGTTGCGCTTGTCCTCGCGCACACCGAACGGCCCAAAGCGCTCGCGGCGCTGCTGGCAGTAGCCAACCACCTCGCCGTGCTGGCGGGCCACCAGGAAACAGAGCTGGCTGGGGCTATCGCCAAAGATTTCCAGCAGGTATTGCTGGGCGTGGCGGTACCAGTCCCACCCGAAGTGTTTGACGATGAATGGCATCAGATCGGGCAGGTCGGCCGAAGTCACCGGGCGGATGGTCACGCCGTCCTCGGCCTCGCGCCTGCGCTCCAGGGCCACAATCTCCTCCGGAATCCGGAAGCCGGTCAGGTCGGCCCCCATGCTGATCGCCCGGTACAGCGTCTGGAAGCCCATCGCCTGTTCCAGGAAGGCGATCGATCCGGGGTAGGCGTTCACGTCCACGCCGGGCACAAAGTAGTTGGGCACGTAGGGGGAGAGGCCCACCGTCTTGCGCCCCTCGGCCCGGAAACGCCCCAGCAGGTCGTCGAACAGCGCCCGGCCGATGCCGCGCCGACGGGCGTCGGGATGCACGCCGAAGGCCGTGATCCAGGCTTTGTCCGGTTCCAGGCCCTGCAGGAACAGCGGCACCTGGCGCGTCAGGCCCAGCACAAAGCCCACCACCCGGCCGTTCTCGACCGCCACCGGCAGATGCTCCGGCAGGAAGTTCGGATCGAGCAAGACCTGGGTGCGGAACTGGTCCGCGCTCAGGGTGTCGTGAGTCATCGCGGCCTGCCAGACCGCCAGCAGTTGGGCCTCGTCGGTGCCCCGGTAAGGTCTGATCTCCATGTGCTTATCCTTTGAGTCCGGTGAGCGTAATCCCCTGGATGAAGTACCGCTGCAAGAACAGGAACAGAATCAGGGTCGGCACCACGGAGAGCACCGTCCCGGCCATCAGCAGGTTCAGGTTGCGCGCTTCCGCGGCGAAGGTGCGCAGGGTGTTCAAGCCCAGCGGCACGGTGTACAGGTCGCGGCTGTTGATCACCAGCAGCGGCCACAGGAAAGCGTTCCACGAGCCGATGAAGACGAACGTGCCCAGGGTCGCCAGGGCGGGCCGGATCAGCGGCACGACCACCTTCCAGTAGATCACCGGTTCCGGCGCGCCGTCGATGCGGGCCGCGTCGATCAGCTCGTCCGGGATGGACATGATGAACTGGCGCATCAGAAAGATGCCGTAGGCCGACGTGATGCTGGGCAGGATCAACCCCTGGTAGGAGTCGATCCAGCTCAACTGGCGCACGATGAAAAAGACCGGGATCAGCGTCACGAAGAACGGGATCATCATCGTCGCCAGGATCAGGTAAAAGAGAAGCTCCCGGCCCGGAAACTGGTACTTGGCAAAGGCGAACCCCGCGACCGAGCTGGTGAACAGCACACCAAGCACGACCGAAACCGTGACGATCGCGCTGTTCAGGTACAGCCGCCCGAAGGGCAGCACCCCCATCAGATCGGAGAAGTTCTGCACCTGGGCTTCCGCCGGCAGCAGGGGCGGCGGGCGGCGCTGAATCTCGCTGGTGGTCATGAACGAGGAGTCGACCATCCAGGCGAAGGGAAAGAGCATCACCAGCGCGCCCGCGATCAGGATGACGTACTTGAGGATCGTGGTGAGCTTCAGACCGGGTTTGTGAGTTGTGGCAGTCATCGCGCGCCCCTTAGGCCACTGTCCGGTCACGGAACAGGCGAAGCTGGACAATGGTGATCGCGAGAATGATCCCGAACAGGATGAAGGCCATGGCCGAGGCCCGGCCCATCCGGGAGAACTTGAAGGCGGTGTTGTACATGTACAGCACCACGGTCATGGTGCTGTTGGCCGGCGCGCCGGCCGTCGTGGCGAAGACCAGGTCGAAGACCTGCAAGGCCCCGATCGTGTTGGTCACGACGACGAACAGGGTCACCGGGCGCAGCAGCGGCAGGGTGATATGGCGGAAGACCTGCCAGGGACTGCCCCCGTCCACGCGGGCCGCGTCGTAGTAATCCTGGGGGATATCCTGCAAGCCCGCCAGGTAGATCACGACGTAGTACCCGACGTACTGGTAAACGGCAATGGCGATCAACACCAGCATGGCCTGGTTGGGATCGTTGAGGAAGCCCTGACGCGGCAGGCCCAACAGGATCAGCAGGCTGTTGACCAGCCCGTAGTTGCGATTGAACAGAAACGCGAAGATCACCCCCAGGGCCAGCGGCGCGGTGATGACCGGCAGGAAGTAGATCACGCGCCACAGGGTGCGCCCCCGGATGCGGGTGTTGAGCAGCAGCGCGAAGGCCATGCCCAGCACCACGTTGGTCGTCACCCCACCGATGGCGAACAGGAACGTGTTGCCCAACGCTTTGGGGAAAACGCCGTCCTCCGTCAGCAAGAAGCGGTAGTTCTCCAGGCCCTCCCAGGGCATCTCAGCCACCGGCGAGAGCATATCCCAGCGGTGCAGGCTGACCCACCCGCTGAACAGAATCGGGCCAAGCGAAAAGATCATCAGCCAGATCACGGGGATGGCGATGAACACGTAGGCCCAGATCATGCGCCGCCGCGCCAGTCCACTGGCCGGCCAGGAGGCGGGCCGCCAGCCCGCCGTGGAGCGTCTGCGTGTCCTGGTGGCGCTCACTGTCTACCCTCACTTGTCCTGAATGTCGCCTGCGAAAAAAATGAGGCTCTTGTGTAAAACTGATGCAGACTGGCCCTTCAACAAGGGGTTTAAACCCCTTGTTCCCCCACGAGCCGAAAGCGAGTGATCCTTGCCGGGGAGACCGAATCTCCCCGGCAAGGCCGGACTCCTGGGCGAGGGTTAGCCGCCCGACTGAGCGCGGAATTCTTCCAGAATGGCGTTGGCCTGCGGCACGACGAAGTCCAGGACGCCCTGGGCATCGTTCATGCCGGTGAAGAGCGCCTCGATCTCGGTCTGGAGCAGGGTCTTGATCTCCTGGCTGCCGCCGATCACCGGCTCCTGGCGGGCATAGGCCGTCGAAGCCACGTACGGAGCCAGGAAGTGGTCGCCCAGTTCCTCGCTGAACGCGGCCTGGTCGGCCAGCATGCTGGGAATGCCGCCCATCTCGGTGACCAGGTAATTGCCCATCGGCGAAGGCTCACCCTCGCCCGCGGCGGTGTTCATCCACTCGATCAGGTCCCAGGCCGCTTCCTGGTTGGGAGAGCCGGCGTCCACGCTCCACAGCCAGTTGTAGGCCAGGGTAGCGCTTTCCGTGCCGCTGGGGCCGACCGGGATTTCGGCCACGCCGATCTCGGTCTCGTAGTCGATGTTCTCGGAGAGCATCAGGGTGGCGCGGTACCAGTTCGCCATGATCAGCATACCCACGTTGCCATTGGCCAGCTCCGACCAGGCCACACTCTGGTCGATGCCGCCGGTTTCCACCAGGGTCTGATAGAACTGGAGCGTCTCCAGGCCCTGGGGGCTGTCGAACGCCACGGTGCTGAAATCGTCGCTGAAGTACTGGCCGCCGTTGGAGTACAGCAGGGCCATGAAGGGATGCACCACGCCGGAGTCCCAGCCGGTGATCACGCCAAAGCCGACCTGGGTCACCGCGCCGGTGTCATCCTTCTTGGTGATCAGGGGGGCCATCTCCAGCACTTCGTCCCAGGTCGCGGGCGGCGCGTCGAAGCCCGCCTCGGCCAGCAGGGTCTTGTTGTAGATCAGCAGGTAGGTGTTGACCTCGGTCGGCACGCCCCACATCTGATCGTTGTAGGTCACGCCCACCACGGAAGTCCCCGCCGCGCCCTCGGCCACGAACGGCTCCATGTCCTCCGGCAGCGGAGCCAGCAGACCGCTGTTGGTGAACTCCGGCAGCCACAGGTTGTAGATGTGGTAGATGTCCGGGCTGGTCCCCGCCGTGCGCGAGGTCACGATCCGGGTCAGCAGTTCCTCGAAGGGCACGGTCTGAAGCTCGATGGTCACGCCCGGATGGGCCGCCGTATAGGCGTCGAACATGGCCTGCTGGGCGGTGAGCAGCCGTTCCTCGCCCCAGTGGGTCAGCACAGTCAGCTTGATATCACCCTGGGCGGAAGTCACCGGCACGAACGCGCCCAGAAGCAGCGCCAGGATCAGCACGACCACCAGATTACGCTTATGCATATTGGCCTCCAACAAAACGACCTTTCCAGAAGGGGAACGAAGACGGGCCCTGGCCGGCTCAGGCCGGATAATGCAGGAAGCGGGCGCGCAGCGCGCCAAAATCGCGGAGTTCCGCCTCCCATCCATTCACCAGCGCAGGGATGGGCTGATCGGCATCCAGGTGCGCGCGCACCCGGCTGCCGCCGGTCAACAGGTCGATCGGAGGATGGCCGCCCGATCGCCACGGTTCCCGCCACGCGAACTGCTCCGGATAGGCTCGGCGCACCTGCTGGAGCAGGTGCAGAGCCACCTCCACCGGGCGAAAGGCTTCCCGGTCGGTCACAAAGACATGCACCCCCTGGCAAGACACGCCCTGGTGCTTGCTGAAGGTCGGGACGAAATACACCGGGCGGAAGCGCGCGCCCGGCAGCGCGAGATCGTTCATGATCCCGGCCAGCTTCTGGGCGTCGATCCAGGGCGCGCCAATGTACTCGAAAGGCCGGGTCGTGCCCCGCCCCTCGGACAGAGTCGTCCCCTCGACCAGGCACAGGCCGGGGTAGACGGTCAGCGAATCGAGGGTGGGCAGGTTGGGGGAAGGAGCGATGAAGGGCAGGCCGGTCTGGTCGAACCACATCCCGCGCCGCCAGCCGTCCATCCAGACCACGTCCAGATCGCAGCCGATGCCGAACGCTTCGTTGAACAGCCGCGCCATCTCGCCGATGGTCATGCCATAGCGGATCGGGATCGGGTACAGGCCCACGAACGAGGCATAGGCCGGGTCGAGCAGCGGCCCTTCCACCCGCAGGCCGCCCAGCGGCCCCGGCCGGTCGAGCACGATCACCCGCTTGCCCTGTTCGGCGGCGGCCTGCATGACGTAGGCCAGGGTGTACAGGTAGGTGTAGAAGCGGACGCCGCCATCCTGGAGATCGACGACCATCACGTCCACGTCGCGCAGCATATCCGGTGTTGGCTTTTGGGTCTCGCCGTACAGGCTGTAGGCCGGCAGGCCCGTCACCGGGTCCGGGACGGTCTCCACGTGATCCCCGGCCTGGGCGCTGCCGCGCAGGCCGTGCTCCGGGCCGAACAGGGCCGTCAGGCGCACGCCCGGCGCGCGCCACAGGCGCTCGACCACCCCGGTCAGGTTCCGGTCGACGCTGCTGGGGCTGGCGACCAGGCCCACCCGGCCGCCGCCGATCCGATCAGGCAGACTCTCCAGCAGGACTTCCAGCCCAAGTCTGACGGTCATGCGAAACCTCCGCAGTCGATTGGCGAACGATCAACTCTGGAGCCAGGGCACACAACCACTGGGCCGGGCGGTTCCCGGCGAACAGATCGAGCAGGAGTGAAACCGCGGTCAGGGCGATGCCCTCGAACGGCTGGCGGATCGTGGTCAAGGGCGGCAGGGCATAGGCCGCCGCGGGGATGTCATCAAAGCCGATGACGGACAGGTCGTCGGGCACGCGCAGGCCGGCCTCGGCAATAGCCCGGTACGCGCCGATCGCCATCAGATCGCTGGCGGCGCAGATCGCCGTGGGCGGCTCGCCGTCGGCCAGCAGATCGGACATGGCCCGGTAGCCCGCCTCGAAATCCCAGCGGCCGCTGCGCGCCACGATCACGCGCTGGTAATCCAGGCCATGATCGGCCAGGGCCTGCTGGTAACCTTCGACGCGCTGGCGGGCGATCCACAGCGTGGCCGACCCGGCCAGGTGAGCGATCCGCCGGTGGCCGAGCGCGATGGCATGCTCCGCCGCCAGGTAGGACGCCTGGAAATTGTCGACCGACACGACGGGCAGCTCGGCTTCGCTCAGGCAGTCGATCAGCACCGCGTGGAGACGCTCGTGCTGGATGAACCGGAACGCCTGCTCCCGGTCGACGGTGTTGACCAGGATCAGGCCGTCCACCAGCCCTTCGGCGGAGGCTTGCAGGCACTCGCGCTCGCGCTCGGCGCTCATGCCGACGTTGTACAGGACCACCTTGTAGCCGCGCGCGTAGGCCGCGCTTTCGACCGCGCTGGCGACCAGGGAGTGGACGGGATTGGTGATATCGAGGATCAGGAGGCCAATCAGGCGCGTCTGGCCGGTGCGCATGATCCGGGCGATGCGGTCGGGGCGGTAGTGCAATTCGTCGATCGCTCGCAGAACCTTTTTGCGCGTCTTGGGGGAGATATGGCCGGTTTCGTTGACGACGCACGACACGGTCTGCACCGAGACGCCGGCCAGTTCCGCCACGTCGCGCATGGTGGGTGGTTTGCTCATCACGCCTCCCGCCATCAGGTTGAACGTTCACGTGAACGTTCAACCTGACTCTATCACTGCTTTGGCGGGAAAACACAAAAGAATGTCTGGATATTCCGTTGAGGACGAATCGCCTCTTTATGCAAACCACGCCCTTGTCCGCCGCAGTAAGCGCGATCCTTCAACAACGGTAAGCTGCCACAAAACTAGACACCCAATCGCAACTTATGGTAGAATAGTTTCTAAGTCCTGTCTTTATTATAAATTACTTAAAAATCAATCATGCCTGGGACTATAGACAACGAATCAGCAACGAGACACCCGACCGCGAAGGAAACCTACCCTGGTCATCCGAACCAACCGCGCACACCCATTCACGATCAGGCGAACGCGTTTTTCGCAGGCAAACCCGCATGATATCCCTTCAAACTCAACTGGAAGCCCTTCAGGCCCAGATCGCGGGGCTAAACCCCGAAGAACGCGCTGAGGTCCAACCCGTCCTGGAAAAACTCGCCGCGGAGTTGCTCCACACCATGCGCGGAGTGGGCGGCTCGCTGATGAGCAGCCTGCCCGGCATGGCCTACCGCTGCCAGAACACGCCCGATTATACGATGGAGTTCGTCAGCGCCGGCTGCAAGGCCCTGACCGGCTACGAGCCGGACGATCTGATTCACAACCGGCGGCTGAGCTACGATTCGCTGATCGTGCCGGAAGACCGACCGTTCGTTTGGGAGAAAATCCAGGCCGCCATCGGCCAGAACCGCCCGTATCGCCTCGAATACCGGATCAGGACGGCCAGCGGCGCGATCAAATGGGTCTGGGAGCAAGGGGCCGGCGTGACGGATTCCCCTACCGGCAGCGCGAGATGGCTGACCGGCTTCATCACCGATGTCAGCGATCAAAAAGCCCTGGAGACGGTCCTGGAACAGCGCAACGCGCAGCTCCAGTCGTTGTATGAGGCCGGCCAGCGCATGGGCAGCACCCTCGACCTCTCCGCCATCTACGACACCCTGCACGCGACTCTCTCCCGCGTGATGGCCTGCGACGTGCTGTTCATCTCGTCCTACGATGCCAGCACCCAGACGATCACCTGCCGGTCCGCCTGGATGGAGGGGCAGCCGATCGACGTGAGCCAGTTCCCAGTGGTGGCCCTGACCCCCGAGGGCACGGGAACCCAGAGCCTGGTCATCCGCAGCGGCCGGTCGCTGGTCCTGCCCGATCTCCAATCCCAGATCAAAACCGCCCCGGTCCATTACGGCATCCGGCCGGATGGCAGCCTGGCGGACGAGGACGAGCAGCCGGCGGACAACAATATCGCCCGCTCGGCGCTGCTGGTCCCACTGATCCTGGAAAATCGCGTCACCGGGGTAATCCAGGTGCAGAGCTATCGCCTGGATGCCTTTACCGGGGACGACCTGCGTTTTCTGGAAGCAATCGCCCCTCAGCTCGCGGCGGCGACGGCCAATGCCGCGCTGTACCAGCAGGCCCAACGCGAGCTTGTGGAGCGCCAGGAAGCCGAAGCCGCGCTGCGCACCAGCGAGCAAAAGCTCCGCAATCTGATCGGGCAATCCGTGGATGGAATCGTGATGACGGACGAGCATGGCCTGATCGTGACCTGGAATCAGGCCATGGAGCAGATCACGGGTCTGCCTAGCGCTCAGGCCACAGGCCGCCCCATCTGGGAAGTCCAGCGTGAAGTCGGCTCGCCCGAAGAGCGTCGCCGCTACGATCCGGAGCGGGTTCGCCAGCAGGCTCGAAAGTACTTTGAAGAGTGGCCGCAGAAAATGCTCAACCAGGAAGCCGAAATCCTGCGGCCGGACGGCACCTTGCGCAACGTGCAAAGCGCGGTGTTTGGCATCAAGACCGAGCAGGGCAACGCGGTCGGGGCCATGGTCCGCGATATCACCGACCGCAAGCAGGCCGAGGAAGCCGTCCGGACCCACCTCCGCCAGATGGAACTGCTCAACGCGGTAAGCTGGGAACTGACCGCCCTGCTCGATCTGGACGCCCTGCTGGATCATGCCGCCGTGCTGATCCAGGCCACGTTCAAACTGGAACACGTGGGCCTGTTCCTGCTGAACGAGGAGCAGGATCGCCTGGTGATGCGGGCCAGGGCGGGCCGCCATGCCGACCGCTTCCCCCCGCAGCACAGCCTCAGGATCGGCACGGGCATGGTCGGCTGGGTTGGCCAGCACCGGCAGCCACTGCTGGCCAATGACGTCACTCTGGAGCCACGCTACTATAACCCGTTCCCGGACAACCCCATCCGGGCCGAGGTCAGCCTCCCGATCCAGCTTGGCGAGGAGCTGCTGGGCGTCCTGGACGTTCAGAGCGGGCAGATCAACGCGTTCAACGCCAAAGACATGCTGGTGCTGGAGACCCTGTCCAACCAGCTCGCCATCGCTATCCAGAACGCGCGGCTGTATGCCTCCGAGCGCGACCAGCGCGAAATGGCCGAGGCCCTGCGCGACACGGCTGCGATCTTCAGCAGCACCCTGGAGATGGATATCCTCCTCCAGCGCATGCTGGAAAACGTGGGTCGGGTCGTGCCCCACGACGCAGGCAGCATCACCTTGATCTCCGGCAATGAGGTCCACTTCGCCTACTGGCGGGGTTACCCCGACGAATTCGAGGCTTTCTTCAGAACTGGCTCATTTCCACTCACCACGCCCAACATTCAGGACATGCTCACCACCGGCCTGCCGGTCGTCATCCCGGATATCAGCCTCTATCCCGGCTGGGTTCAACGCATGGAAACCAGCCTGGCCCGTTCGTACCTGGGCGTGCCCATCCGCGCCCGCTCGGAAGTTATCGGCTTCCTCAACCTGGAAAGTCTGACGCCCGGATTCTTCACCAACTGGCACGCCGAACGGCTGGCCGCGTTCGCCGACCAGGCCGCGGTCGCCATCCAGAATGCCCGCCTGTACCAGGACCTGGAGCTGTACAACGAGGGGCTGGAACAGGCGATTCTGGTCCGCACGCAGGAGCTTGACCGCGCCCGCCAGCGCGTAGAGACCATCCTGAACAATACCGGCGAGGCAATCCTGTTCCTCGATCCCGACGGTTTCATCCGGCAGACCAACCCGGCGTTCAACGCGCAGTTCGGCTACCAGATCGACGAAAAATTCGGTGACTCCGTACTCGACGTGACCTCGGAGGACACCCGGCAGCGCTTGCAGGCGGCCCTGGATCAGATCAAACAGGAATGCCAGACCCTGCGCCTGGAGATCACCGCCCGCCGCAAGAATGGCTCGACCTTCGATTCGGACGTGACCCTCGCACCGGTGCTCGTCGAGAACGGCCTGCTGGGCGTGGTGTGCAGTCTGGTCGACACCACGACCCACAAACAGGCCCAGGCCCAGCTCCAATCCGCCCTGGAACAGGCCCGCGAGCTGTCCGAACTGCGCTCGCGCTTCGTGTCGACCGCCTCGCACGAGTTCCGGACGCCGCTGACCACGATCCTGTCCTCCACCTTCCTGCTGGAAAACCGGGCCGACCGGATGACCGACGAGCAAAAGGCGCGGCACTTTGAAAAGATCAAGACCTCGGTCGGCCACATGACCCAACTGCTGGAGGAAGTCCTGCTCATCGGCAAGGCCGAGGCCAACAAGATGGAGTACAACCCGGCCCCGTTCGACCTGGCCGCCCTGTGCGCGGAAGTCACCGCCGATATCCAGCTTCACCAGCAGGCGATCGTGATCGACCTGGTCAAACCGGAATCCAGCCTGCCGGTCGTCATGGACGAGAAGCTGATCCGCCAGATCATCACCAACCTGCTCTCCAACGCGATCAAGTACTCCCGGCCAGGCAATCACGTCCGGTTCGAGGTCACGCCCAGCGCCGGGAATACCATCCTGCGCGTCATCGATACCGGGATCGGCATCCCGCTCGCCGACCAGAAGCACATCTTCGAGCCGTTCCACCGGGCCGACAACACGGGCGGTATCCAGGGCACCGGCCTGGGCTTGGCGATCACCCGCCACGCCGTCGACCTGCACGGGGGGACGATCGGCTTCGAGAGCGAGGAAGGCAAAGGCACGACCTTCACCGTCCGGCTCCCTAACCGTCCGGCAACCTAACCCGGCGCGTAGGCCTGGGCGAATTCGAGCGTCTCCGGCAGATCGTCCGCGCAGGCGAACCAGAAGCGAAAGCGCGAGTCGGTCTGCTCGATCAGGGCGCGATAGTACTCGGTCACGCTGGCGTATTCCTGCTGCATGTGCAGCATGATGTACGGCACAAAAACCACACTGCCGGCCAGCGGCTCCAGCTCCTCGATCTTCGTGAACGGATAGTGGAATTCCATCGCCCGGATCGGCAGCCCGGACTCCTTGAGGTTGTTCACCTGGTGCCCCCAGCGACCGCAGCAGTGGATGTGCAGCCCGCCCAGCGCGTCGGCCATCCGGCGCAGGAGGGGGATGCCAAATTCCCGGTACATGGGCGCGGACAGCAGCGGCATCAGGTCCTCGGTCAGCGAGACTCCCAGTTCCGCCGGGAAGAAGGTCGGCGGCCAGATGTTGCCGCAGATGCGCCCGGCCGTCTCGCGGCGCAGGTAGCGGACGTAGTCGATCAGGAAGTCGCACACCCGCCCCAGAAATTCGTGCACCCGTTCCGGCTCCAGGGCCATGGCGACCAGCAGCGCCTCCTGATCCATGACCAGCCCGGCGGTGTTGAGCGGGCCCTGGAGGTCGGGCGTGCGCAGCCAGAGCTGATCGGTATTCAGTTCGGCCGCGATCGCCCGCCAGCGATCCAGCCCGCGCCGGGCATCCATCGTGGGATCGTCGACCGGGCGCGGAGTCAGGGCCAGCGCCTCGTCCAGCGTCCTGGCCGCCGGAGCGATGTGGACGAAATCGCCCTCGACCGTGACCTCACCGCCCCAGTAGCGGGCCGTGCTGACCGTGCCCCAGTCGGCCAGCACGCCGGGCAGATTCAGGCCGGGCAGGGCAGCCTGTACTTCCAGATGGCGCGGGATCAGGCGCCGGGCGGCCGGCTCGTCGAAATTCTTGCGGTAGTCGTAGGCCAGGGTCTGCACCGAGATCAGGTAGCGCCCTTCCCCGGCCCAAAAGCGCATGGCGCGCTCCTGGGACGCGGCGCAGACAGGCGCGCTCAACCAACGGCTTAACACGTCGCTCACGGGATTCCCCTTCATCGAGATGGCGGCGATCCGCATCGCCGCCCCAACCCACCAGCATACCGCCGCCCTCCGCGCTTCCCCACAAACTGCGAATCAATCGTTTGCTTTTGGGGCCGCGAATCTATTGCTTGCACCAAAGTTCGCGGCTAGAATGAACCTATGAGCACTCCGGCATATCAGTTCAAGGGCCGGAACCCTCAATGTTCCACAATCCGCTTGCCCATCCAATCAGCGATCCTGGCCTGCATCGGAGCCACACATGGAAACCTTTGACATGGACATCGTCTTCCCAGGCGAAACGCGCGTGGACGCCTGGCTGGACGGCGTCCACATCCCCACCGGCGGAGAAGACGAACCCTCGCCGTTTGACCTGTTCCTGGCCGGGATCGGCACCTGCTCCGGGATCAAGGTGCTGCGCTTCTGCCAGGAGCGCGAGCTACCCACCGATCACCTCAAGATCAGGCAGCGCATGCACTACAATCCCGAAACGCGCATGATCGAGAAGATCGAGATGGACATCCAGCTCCCACCCGGCTTCCCGGAAAAGTATCACGAGGCGGTCATCCGGGCGGCCAATTCGTGCGGGGTCAAGAAGCACCTGATCAATCCACCTGAGTTCGAGGTCTTCACGTCCACCGCCGTGGCGGCCGAATAGGCCCTGTTGACCGCGCGGCCGGCTCCCGGTCTGGCGCGAATCGTAAGGACCATCGATGACCCGTTACGTGATCCGCCGCCTGTTGCAGGCCATCCCCCTCCTGGTCGCCATCTCGATCATCGTCTTCGCCCTGGTCGAGCTGGCCCCCGGCGACGCCTCCCAGATGTACATCGACCCGGAAAAAGGGACCGATCCGGAATACCTGGAACGGGTGCGGACCAGCCTGGGGCTGGACCAGCCCGTCACCGTCCGGTACGTCTCCTGGCTGACCAAGACCCTGGAAGGCGACCTGGGCTTCTCCTTCCGGACACGCCGCCCGGTGACGCTTGAGATCGGCGACCGCCTGCCCAACACCCTGCTGCTGGGCGGAGTCTCCCTCATGCTGTCGCTGGCGATCGCCATCCCGATTGGCATCGTCTCCGCGCTCAGGCGCTACACTCTGGTCGATTACATCCTCAGCACGCTGGCGCTGGTGGGCATTTCGCTGCCCGCCTTCTGGGTGGCGCTGCTGCTGCTGCAAGTCTTCGCCATCCAGCTCAACTGGCTGCCCGCCGTGGGGATGCACGACGTGCGCAATACGTACGAAGGCTGGGCCGCGACCCTGGACGTGCTGCGCCACATGATCCTGCCCGCGACCGTGCTCAGCCTGGCCCAGACGGCGAGCTGGTCGCGCTACCAGCGCTCGGCTCTGCTGGAAGTGCTGGGGCAGGACTACATCCGCACGGCCCGCGCCAAGGGCGCGCGCGAGCGGCGGGTGATCGGCTTCCACGCCCTGCGCAACGCCCTGATCCCGATGATCACCCTGATCGGTCTGTCGGTGCCCTCAATCGTCACCGGCGCGTTCATCACCGAAACCATCTTCGGCTGGCCGGGGATGGGCCGCCTGGGGGTCGAAGCGATCAACGGGCGGGATTACCCGATCATCATGGCAGTGACCATGCTCTCGGCCCTGCTGATCGTGACCGGCAACCTGCTGGCCGACATCGCCTACGCCTGGGCCGATCCGAGGATTCGCTATGACTGAGTATGCCGCGCCCCTCAGCCTGGAACGCCAGGAACCCACCCCGCAGTGGAAGCTGATCCTGCGCCAGTTCCGCCGCCACCGCCTGGCCGTGATCAGCGCGATCCTGCTGGCCGTGATGCTCGTCCTGGCCGTGTTCACCGACGTGCTCACGCCCTACGATCCGAACGCGACCAACACCGCCTACGCCGGGGGCAAGCCGCAGCCGCCGTCCCTGGAATACGCCCTGGGCACGGATAACTATGGGCGCGACTACCTCTCGCGGGCCATGGTCGGGGCGCGAGTCTCCCTGTTCGTGGGAGTCTCTGCCGTCGTCTTCGAAATTCTGATCGGGGTCAGCATCGGTGCCGCGGCCGGGTATTTCGGCGGCTGGGTGGATAACGTCCTGATGCGCTTCACGGACGTCTTTCTGTCCATCCCCGGCTTCTTCCTGCTGTTGATCATCTCCGGCGTGTTCGAAGGCACGCTGCTGGCGCTGATCATCCTGATCGGCGCGCTCAACTGGATGACAGTCGCGCGCCTGATCCGGGCGGAGTTCCTGTCGCTCAAGGGGCGCGAGTTCGTCCTGGCGGCCCACTGCATCGGCGTGCCGGGCTGGCGGCTGATCACCCGCCACCTGCTGCCCAATGCCCTGGCCCCGATCATCGTGGCCGCCACCCTGTCGGTTCCGTATGCCATCCTGACCGAATCGGCCCTGAGCTTTCTGGGGCTGGGCGTCCCCCCGCCGCATGCCAGCCTGGGCAAGATGTTGGAGGAGGCCCAGCAGTGGCTGCGCTCGGCCTGGTGGATGTGGGTCGTGCCAGGGGTGATCATCTCGACCATCGTGCTGGCCTTCAACTTCATCGGAGACGGCCTGCGCGACGCCTTCGACCCGCAGCTCCGGCGCTAGACGCGCCAGGCCCCGTCCCGATCCGCCCCACATGGGCAGGGAAAGGACAGCAACCTTGTTGTGAGGAGGCGGCGGTTTTACGCCGAATCAAGCTGGCCGATAGTTCGATTGTTCATGAGGAGAGAACCATGCGTAAACTGTTGTTGACCCTGATCCTGCTGGTCACGCTGGTGGGCGGAGTCATGCCCGCCGCGGCCCAGGGCGACGAGTTCGTGTGCCCCACCCAGGGCGGCACGATGGTCGTCTCCTACGGCGGCGATCCGCGCACGCTGAGCGGCCTGTATGCCAATGACGGCAACAGCCTGTTCGTCGTGACCTTCATGGCCGAGCCGCTCGTGCTGGGCGGCGAGAACTGGGGCGATGCCATCGAACCCGCCCTGGCCGAGAGCTGGGACATTTCCGAGGACGGCCTGGAATACGTCTTCCACCTGCGCCAGGGCGTCAAATGGCACGACGGCACCGAGTTCACCGCCGCGGACGTGCTGTTCACGTTCCAGGCCGTGCTGCTGGAGGAGAACGCCATCGACTGGCGCTCCAACCTGATGCAGGGCGACGTGCCGATGGAGTTCGAAGTCGTGGACGACTACACCTTCAAGGTGATCCTCAGCCAGCCGAACGCGACCGTCCTGACCGCACTGAGCATCCCGATTGTCCCGGCCCATGCCTTCACCAGCCTGAACATGGTCGACGCGCCGTTCAACACCAACCCGATCGCCACCGGCCCCTTCAAGTTCGTGGAATGGAACACCGGCGAGAGCATCACCCTGGAAGCTAATCCCGACTACTGGCGCGGCGCGCCCTGCCTGGACCGGATTGTGGTGCGCTTCATCGAAGGCGCGGCCAACACCGCCAATGCCATCCTGGCCGGTGAGATCGACTACGCCCGCGTCGACGGCGCGGACGTGTCCCCCTTCCAGGACAACCCCGATTTCGTGCTGCAGGAAGCCTCGCGTGACCTGATGCGTTACGTCGGCTTCAACACCCGCAGCGCCACCGTGGGCGACCCGGCCGTGCGCCGCGCCCTGGCCGTCGGCCTGGACCGCGAAGCGATCATCCAGGTCGCGGGCGGTGGCTACGGCACGCTGGCCGACTCGCTCTTCAACAAGGCCGTGTTCGTCTACGAAGCCGGCCGCAACCCGCAGTACGTCTACGATCCGGCCGCGGCCCAGCAGATGCTGACCGACGCCGGCTGGACCGACAGCGACGGCGACGGCATCCTGGACAAGGACGGCGTCCCGATGCACGTCCGGATCGCCTACTCCGGCACCTGGTCGCTGATGCAGGCGGTCGCCCCGATCGTCTACGACAACTGGCGCGCCCTGGGCGTGGATGTCGAGCTGGCCGCGCTGGACGACTCGGCCGTCTACGAGGAAATCTACGACAACGTCAGCACCGAAAAGCCCTACGACGCCATGCTGGGCGGCTGGGGGCTGTTCGGGCCGGAGCCGGATCACTACCGCAACTACTACGCCAACGCGACGGCCTTCTTCGCCTACGACAACCCGGAGATCACCGCGCTGTTCGAGCAGGGCCGCAGCGAGACCAACCCCGACGCCCGCTACGAAATCTACAAGCAGATTGACGGCCTGCTGTGGCAGGAACTGCCCATGATCCCGATCTACCAGGCCGTGGGCGCCTGGGCCTATCGCGCCGACCTCAACATCGACGCGGCGGAACTGAACGGCACCTTCCTGACCGGCCTCAAGTACTCCGGCCGCGTCTACTTCGAGCAGTAACTTTCCGCAGGTTTCCAATAACGGGAGGGCGCCTGCCCTCCCGTTGTGTTTTGGGGCGGCCTGAGTCAAACATCCGGGACGACCGGCCGGTCGTCCCTACAATGCACCTCCCGCCGGGCGTTCGTCTGGACGGCGGCGGCGCGGCGACCACTGCCATGAAGAGCGCGCCTGCGCTTTGACGCTTGCCGCTTCGACGCTGTTTTTTTGCCTCTTGTCTCTCGCCTCCGCTTTCCCGGCCGCTTGAGCCGGGCCGGGTTTCGGCGGATAATCAGACTGTACCGTTCGCGGCCGGAACGATCCCGGCTTATCCTCTGATCAGAAGGGCACCGATGGCATCATACGCTGACCAGATCCAGTCTCCCGACGACCGCATCGACCCCGAATTCTGGGCCGAGCCGCATGGCGTCGAGGTCGACTTCGACAGCCTCAAATTCCTGTTCATCCCGGATCACGTCTCGACCTACATCGCGGCCCAGGTGGCGCGCAAAGTCTACCGCTACCAGATCGACAACATCTGCACCCGGGAACAGATCACTCACGCTGTGATGATCACGATGGGCGGCCTGCTGCCGGGCGTGCTGCTCCACGATCACCTGGCGTGGTCGCTCAACAAGAACATCCCGCCGATCGACTTCGGCACCCTGGGCGTCAAATTCTACGCCGGGCCGGGCCAGCCGCTCGACCAGCCGGAGATCGTCCGGCCGCTGTCGATCGAGGTCGAAGGCCGGGTGGTCGGCGTGGTCGAGGACCTGGTTGACCTGGGCGGCACGGCCAAGTTCGTGGCCCAGTACCTGACCACCGAGCGCGGCGCGTCGAAGGTCGTGCTGATCGCGCCCTATCTCAAATCGACGGCCGTGGCCGACGAGATGGCCGTGATCTTCTACGGCCACGTCCCCAAGGACACCTGGATCATCACCCCGCGCGAGCGCGTGGAGACCCTGATCAAGCGCGTGCCCTACTGGCGCGACCACGGCGCGACCCTCCAACAGTGTGAGGCCAACCTGCTGCACATCGGCTATCCCCGCTACCTGCTGGACATTTACCTGCGCGCGACCTACGAGCGCGGTTGAAGGGCCGCGCCTCACCAGGAGAATCACGATGCCCCCCTACAATGGTCTGAACCTGAGCCTGGGCAACCTGAGCCGCCTCTCGAAGGCCCAGACGCGCTCGATCAGCGCTGAGAATCCGACCGGCGCGCCGGGCCTGGGCGGGATGGCCCTGCCGCCCAGCGGCCATGCCGCCCGCGAGCTGGGCCAGGGCTGGAAGTGCGCGCCGTGCATCAGCCTGCCCGCCGCGCAGACGACCACCCTGGCCGCGATCGAAGGCCCCGGCGCGATCCAGCACATCTGGATCACGGTCGACTTCACCTGGTGGCGCAGTCTCGTCCTGCGCATGTACTGGGAAGACGAAGCCACGCCTTCGATCGAGGTGCCGCTGGGGGATTTCTTCGCCAACGGCTGGTGCACGCCCTGCAACGTGGTCTCGCTGCCGGTAGCGGTCAACCCCAAGGGCGGCTTCAACAGCTACTGGGAGATGCCCTTCCGGCGCAGCGCCCGGATCACGGTCGAGAACCTGCTCGGCAAGGAATGCGGCGGCTTCTTCTACCAGATCACCTACACCCTGACCGACGTGCCCGACGACGCGGCCTATTTGCACGCCCAGTGGCGGCGCAGCAATCCGCTGCCCTACCAGACTGTCCACACCCTGCTGGAAGGCGTGCAGGGCCAGGGGCAGTACGTGGGCACCTACATGGCCTGGGGCGTCAACAACAGCGGGTGGTGGGGCGAGGGTGAGATCAAGTTCTACCTGGACGGCGACCGCGACTTCCCGACGATCTGCGGCACCGGCACCGAGGACTACTTCGGCGGGGCCTGGAACTTCGAATACCCGCCGGGCGAGTACGGCGTCTTCTCCTCGCCCTATTCCGGGCTGCCCCAGGTACTCAAGCCGGATGGGCTGTACCGCAGCCAGCAGCGCTTCGGCCTGTACCGCTGGCACATCATGGACCCCATCCGCTTCCAGCAGGACCTGCGCGTGACGATCCAGGCGTTGGGCTGGCGCAGCGAAGGCCGCTACCTGCCGATGCAGGACGACATCGCCTCGACCGCGTTCTGGTACCAGGCGGAGCCGCACGCCCCCTTCCCGGCCCTGCCCGGCCGCAACGCCCTGGAAGTGATCTGATCCAGGCTCTCCCCTACCTTCCCGACCTGACAAGCCAGGAAGGTAGGGGAACCTCTGCAATCCCCCTCCCGGCGTGAAGATTCTCCATTCAAATCGTGAATCGCGTTACTATTCCCGCGCCCAAAAATCTGTACAATCATCTTCGATGCGCGCCGCCCGACTCCACCTCGGCCCCGGAGCCTGGCCGCGCCACCGACCCAGTCCTTCCTTTGGCTTGAGAGGAATCCGCATGAGCAACACCCATACGACCATCATCGGGCCTGCCCTGCCCAACATCCCCTGGCAGCCGCGCCCGGCCAACTCCGAAGCCGTCCTGTGGCGCTACTCCGAGAATCCGATCATCCCCCGCGACCTGCTGCCGCGCTCCAACAGCATCTTCAACAGCGCCGCCGTGCCCTTCCAGGGCAAGTTCGCCGGGGTCTTCCGCGTGGACGACACGCGCCGGATCATGAACCTGCACAGCGGGCGCAGCGAGGACGGCATTCACTGGACGCTCAGCCCGGAGCCGATCGCGTGGGAGTGCGCCGATCCGGAGCTGGCGAAGTTCGAGCACCGCTACGATCCGCGCGTGTGCTGGCTGGAAGACCGCTATTACGTCACGTGGTGCAACGGCTACCACGGCCCGACGATCGGCATCGGCTACACCCACGACTTCGAGAAGTTCACGTTTATCGAAAACGCCTTCCTGCCCCACAACCGCAACGGCGTGCTCTTCCCGCGCAAGATCAGGGGCAAGTACGCCATGTTCAGCCGGCCCAGCGACACCGGCCATACCCCCTTCGGCGACATCTTCTACAGCGAAAGCCCGGACATGATTCACTGGGGCAACCATCGCTTCGTCATGAAGCCCAAGGGCTGGACGTGGCAGAGCACCAAGATCGGGGCCGGCCCGACCCCGATCGAGACCACCGAAGGCTGGCTGCTGATCTATCACGGCGTGCTGACCTCGTGCAACGGCTTCGTGTACAGCATGGGCGCGGCCCTGCTTGACCTCGACCAGCCGTGGAAAGTCATCTACCGCACCGCGCCGTACCTGCTCTCCCCCCAGACACTCTACGAGTGCGTCGGGGATGTGCCCAACGTGGCCTTCCCCTGCGCGGCCCTGGCCGACGCGCCCACCGGCCGGATCGCGATCTACTACGGCGGGGCGGATACGGTCACGGCGCTGGCCTTCACCCAGGTCGACCTGCTGCTGGACTTCATCAAGGCCAACTCGGAGTTGTAAACCCAACGCTTTACCGCCAGAACGAAACCGGGGGACGTTCGAGCGAACGTCCCCTGCTTGTTTGAAGCGTCGGGAGGTCAGGCCGCCGGTTGCAGCACCCCGCCGCCGGTCAGGCTGTAGGTCGCGCCGCCCAGGGCCGGGCAGGCGTCCGCGTCGTAGGTGACGGTGAAGCCGTCGCCGGTGATGTTGGTGATCGTGCCGTCCGCGATTCCATCGGGATTGGTCAGGCAGGTCAGGACGGAGTCCGCCGTGACCGTCCAGGTGCTGGTCGCGTCCAGGGTCAGGTTGGCTTCCCTGGCCGTGCCATCCGGGTTAATCGCGCCGGTCAGGGACGAGCCGTTGTGGAGTGTGAGCGCGATCGCGCTGATCTCGTCCGCGATCAGGTCGCCGGTGAGCGCCTGGGTATCGGCGGTGAAGATCACCGTGCCGCCGTTCGAGCCGGCATTCCCCCAGCGCTCGGTCGCCCCCGCCTGCACCAGGATGCCCGATTCCACCGTCACGTCTACGTCCGTCAGGGTGATGATCGCGGTCGAGTTGGTGTTGAAGAACAGGGGGCCGCTGGCCGCCGTGTGCGCCAGCGAGCCGCCGGTCATGGTGAAAACGCCCTCGGTGCCTTCCGCGTCGCCGGACATGCTCTGATAGATCATCACGCCCCACTTGTCCTCGATGCTCGAAGTCACATCCGAGTCGATCAGGGTGACGGAGTTGGCCCCTTCGATCACCACCGACTCGGCCCCGGTCGCTTCCAGGGTCGCATCCGTGACCGTGATGAGACCGGTCGAATAAACGGCGGGCGAGTCCGGCCCGGTCGTGGTCACCGTGCCGCCGGTGACGGTGATCGTCCCGCTGCCGCGATCGGTCGCGACCGCGCCGGAATGGGAGTCCGTGGTGAGCATGTCGACGTTGGTCAGGCTCAGCGTGCCGCCCAGGGTCGCCATGACCGCGTGCGCGCCGTCGCCGATCGCCGTGATCGTGAGGTCGGACAGGGTCACGGAGGAGCCTTCTCCGGTGGCGAAGACGCCGTTGGTGCCGGAGCCATCGGTCGTGACCGTGCCACCGCTGATCGTCACCGTGCTGCCGGAACCGGCCAGCACGGCCGCGTTGAGGCCGTAGAAGCTGCTGCTATCCGAGGAAGACGTCTCGCCGGTCTTGGTGATCGTCGGGTTGACCAGGGTCAGGCTGCCGCCGTTGACCACGCAGATCGCCGACTCGTCGTCGCTGGCCGAGTCATACGCCTGGCCGGTCGACTCGCTCGTCTCGCCGTCGAGGGTATACGCCCCGCAGTCCGAGGACAGCACCGGATTGGTGCTCGAATCGCTTCCGCCGGGGCCGCCGCCAGACCCGTCACCCGGAGGAGCGCCCGACGGCGGATTGCCGGAGGGTGGGTTGCCGCCGGGCGGGGGATTGCCAGGGCCGCCCTGGGCATCGACCTGCCCTACCGTCAGCGACAGCGGCAGCAGTACGCATATCAGGACGAGGGTGAGCAGCCGGAAGGCTGCCTTTTTGCGCGTCTTTCCGAGGCCAAACATGGTTTTCTCCTTTAATCCCGTGTATCCCATCAAGCCGCCCGGCGGCCTGTGCCGCGTCGCCAGACGGAGGAAATCCGCCTGCTGTTCAAAGGGTAGATCGAGATTATGGAGAAGATGTGGAGAAGCGGTAATCAATTGTGCAATTGGGCACAAAGCCGGCGCGGAGGGGGCGGATCAATGCCACACCCGCCAGCACGAACAAAAACAGGGGGCGCCCATCTATCAGGAGCGCCCCCTGGGTGGTCTTTCAAATCGCCTAACTACCTAACCGCGCCGCCGCGCGGCCTCCGCCCGCCGTTTGATCCCGATCAGCATCTGGCGCATCATGACGAAGCCCATCGGCTCGGTGATCACCCGCCAGATCATCCGGTTGGCGAACGTGTCGGGCGCATAGGTCTGCCGTCCGCGCAGGATCAGGCGCGAGGCCTGCCCCGCCAGCGGCTCCACCACGAAGCACCACGTGTCCAGCACGTACTTCTCCGGCAGCGGATCGGGCCGGGCGAAGCCGGTTTCCGTGCGCGTCAGATCGCCGGTCACCAGCAGCAGCCAGCGGCCCGGCTCGTAGCCGCCGATCCAGTAGAAGGGGTAGCCTTCCGGCCCCAGCCGCACCTTGTCGCCCACCTGGGGCGTCTGCCATTCGGGCACGATCGCCCCGGCGTTGTGCATGTCGCAGCGGGCGATATTCTCCAGCAGCTCGTAGCTGTACAGCGCCCCCCGGCCCTGGCCGATCTGAATCAGCCACGGCCAAACCTCGTCCGCCGGAGCCTGGATCGTAATCGCGCGTGTGTACGTGAGGCGCGGCTGCGGCACCAGGTCATCGCCGGGATAGTGTCCCGCCTGCTCCGCCGGGGTCGCGCCCCAGCGGTTGTACCAGCGCCGGGTCAGCGAGCTGGTCAGCAGCATGCCCGCGATCCACATGGCGCCCCCCAGATTTTCGAGTACAGCTTGCGGAGTCGATTCACGGTAACTCACCGGCCCCATCCCTCCCCCTTGATCATGCGCTCGTGAGCGCAGGGACCAGGCTCCGCGCCCAGGCGCGGCGGTCCCCTTCGACGAAATCGCCGCCCGCGTCCTGCCGGAAAGCCCGGCGGCGGAACGGCTCCGCTCTATTGTAATCGATCTTGCCGCCAAACAGGCCCAGAGCGGCGCTTCAGCCCGGCCCGTATCCAATGCACATGCTCTCTGGCCGCGAACAAAAAAGGGGAGCCGGCGGCTCCCCTGATAACCTGTAGCGCCAAATGGGACGCATCAGCGGTTTTCCAGGCGCTTGGTGTACATATCAACCGTCACGGCCAGCACGAGCACGATTCCCTGGATGACCTGCTGGGGATAGGAGGCCACCCGCAGCAGGTTCATGCCGTTGGCCAGCACGCCGACGATCAACGCGCCGACGACCGCGCCCAGCACGCCGCCCACCCCGCCGAACAGGCTCACCCCACCCAGCACCGCCGCCGCGATCGCGTCCAGTTCCAGGCCGACGCCGATCTGCGGCTGGGCCGACCACAGCCGGGCCGCCAGCAGCATCCCGCCCAGCCCGGCCAGCAGGCCGCTGATCGCGTAGGTCAGCAGCTTGACCCGGTTGACCGCCACCCCGGCCAGCCGGGAGGTTTCCTCCCCGCCGCCGATGGCGTAGATGTGCAACCCAAAGCGGGTGCGCGTCAGCAGCAGCCAGGCCAGCACCACCACCACGATCGCCAGCACGATCGGGGCGGGGACCGTCCCGAATTTGCCGGTACCCCAGAAGGTGTAGGTGTCGCCCAGGCCGGAGATCGGCCGGCCTTCGGTGTAGACCAGGGTCAGGCCGCGCGCCACGCCCATCATGGCCAGCGTCGCCACGAAGGGCGGCAGCTTGCCATACACCACCAGCGCGCCGTTGGCCAGCCCCAGCAGGAAGCCCAGCCCCAGGCCCAGCCCCAGCGCGACCTCGGTCGGCAGACCGTTGCGCGCGATCAGCCCGGCGGAGATCGCGCCCACCAGGGCCGCCACCGAGCCGACCGACAGATCGATCCCGCCCAGGAGCATGGTCAGGGTCATGCCGGTCGCGACCACGATCACGTGGGCGTTCTGCACGGCGATGTTGACCAGGTTGCCGCCCTGGAAGAAGCGGTCGGAAGTCAGCGCGAAAAAGATCGCCAGGACCAGCAGAATCAGAAAAACCATGCCGCGCCGCAGCCAGCCCGCCAGCGCGCGCCGCTGAATGATCGCCGTCATTGGAGGGTCGCCTCCCTGCTCGTGGAGCCGTTCCCGGCCGGGTTGCTCCCGGTCGCCGCGCTCATGATGTCGTCCTGGGTGGCGCGGCGCGGGTCGAACTCGCCCGCCAGCCGCCCCTCATGCATGACCAGCACCCGGTCGCTGACTCCCAGCACTTCCGGCAGTTCGGAGGAGATCATCAGGATGCCCACCCCGCGCCCGGCCAGTTGGTGCATCAGGCGGTGAATCTCGGCTTTGGCCCCCACGTCGATCCCGCGCGTCGGCTCGTCCAGGATCAGCACCTTCGGCTCGCGGGTCAGCCACTTGGCGATCACGACCTTCTGCTGGTTGCCGCCGCTCAGGTTGCGCACGCGCTGCTGGAGCGAGGGCGTGCGGATGTCCAACCGTTCCACGAACTCGCTGCCCATCTTCTCCGCGCGGGCATGCTGGATCACCCCCCAGCGGCAAAGCTGGCGCAGCAGGGCCATGACGATGTTGGCCCCCACGTTCATGCGCAGAAAGAGGCCCTGGGCCTTGCGATCTTCCGGCACGAACCCGATCCCGTGCTGGATCGCCTGGGCCGGCCGCCGGATCGCGACCGGCTGCCCGTCGAGGCGGATCGTGCCGCCGGAGGCCGGGCGCACCCCGAAGATCGTCTCGGCCAGCTCGGTGCGGCCCGCGCCGACCAGACCGGCCAGGCCCAGCACCTCGCCCCGGTGCAGCTTGAAGCTGATGTCCTGGATCGCGCCGGGGGAGGACACGCCCTCGACTTCCAGCACGACCGCGCCGGTCTGGGCGCGCTCCGGGCGCTCGAACATGGCGCTGACCTCGCGCCCGACCATCAGGCGGATGATGCGTTCCTCGGTCAGCCCGGCGATCGGCTCCGACCCGACCAGCTCGCCATCGCGCAGGACGGTCACGCGGTCGGCCACCTGGAAAATCTCGTCCAGGCGGTGGGTGATGAAGATGATCGCCACGCCCTGGGCGCGCAGCAGGCGCATCTGCTCGAACAGCGTTTCGACTTCGCGCTCGGTCAGAGACGAGGTTGGCTCGTCCATCACGATCAGGCGCGCGTCCAGGGAAAGCGCCTTGGCGACCTCGACCATCTGCTGCTGGGCCAGCGGAAGCTGGCGCACCGGCACGCGCGGATCGACCTCCAGCCGCACCCGCTGGAGCTGCTCGCGAGCCTGGACATACAGGCGGCCCCAGTCGATCAGCCCCGGCAGCGGGCCGCGCGGCTCGCGCCCCAGGTAGATGTTCTTGCCGGCGTCCAGGTAGGGGATCAGGGCCAGTTCCTGGTGGATCATGCTGATGCCCAGGGCCTGGGCGTCGTGCGGTGAATGGATCGCCACCGGCTGCCCGTTCCACACGATCTCGCCCGAATCGGGCGGAAAGACCCCGTTGAGGGCCTTCATCAGGGTGCTCTTGCCCGCGCCGTTTTCGCCCAGCAGGGCCAGAATCTCGCCGGGATAGACCACCAGTTCGACGTCATTCAGGGCGCGCACGCCCGGAAACGTCTTGGTGATATGCCGCATGTGCAGCAGGGGTTGAGGTTCCGCCATCGCGCTAGCCTCGGATCATCCAGGGGGACACGGCGAAGGGGCATGTGGGGAACCGCACCCCCACATGCCCCGCGTTGCAACGGTTACTTGGTCACCAGCGCCAGGTCGACGGGGATGCTCGCCGCGACTTCCTGGCCGCCCAGGTAGCTCACCGCCGTCTTGACGCCCAGGCTGCCCATCAGGTCCGGCTGCTGGGCCACGGTCGCCGCCAGCGTGCCGGCCTCGACCGCCGCCACCGCGTCATCGACCGCGTCGAAGCCCACGAACACGATCCCTTCGCGGCCCGCCGCCGTCGCGGCTTCGATCGCGCCCAGGATCATCTCATCGTTGTGGGCGAACACGCCGTTAATCTCGGACTGGGCCTGCAGGATGTTGGTGAAGACGTCCAGCCCTTCGGCCCGGTTGAAGTTGGCCGTCTGGCGCGAGACGACTTCCAGGCCGGGGCAGCTCTCGCTCAGGTAGGCGTTGAAGCCCGCGCCGCGATCCCGCGCCGCCGACGTGCCCGCGATGCCTTCCAGCTCCACGACCTTGCCCGCGCCGCCCAGGGCGTTGCACAGGAAC